>JAGQZY010000003.1 GCA_020435205.1 Bdellovibrionales bacterium | reverse complement strand
GTGGGTCTTTTCTGACCAACGGTTTTCCATAAAGATGTTGTGAGGACGGCCATTAGCTGGATTGATGACCTTGCGAACAGTTTGAAAGTGTCCGTACTTATAACGAGCTGGATCTTGTTCGTTGGTATAAGCCTTAGGCTGATAGTCCGTCTCAGGAAGTTTGCGGAAAGAGTACTTGTAGGTCGCGGTAAAGTTGAAATCACTTTGCGCCCATTGAGGACTGTCACCACAAGCTGGATGGCGCTGGTAAACCACTTCAACATCAAAACCAATATGGTCTTTTTCGATCTTCATGGTCTTATCAACACGACGAATGTTTACTGGAGACCAGCACTCAAAAACTGAGAAAGAAGAAATCGGGAAAATGTTGGTTTGGTTAGCAATCTCTTTTTGCTCGCCCCACTTAATGCGAAAGGAGCGGCGCTGGTTCCAAACTTTAAAATTGTCTTCAATCTCTTTGTTAGTGGTCAAACCATCAGATTCATCCAGAGTGTAGTCAATGTGCTCGATGTTCCAGTTCATAAGAACATTGTTTTTAATATTTTGACTTTCCTCACCCTTGAGTTGTCCCATGAGTGAACGGAACTGAAGCTGACCTTCCGTAAAATCAAAATACCCAGCTTGAACATCGGATTGATAGCCAATGAACAGTGTCCCGGCAGGGGCGTCCGATGTGTCGATGATTGTCATTTTGGTTAACCAAATCCCACGAGATCCATCTTCGTTGGCACCAATAAAGGCAGTCTTGGGTAATACGTTTTGCTTGTCACCATCACGCACGAGTTCGACGTCGCGGTTTTTGGCGCAACCAGCAAATAAACTCAAAGCCGCTAGAGCGATTAATAGTCTCTTCATCATTGGTTCCCCCCCGGGATGGTAGTGTCAACCTCATTGAGTGGTAGGTAAATCGTCACTGCAGCTAAGGTTTTGTTGCTAAACTGCAATTTCAAACGTTGGCTTGGGAAGTAAATTTCTTTGATAAGGCCCAAGGCACCATTATTCATTACTTTGAAGTAGTCACAGCTATATTTCTTGTCCAAAACTTTTTTAGAATCGATAGCTTTGATAATATCATTTAAGACATCGCTGGATTTCATGGCCAACTTCAGCTCCAGGTCGCTGCCGAGGCCACAAAGGTCAGTTACAGTTCCATAGACATTGTTTGTGCTCACGCTCACCACACGAGCGAGAGTGCCTTGGCTATCCTGGCCAATCACAGTCAAGCCAAGCACTGTGCCTCGTAGGCCCACGGTGATAAAACCTTGGTCACGAGAACGAGGGCGATTGTCTTCAGGAACTTCAAATACGCTTTGCTCTTCATAAGGAACGCGAGCTTTAATGCCTGCTCCCACTGAGCTACCATCAGGATTCAAGTACTCTGCCGTGGCTTCTTTACGGCCAAGGGCATCGATTTCAGTCAAACGGATAAGACTGTTCAGTTCCACACCAGCAAGTTCAGTGAACACTGGGGACTTTTTCATCTCGGTCACAGCTTGACCAGTCGCAGGATCAATCACAGGCTGGCCTGTAAATTTGTTCAGCACAGGCTGCTCAACAGCGACTCGCTCAACATTACCTAAAGAGGCCGGAAGAGTGAGTTGATTGAAGGGCTCAACCTCGTTGTTAATCAAGGAAACATTGAGGAAACCCATTTTTTCTTGCTCTTCGTTCACTTGGAAAATAATTCCTACGCCAGTGAGGCTATTTTTATTGAAGGCAGTGATCACAGCCGTGATTTCTTTGTGGGCCTTGGCTTCATTTTGGAAGCCAGTCACGCGGTTTTGAACCACATCAAAGTTAGATTTGAGATGATTCTCGAGGAACGCCGTGAAGTTTTCAACGAAAGCCATAGAGTTTTGTTGAAACACTGGAGTGTTCATTTTCAACTTACTCTCAATTTCTGTCGCACTGATGGGAAGATTATCAATATCAGCTGTGTTGGGATCAGGATTAATTTCTAGTTTAAATGAAACCGTTCCCTCGCCTTGGGTCATAAGGATGCGCTGACCACCGATAGTTAGGTAAGCGGGGAACTCTGTGCCCAGCTCAAGAACCTTTGTGATGTCACTTGGCTCAGCTTTCACCACATTGTTTTCATAATTTGTTCTATGAAATGAATACCAAAAACCATTCCAAGAATACCCGATGAAATCGGTGCGTACGTAAACTTCAGGGGTGGACTTCACTGGGCTCGCATTGATGCGGCCAAATACAGTTTCATAGGATTGCCCCAACTGAAAAGGAAGCTCACCAGGAACCAACACTTCACCACTCAACAAATCAATGTTGTTGGCGAGCATGCCGGGATCCACGTCACGAATGATGCGGATTTCGGCGAGTTGAAACTCCTCCTTAGCTAGCAAGAAAACCGCTCCAGGCAACACTAGCACCATATTGGCCTGGTTGGCTGTACCATAAATCAAACGACAGCGGCTGGTTTCAAGGCAGTTATAAGAAGTATCAGACACTTGCTCAAGTTCGAGATAAAGTTCGCGAATCAAACGGGCCGCACCCTCTTCAGGCTGGTCACCCTTGTAAGATAAAAACTTAGTTTGGAAATCAAGGGCACCAAACTTACCGGCTTCCATGGTTCCAAGGTAACCTTTTAATGGAATGATCATTTGTGGCTTACGATCGCCCTCATCCTTCCAGAACACGACAACTTGCTCGTTGTAAAATGTCAGACCGTTATCAAAAGGGCCACGCCAGGGAGGCGTAAGTAAAGTTGCAGAGTCCGCAAAAGTGGTATCCATAGTAATACCGGCAGCACCTACACCATAAACGATGGGCTTGCGTAGGTTTTCTTGCTTGAGCTTTTCTTGCTCAGCAGAACCCACCCCAGTCAACTCCCCAGGACGAGAGAACACGTCTGGATCAGTTTTGAGTTTCTCCTGGAAGTAAGTGTATGACTTGTAGCTTTGAAGCTTCACTTCTGGAGACGGTGGAACCTCGTTAGATCCCGGAGGCTTCTGAGGCGCTTCGGTACATGACAAAACATAGGATGCGATAAAAAAGACAAGCGATAAACGCTTTACTGCTTTAAACAATTGACCCCCCAATATGTTGACGCTTTGTTTCACGCGCAGGCGATAAATAACCAAAAAACACGGACCTTGGTCAAGGGAATAAATTGGAGGGGGCTTTCAGAATCTTTTACAAGCAAGTAATAATAAGGGGTTGCGAGATCATCATAAAAGATCGCTATGGTGTGTATAAGTAAATTTCATGATTGGTTATTCGCTGAGACGAAGCTTGAGCTTGCGATTTTTGCCTAAAAGCTCCCCAGCTCCCGGCTGACTTTTTGCCACCTTACCACGCCCCTGAATATGCAAATCCACATCTTGGCCATGTAAGGTTCGCAACACTTCACTAAGGGTAAGGCCTTTTAAGCTAGGAACTTTTTGCAGAGGTTCAGCTACTGCCTTCCAAGTATTCAAGTTCACTTTTTTTACAGCGATATCTTTAGGTTCTGCAGTCTCACGACTGGATTTGATAATATTGCCATCACTCATATAGACAGGAGTCGCGCCTTGTTTGCGTAGAGCAAAGTGAGCAATATTGCGAAAGACAGGGGCTGCCACGGTGGTGGCGTAATATCCATTTTTAGGGGTGTCGATCGCCACATAAATGACATATTGGGGATCATTAGCTGGAACAAAACCGACAAAATTAGATATATAAGCGCCCTTTAAGTAACCTCTGCCGTCAGGGTTCACTCTTTGCGCGGTTCCGGTTTTACCAGCTACAGGAAAGCCGTCAATTCGAGCTGTGTAGCCAGAACCACCTTCTGCCACCACCTGAGAAAGCATCATCTTCATGAGTTTAGCATTGCCCTCGCTAAGAACGCGACGAATTGCCTTTTTTTCCGTTCTGATCACTTCACCCTTATCAATGTCACGAATCTCTTTAATTAAATACGGTTGATGAAGGACTCCCCCGTTGGCAATTGCGGCATAAGCATTGGCCAGCTGTAAAGCTGTCACCGCAACACCCTGACCAAAGGAAATATTAGCCGTCAAATGATCACGCCAAGGGGGTTTGGATAAAAGACCTTTACCCTCACCACTGAGATCAACGCCCGTCTTTTCGGTAAAACCAAACTCTTGCAAAGTTTGATAAAGAACGGAGTCCGTCATCAGCAGAGCGATTTTTGAGGTCCCCACATTAGAGGAATAAGATAAAACTTCGCTGACGGTCAGTTCTTTAAAATTGTGCTTGCTATCCGCCTCGGTTATCTTTCTTTTGCCGATGCGGAAAACACCATTTTCAGTATTAATTTTTGTATTGGGTTCGACCACATTGTGTTTAAGAGCTCCAGCAATAGTAAAAGCCTTCATCACACTGCCCACTTCGTAAACATCGTGGATGACTTTGTTGCGCATTTTTGATCCCTTGGACCTGGCGCCTTTGTTGGCGTCAAAGACGGGATAGGAAGCCATTGACAGAATCTCAGAATTTTCCGGATTTAAAACAACAGCCCAAGCGGCCTTGGCTTGATGTTTTTCAACAGCCTGTCTCAGCTCCTTTTCTACCCAAAACTGGAGTTCTTTATCGATAGTTAAATAGATATCCGAGCCTTCGGGTGTTTGCGCAAAAATGTGACCATCTTCAACCAACGGCCGTCCGCGCGCATCCCGCTGTACATGAATGCGTTTTCCGTCACCACTCAATACCGATTGGTACTCGCGCTCAAGTCCACTCAAGCCCTGCTGTTCATTGCCAACAAAACCCAAAGTATGAGCGGCCAGTTGGGTATGGGGATAAACGCGGGAAAACTCTTCTTTGAAAGCCAGACCACGAATATCCCACTTTTGAATTTTTTTATAGGTTTTTTCATCAAGGCGGCGCTGAATCCAGACGAAGCGCCGCTTTTTATTTTTGATTTTGCTATATATACTTTTAAAAGGAATATCAAAAAAACGTGAGAGTCTTTTTGCGGTGGAGTAAGGATCTTTAATAATTTTTGGGTCAGCAAACAGAGAATAGGTCGTGACAGAGATGGCCATCTCTTGGCCACTACGATCAAGAATATCACCGCGACGGGATGAGAGCTGAACAATTTTACTAAACTGGCGAGTTTTGATTTTTTCGAGCTTGGGATTGGGCAAAAGTTGTAGGTAGGCTCCGCGTACAAGCATCGCCCCCCACAACCCAACTATGAAAAAAAAGACAATTATAATTCTATGGTTCTTCATCACCTACTGGATGACGGCAATTCCATCCCCGGTCATTTGTATTATTTGGCCGTCGCTTGCTTTTTTCATCGGGAGACGTCGAGTGGCTAAAACGCGAACCCGATCTGGGTCCATCATTTGCGCCAATTTTACACGCTTGTCCCGCTTGAGGTTACGCAGTTGCTTTTCTTTTTTAGCTAACTTCAAAAAACTGTAACCCATACGACGATTTTCCATCTTGATGAAGGCAAAGACAAACAAAAAACTCATCAAAATAACAATACTAAGAAAGGGTTTTAGGGTTTTGACTTGCTTTTTACTCATGACGACCTCCATGTCGTTTATCAAATTCTTGCTTTAAAGACTGTTCAATAATTCTTTCAAAGGCGCGAAGTTTCGCGCTCCGCGAACGCTTATTTTCAAGCTCTTCCTCGCGGGTAGGCTTAATCACCTTCTTGTTGACTGGCTTTCCATACTCAGAGGTTTTAAATACCTGCTTCACAATACGATCTTCCAGGGAATGGAAAGTGATAACCACCAAACGACCACCAGGAACCAAGCGCTTCATCAATGCTTGTAAACCCTCTTTTAAATCCTCGAGCTCACGATTCACAACCAGACGTAAGGCCATGAAGTACTGAGTCGCGGGGTGCTTGCCCTTCTTTTTCCAACCGACGGATCTTTCAATAAGACCAGAAAGATCAGACGTTGAAGAGATGGATCCCTTTTTTCGCTCGCGAATGATGGACTTCACCACATTATATGGGCGGAACACTTCACCATAATCGCGAAAAATATCTACCAACTCTTCTTCACTCCAATAATTAATAATTTCTTCGGCAGTAAGGGGAGCTCTTTGATCCATGCGCATATCAAGAGGACCTTGATGATAAAAACTGAATCCTCTGGACCCTTGGTCAAGCTGGGGGGAGCTGACACCAAGGTCCAAGAGGATCATGTCATACTTTGCTGGCCAGTGTTTATCTTCGATTACTTTATCGAGACTTGCGAAACTGGCTTGTTCTATAAAAAACTTTTTATTTTTTGCCCGCTGAGCAAATTGTTCTTTTCCATGCTCAATGGCCTCTTTGTCTTTGTCCAAGGCATAAAGACTCAACTCAGGGAAACGATCGATCAAAGCACGCGCATGCCCGCCTCGGCCAAAAGTTCCATCGAGATAATTGTGACTTGGGTTTTCAATGTCTGCTTGCGCAAACATATCCATAACTTCATTCAACATAACGGGATAATGATTTTGACTATGCATGTCCGGCTCCCATATCGAGGCTAGCAATCACGTTGAGGGTGTCTTCAAACTGTGTTGCCAAGTTGTCAAATATCTTCTGCCATTCAGTGAGATTCCAGATTTCCAGTTTCTTGCCCATTCCAACAAGGACGATTTGGTCTTCGAGTCCTGCGTACTCGCGTAAGCTCTTGGGAATAAGTAAACGGCCTTGAGAATCTCCATTCACGGCTTGCCCACCAGCGATATAAAAACGTTGAAAGGCCTGGACCTCTCTTTTTAGAGATGACATCTGCGCAATGCGAGCTTCGAGAGCTTCCCATTCGTCGGCACGATAAACGTCCAGACAACGACTTCCCTGGTATTGGCTATTGGTTATGACGAAAGACGAGTTCTCGGAACCTTGATGAAGAGCAGACGGCAGACCCAATCGTCCTTTGCCATCGAGCTTTATCTGAAAGCGCCCTCTTAGTTCTTGTTCCACTCACCCATCCTAGGTTTGCGGGGGATCTCCACTTCGAACCACTTTGGTTCCACTTTTCCCCACTTTTCTCCACTTTATTCCATTTGCCTCATTGCGTCAAATTTTCGAGAAAAGGGGCCAGGTCTCAGTCTCGCTATGTTAGACTTGAGTCTGATCAACCAGGTCTAACATCATGATGGTTAACTGCCCAAAATGTAATTTCCTGCAACCCAAGGACCAGTACTGCGCTAACTGTGGCGTCAACATGGAAACTTGGGTGCCACCTAAAAAACCAGCTTGGAAAAAAATCGTTTTCAATTGGATGTTTCAATTGGGCGTTCTCTTTGTTGTGATTCTCGGTGTTGTGCTTTGGGATAATTTCAACAGTCAAAAACAAAGCAAAGATCCGCGCTGGAATGAACTGCCCACAGCCAGCCCCCGCCCGCAACGACAACGTTCCGCAGAACCCAGTCCGCGCCAAGTAAAAGCCAGAGCCGCTCAACAACCTACGGAAGCGCAAACACAAAGCTTTGCGCCACCTCCTAAACCAGAAGCCGCAAAAGCGAATGGAGCCAACGAAAAAGAAACTCAAGCCACTCTCGAACAAAGTGTGCGCGCCAAGCTTTTTTTAGTTCGTCGCGACCAAATCGAGGCGGCATTTGCCAATGGCCAACGGGTGGACGATGGTGTCGCCACCATTGACAAAAACGATTTCAAAAAGCTTTTGAAAAGCGGCGGAAGATCTTGGACTTCGGTGGATAGCATGAGTAAATCCTTCCAGTTTAATAAGCCAAAACTATTGTTTAGTGGGGAACGAAACCCCGACACTGGGCAAAACTTAGGATTTTATTTTGAAGTCATGGTCTACAATAACAATGACCCCAATAGTTTCACTATTGAACTTAGAATTTGGAATGAGCTGAAAATTGGTGGAGATCCCACTGACCCCATCAGCCTAGAGATCAGCGTTCCGCGCAAAAGCTATCTGATGGTCAGCCGCTTTGTCGCCAAAGACCAGGGATTTAGCGAAGAAGAAAGGGCCTTTTTTGACAGTAGCAGCTCCTTGGCCGCTCTCAATAGTGAGGCCTTCAGTGAGGACTTTAGCGACCTGGTGCTTGTGCTTGAACTCAAATAGGGTTAGATCTTCTTTGTCCAGGAGGGGATCATGGCTTTCCAACTCAGTGAAGTTGAACACAATTATCCAAAGAACATTCATATTTTAAACAATGGTTATCTCAACACCTTACTGACTAAGATCTCCCAAGCCAAAACCATTCAACCCCATTTTAACTCTTTGCTTTCTCAGGCTTATCGTGAACTTTTAATTCAGGTGCTTAACAATGAATGGCCTATGATCGAAACTGAATGCGCCACTCGCATGACCGCCATGCATCCCGAGCAAAAATACAAAGGCAAGGTTTTTGACGATCAACAGAAAGCTGTTTGTGTGGACGTGGCTAGAGCCGGGATGGTTCCTAGCCAAGTGATTTTTGACATGATCAATCACTTCACCAACCCTATCGGCGTTCGCCAGGACCATGTTTTTGCCTCTCGAGTGACTGACGAAAGGGATCAGGTGACTCACACCAGTTTATCCAGTTCAAAAATTGGTGGCGACATTGAGAATGCCTTAGTGTTTCTGCCCGACCCCATGGGGGCGACCGGCAACTCCCTTTGTGAAGTGGTAAACCACTACAAAAAAAAGGTGGAAGGGACAGCCAAGCGCTTTATCTCGGTGCATTTGATTATCACCCCAGAGTTTATACGCAAAGTCTGCGAAACTCATCCTGACATCCAGGTCTATGCCGCTCGCCTTGATCGAGGTTTTTCGACCAGTGAAGCCTTAAAACAACCGCCAGGAAGCCTTTGGGACCAAGAAAAGGGCCTGAATGAGCAGCAATACATCGTCCCGGGTGCGGGTGGCGTCGGCGAGTTAATTAACAATTCCTTCGTGTAATTTTCAAAAAACTTGTGGTAGGCTGCCTGAATTCCCATGGAAAGGAGCCCTGTCATGATGCCATTGAATTTGTCTGAATTGATCTCCGAAGAAAAGGTCACAGCTAAGATTCAAGAAATCGGTCAAAAAATCACTGATCAGTTTTCCGGTGAAGAAGTGACGGCGATTTGTATTCTTAAGGGTTCTTTCATGTATTACGCAGATCTGGTTCGCGCGATCGACCTGGACATTCAGTGCGAGTTTATCGGAGTTTCTAGCTACAACGGCCAAACCCAATCTTCGGGTGAAGTGAAAGTCACGTTAGATCTCACCACTCCGCTGGAAGGAAAAAACGTTGTGTTGATTGAAGACATCGTCGACACAGGCCTTACTATGAATTTTTTAAAAAAAATGATCATGGCGCGTATGCCAAAACAACTGGTGACCACCTCTTTACTCCTGAAACCTGCGGCCTTAAAAACCGATTGCACCATTGACCATGTTGGTTTTGAAATCGACAACCGCTTTGTGGTTGGTTACGGCCTAGACTACCAGGGCTATTACCGCAACCTCCCCTACGTGGCTCAGGCACAGGATTTCAACTAAGACTTCTGGTATAGACGCCAGAGGATTTTATCAAACAGGGCGCGCACTTCCCAGTCGTGCTTGTAAGGCCCATTATAAAAGAAGACAAAGGTGATCGGGCGATTGCCGGTGCGCGATTGTAAGTACCCCCCCAAGCTCACCACTCCCGTTAAATAGCCCGTCTTGGCCCGCACTCGGCCTTTCATGACTTGAGTCATCCGCTTTTTTAAAGTCCCGTCTGTTCCACTGATGGGAAGGGCTGCCAAAAACTCTGGGGAAAAATTAAAATCTTCAAGAGAGTGATAGAGAAGCTCACCCAGTTGACTGGCTCGTATCTTATTATTGTGGGTAAACCCCGAAGGATTGACGAAGCTAAATTCTTTAGCCTTCCAACCTTTTTGAGCAAGGAATTTATTAATTTCATCCAATCCGTCATCAATACTCGCTGGAATTCCTTCCTTTTTACCTAAGTGTTTGGTGAGCATCTCAGCGACAAAATTGTTGGAAAACTTAGACATGGCTTTCACAATGCGCCCCATATCCCAACTCTTGTACTCGACAAGAACATCGGCTTCCTTGGGGGCAACAGCTTTTTTAATGTCGCCTTTGTATTCAATACCAAACTCATTAAGGAAATACTTAAAATTCATTCCAGTCCAAAGAGCTGGGTTTTCAATACTTTTATAGAATGCCTTTTCTTCCTCTTTTTGTGAAATCGTCCCCGTCACGCGAATTTGCATTTCACCATTTTTGCTGGTGCGCTCAACTTTTAAGGAGCTTTTTAAGTCAGATCCAGTCTTAGCAGAGTTGACTACCTTCACAAAAGGGACAGGAGGGTCTAAGTAAACTCTCGCCGCCTGCCCAGCACGCAATCCCGGCCGAACATAAATTGATATTGTATTCCAGTTGAAGGAAAGAGCTCCGACAGGAGCATCATAAGCTCGATCCACTCTGCGCTTTTGGCGGCCCTCTGAGTAGTAATCGTTATCAAAATAGCTTTCATCGACATACAGTTGGCCCTCAATTTTTTTTATGTCCGAGCGTTTGAGCTTATTGATCATCATCCACATGGATTCATTAACAAAACTAGGGTCGCCGCCGCCCTTTAAGTACAAATCGCCCTTTAGGACACCATCCTCAATCTTTCCTGTTTTGTATACCCAGGTATTGAAGTATTGATCCATCTTAAAGTGATTTAAAAAGGCGAGGGCTGTGGGCATTTTCGATAAGGAAGCAGGTACAAAGAGTTGATCCCCATTGAGGATGGAAGCTTCATCTTTTTGCATCACCCAAATACCAAAGTGCTTCTTATCAATGCCGCTTTCGGCAATGACTTTGGAGACCACTTCATCAGCCTGCTGCTTGAAGGTGGCGCTTTTTCCGGGGACCGCGAATAACAATAAAATAATAGGTAGGATTTGTCTCATTGACCTAAGATACACCGATAAAAAGGTTTAGACAGCCCACAATGCACTCTGTAAGATGTTTGAGATGGCGTCTTCAATTCTACGCGTATTTTGCATTGCAGCCCTCCTCCTCACCTCTCACTGCAAGTGGCATCAACCCCCACCAGCGGACACTCTGGTCGTGGGTCTAGCTTCACTGCCAAAAACCCTAGACCCCCGTTACGCCACAGATGCAAACGGACAGCGCATAGGCAGCCTCATCTTTTCGTCACTTGTCAAAAGTGGCCCTAACCTCGAGCCGATAGCCGATGCGGCTGAGTCCTGGTCCTACGATCAACGGGTGTATACCTTTCAGCTTCGCCCAGGCTTGGCTTTTCATAATGGGGATCCGTTGACTAAAGATGATATCTTGTATTCATTTTCTGAATATCAAAAGCCATCATCTCCATTTGCTCCCATTCTTTCTGTCATTGATCGGGTGGAAGCCGAGTATGGCGAAGGCAAGTACTTTGTCAGGCTCTATCTTAAAGAATTTGCGGCACCTTTTTTAAAGGATTTATCTGTCGTAAAGCTCCTCTCTAAAAAAATCACCGAAGCGGCAGGAAAAGATTTTTATAAAGCCCCCATTGGCACTGGAGTTTTTCGTTTCTCTAAGCAAGAACCTAACAACATTTACCTGACTCGCTATGAAAATTATTTTGGCAGCAAGTCTCAGAGCAAAAATATACTTTTTAAAATCATTAAGGACTCAAATACCCGTTTCCAAAAAGTTTATAAGGGACAGATTGATATCGTCCAGGGCGATATTCCTTACTCAAAAGTGAAGGTTTTTAAAAGGTCCGATCAATTTGATGTGATCATTGAACCTGGGCTATCGACGACCTACCTTTTATTTAATTTAAAAGACCCTATCTTCAAAGATGTCAAAGTTCGCAGAGCCATTCATAGCGCCATCCACCGTCGCGATATTATTAAGTATTCCCTTGAGGAACTCGCTGACCCAGCCACTTCGATCATTAGCCCAGTCAGTCCGTTTTTTGACCACAACTTGCGTAGTGAAAACATGACGAGCACAGAGATTTCAGAGGTATTTTCTAAACTTCGGAGTGCAAAAGTCGTTTTAAAAACTTCAAACCAAATGGAAGCCATCGAGCACGGCAAAATCATCGCTCATCAATTGAGGAAAGCAGGGCTTTCTCTTGAGCAACAGAGCTATGAATGGGGTACCTACTATGAAGATGTACGAACTGGAAAGTTTCAAATGGCCATTATGAAATGGGTGGGAGTCCAGGATCCAGACATTTACCGAATCTCTCTCCATAGTAAAATGACCCCTCCGGGAAGAAATCGGGGCTATTATTCCAATCCTCAGTTTGACCAACTCGTCGAGGCCGCTTACCGAGAGTCTAATTTTGAAAAAAGAAAGAAGCTTTATAAGAAAATCCAGGAAATCGCCTATAAAGATTTACCAACAGACCCTCTATGGTATGAAAAACAAGTTGCCATTGTGCACAAAAGAGTCAAAAATTATAGTCTACCAGTAAGTGGTGACTTTCGCTCTTTAGCAACAGCATACAAAGAAGATGATGGAAAATAATTTACCTAAAATTCTATGTGTTGACGACGAGCTAGGAATTCTAGAATCTCTTGAGCGAACCTTGCGCCGCCGCTTTGAAGTTCTCTTAGCCACGGACACAATTGATGCCTTTGCAATCCTTGAACAAAACCCCGATATCTCTGTTGTTATTAGCGACCATATCCTAGGCACGGAAAATGGTGTTGAATTTTTGTCCAAAGTAGAAAAGGCGGTGCCTAGCTGTGGCCGAGTCCTTCTCAGTGGACAAATTGATTTAAAGAGTATGGAAGATGCTATTAATACAGCGAAAGTTCATAAGTTCATTATGAAGCCCTGGGAAAACGATCAACTTTTGATTCAAGTGGTTGAGGCTTATAAGTTTCACAAAAGCTTAATGGAGTCCCAACGCTTGCAGAAGCTAGCAATTACGGACCCCGTCACTCAATTGACTAATCATCGTTTTTTTCAAGAAAGAATTCGTATTGAGTTTGATAGGCATAAAGACAAAAAAAGGGCCCTTTCATTAATCATGATCGATATTGATCATTTCAAAAAATTCAATGATCGTTTTGGCCATCCTGAGGGAGATAAACTCCTTGCCCAAGTGGCTGAAGAACTCAAAAACAATTGCCCCGAAGGCGATTCTATATCCAGATACGGGGGCGAAGAGTTTGCAGTGATTCTCCCAAACACGACCTCTGAAGAGGCTTTGATGGTGGCCGAAAGAATGAGAAATCATGTTCTCAACTGCTCTTTTAATAACTATCCCCTGAGCATAAGTCTGGGAATTGCTTCTTATCCGCAACACGCTGACTCTGTGGATGAACTCATCATTAGTGCTGACCAATCCCTCTATCAAGCTAAAAGACGAGGCCGCAATCAGACAGTTGTCGGTTTGAACTTCGACCATTAAAATAAAGGTATGAAGAAGCGAGATTGGTTTTGGGTACTTACCTCCCTATTCGGTGTGATTGCTGCAGATCAAATATCTAAATATGTGATTTTAGAGTTTAGCCCTCGATGGCACTGGGAAATATTTCACCTGAGCCTTCATTACAACAAGGGGGCAATGCTGGGTTTATTTTCTGAGCTTCCCCCCGTGCTCAGAATTGTATCTTTATCAACGGGTGGCGCTTTTTTATTTTTCTCTTTTATTATTTTTCAGTACTTACTACCGACTCGCTCAATGACTCTACGGGTGGGAATGTCTATTTTAATCGGCGGCATTCTTGGCAATGTGATCGATCGAATTGTCTGGGGCCATGTTGTTGATTTCTTAATCATCGGCAACGAAAAAATGGCAACAGGAGTTTTCAATGTTGCAGACGCCTTACAGTGGTTAGGGTATTTCACCATGGGCTACGCTATGCTTCGCGACCGTGAAAAACTTTGGCCCAAAGATAATCTTCGCAAAGACGCTTGGGTCGACCCCAAATTCCAGTTACGCTACTGCTATATCCTCGTTACCTGTGGCCTAGGTTTCTCTTTGATCTCCGGAGTTTTCTCTTACACCTTTTTACGATTTGTGGTTATTGATCTTATTGGGAATAATAAAAAGCTTCTCGACCAATTTTTGATTCCCTTTTTAGTGACCTTTACTTCTTTTAGTATGGCCTTTTCCGCCTTTCTCTTTATGGTTGGTAAAAAGTTAAGTCACCGCATCGTTGGACCCGTTTATGCTTTTGAGCGCTTCATCAATGATTATATTCAAGGGAAATCCCACGCCCTCAAGCTACGCAAAGGTGATGAATTCCTTCAACTTGAGGACATTGCCGAGTTAATTAGGACCGAATTACAAATTAATGACCAAAGCCAGGTCATCCCCATCTTGCCCGAAGGGCTAGCCGATGATGCTCAAAGGGACACCAACGAGCAGATTGGCTGTTAGAGCAACATCTCTGCTTCCATTAACTTTTGCATATAGAATCGTTTGGGCTCTTCACCACCATCTGAGGCCACCAAGAAATCACCACTGGGTGTAATAACTACTGAGATAGGTTTAACTTGCCTCTTTTTTCCCTTTTGCGAGCCACCATTATAGATAATTTCTAGATCTTTACCGGACTCGATGGCTTCTACCAGAGTTTTCCATACCTGACTCTGCAACATCTTGCCGGCGATAGAAAAATCCTGCCACCAAAGAGGACTTCCTTGTAGTGAAAAAGCCTCCTCAAATGTATTCACTTCTTTATCGCGCAGACAATGAAACAAAACTTCAGCACAAGCTTTAGCATCATCAAGAGCTCGGTGAGCTTGACCACCATCAATCCCAAGATGCTCGACTAATGTTTGCAATTTATGGTTAGCGGTTCCTTTGATCACGTTGCGAGACACCAGGCTGCTACAAAATACGGGAGCATCAGGAAGTGAAATTTTTTGCTTTTCAAGGTCGTAGGATAAAAAACCCAAATCAAAGGGCGAGTGATGCCCCACGCAGACGCCATCACCAATGAAGCTAATAAAATCTTGTAGGACTTCATCAATTTTGGGAGCCTCTTTGACCATCTCATTAGTGATGCCATGGATGCTAATGATAAAATCACTCATTTTATGGCGGGGCTTAACCAGAGACTGGTAAGTGTCCACAACCTGACCGCCAACAGTTTTCACCGCTGCGATTTCACAGAGGTCATCCCGAAAAGGGTATTGCCCACTGGTTTCTGTATCGATAGCGACGATAGGATGATCCATCCAGTTTACTGGCATTACAGATTGGTCTTTCATAAGCTATGGTCCTATCTCATCCCACCCATAATTCCAAGCATTTCATTGAAACCAGGGGCTGGATTGTATATGATAGATCCATGTTGCGCTTATATCTTTTGCCCCTTATTTTCCTCCTCTGTAGCGGCTTCACCAATGCTGAGTTAGCTAACTTGAACCCTCTTTCTGGGCACGGCTTCATTAAAATTCAGAACCCTGAAAGCGATCACCCTTGGATGGAAATGCAGGTGGAAATGAACTTGCAAGATGGGTTCTCCGCCTATGGTGACAAATTTAAGTTGGTGATTACACAGCCTACCGGAATCGAAGTGGGTGAAGTTTTTGTTGAGCCTTTAGTGGAGTTTGAAGACAAGATTAGCAAGAAGAAGAAAACCGGGGTGCGAGGAAAAGCCACTTTGAAGGCCCAGCTTCAACTCAACGAATTGTTTGAAGGACCGGCAACAGAAGTTTTTGCTGATCTAACTTACATTGCCTGTACAGATAAAATTTGTCTGACACCCAGAATTTTAAAACTAGAAATCAATACTGACATTGGTGGCGCTGCCAAAAAAGAAGAGGACAAAACTTCTTCCTCTTTTATACAAAAACAAATTGAGGGCAACTTATCCTACGCTTTTTTATTAATTTTCTTTTTTGGCTTTTTGACCTCTCTTACACCTTGTGTTTATCCGCTTATTCCCATCACTTTAGCGGTTTTGGGCACGGAAAAAGAAAGGACCCACTTGCAGTCCTTTGTGATGAGCCTTAGCTACGTCGTGGGAATTGGTCTCACCTACGCCTTACTCGGGGTCATCGCCGCACAAACTGGGCAGTTGTTTGGCTCGCTCATTCGTCATCCCGCTGTCATCATCAGTATGAGCCTTGTCTTTTTTATCATGGGGCTGAGTCTACTTGGTCTTTTTGAAATTCAAGCACCCGCCTCCATTCGCAATCGCTTCGGCGCCGTGAATGTAAAAAAGAGTCCGCTAGGAGCCTTTGTCTCTGGCCTCCTTGCGGGCGTGATTGCTAGCCCCTGCGTGGGTCCCGTTCTGGTGGGAGTCTTGGCATATATTGCCCAATCCCAAGATAGTGTGCTTGGCTTCCTCCTCCTCTTTACTTTTGCAATGGGTTTCGGCCTTTTGTTTTTAATTCTGGGAACTTTTAGCCACCTCGCCAATAAAATCCCACGCTCTGGAATGTGGATGAATCGCGTAAAGGTGATTCTTGCGATCTGCTTGTTTGCTCTTTCCGCCTACTACGTTTGGCCGCTCGCAAAGCCCTATCTCGTCTCGGCTCCAGCCGAGGAAAGTGCGGGGGTCAAATGGATCAAATTCGATCCACAAAAAGTGATTGAAGCCAAAGCCGCGGGAAGGCCCGTGATCATTGATTTTTATGCCGACTGGTGCGTCTCCTGCGTGGAAATGGATCAGTTCACTTTTAGCGATCAAAGTGTGATCAACAAAAGCCGACAGTTTGTGATGTTGAAAGTGGATGCGACCAGCCCTTTTCCGGAACTCAAAGATTGGCAAGTGAAGTATAAGGTCTACGGTCTGCCCACCATGATTTTTATCGGCTCAGATGGCCTCATCCGAGATGACCTCATCTTAACTGGATTTGAAGAGGCCCCCGAATTCATTGAACGTATGAATCAGGCGACAAAAAAACCTAGTAACGGGACGCTTTAAGTTTTTCGACTTCGTCGACGATTTGTTCGATGACTCGGCGATAGGACATCAAGGTCATCTCTTTTTCCGATAGCACTTTTTGCAAAGTCATTAGCTTGTTTTCAAACTGCTGCAAATTCATGTTGAAGCGATCCACCATAGCTTCGGTTTTCGCATCCACAGACCGGCGCTCGGCCAGCTGCTCCTGCAGATGGCGGGTCTTGCGAGCTAGCTCAAGGTCCTGATTATGGCTGGATCTTTCCAGCTCGGAAATGGCTTTCGAAAAGGCCTCGGTACGCTTGTCACTGGTAGTGATGAACTGGGCCATCTGGCTCTGCAGCACCTCCACCAAGCTTTCTAGGTGGGAGATGGACTTTCTCATGCCCTTCATTTGCTCCTCAAGCCGTCGGTTGGCCACCGCAGAATAGGGGATCTCTACCTCGGCTGAGGTCGGGGTCTTGTCTTCAAATAACTGAGGATTGAGTCTTCGGCTCACAAGTCTCCTTCAATACAGACATTTTTGTGGACGGAACCAGGAATTCCACCTATTCTTTTAACAGGTTATGAATACAACCACCCATCTTGCAAGACATATTCTCCAGTTCCAGCCCAACAAAGATGCCACGCGTCTATGTTTGTACCACTATTTGATCCATCACTGCGATACAGACACGCCGCTCACGGCTTCGGTTATTGAGAATTTTTGCAGAAGAGCCTTAAGCTTTAAACACTGGCAGGATCATGCTTCAGCCCTTAGCCAAGAACTGCAGTATATGCTTCAGCACTATAACGAAACCTACATGCTCAACTGGAGCTTAAAAGATTTTAGCTTTCCCGATCGCTGGCAAGTGGTTCCCATCAAGAATAGCTTAGACACTGTGACTATTCTTGAAAAGTGGGTGGATAAGCATTTCAGTAGTGATTGTCGTAAACGAGTGATACTCACTAAAGATAAGAACTTTTTAGTTGTGATCCAAAAACCCGATGGCGAATTGCAAGTTGTGCAAAACACGGCGAATATGCTCATTCGCAATGGCGAGATTGAACCTTTATGCACGGATCTGCAACTGCATTACACGCCCGATTTTGAACTCAAACGAGGGGTGATCCATCATATCCAAGTCGCGCCAAATACCACCGCGCGCTTTTACAGTGATGGTACCCGTGCCAAAGGATTAGTGGTGCGTGGCTTTGTTTTTCAAAAACAGCTGGAACTGGATGGAAATATCAATCAATACCCAGCGATTTTCTACCCATTGAAGCATATTGAACAATATTTTATCGACCGCAAATCGGATCCCACTTACCAAGAGCTCATCGATGCTATGGAAAAAGCGGTGGAGCTTATTCGCTTGCGCCACCCCGAAGCCCAATCTTTTGCCCAAGCCGCCTATGACCGCGGGAAATCCGCTCTGGATAACATTTTTACAAATGACAATATGATCCAAGTCCTGATAGACCAGCTAGAGAACGAAATCGGACTCTAGGACTATGGCCAAAACAGTAGAACAAACTAACCTCATTCGCTTGAATAAGTATTTAGCCGATCACGGGATAGCCAGTCGCCGCAAAGCTGATGAAATGATTGATGAGGGCTTAGTGCAAGTGAATGGACGTACGGTCTATGAGCTCGGCGTAAAGATTGACCCTGATAAAGACAAAGTGAAGGTTAAAGGGAAGCTAGTCATGGCCAAGCCCCAGTTGGTTTACTTTGTGTTTAACAAACCTAAGAATGTAGTGACTTCAACGGCGGATCCGCAAGGTCGACCGGTGGTCCTGGATTATTTTAAAAAAGTAAAAAAGAGAATCTTTCCGGTTGGACGTTTAGATTGGGACACGGAAGGCTTACTGCTCATGACAAACGATGGTGATTTTGCCAATGAAATTGCTCATCCTTCATCAAAAGTGCCAAAGACCTATCATGCCAAACTTGATGGCATCCCAAATGACGAAAAACTACAAAAGCTGACTAAAGGTGTTTCTATTGTGGGCGGTAAAGTGAAGGCATTGAAAGTCAAAAAGCTGAGCAGTCGAGGCTCTGACAAAAAAGCTTGGATTGAAATCACGATCACTGAGGGCAAAAACCGACAAGTGAAAAAGATGTTTGAAAAGATTGGCTTTAGCGTTGTTAAACTCAAGCGGGTCTCAATTGGCAGTCTCAAGTTAGCGGGTCTTAAGCCTGGAGATTACCGACCTATGACACAAAAAGACCTAGAAAACCTATTCAAGTAAGACCAAAGTAGTCCCTGGATACTTGGCTACAATTTTTTAGGTCTAGGTCCAGTTTAATTTTTCTGTATCATTCCGATATGTCCATTGAGAAACAGGGAGAGTACCAGTTATGGCAAGGATTCGCCTAATTATTATTTTCATCCCAATACTGATCTACGGCTGTAGCAGTATGACGGTTCAAGTGGATTCGCAACCACAGGGTGCGGAAGTCTACAGCCAAGCCGACAAGCGCCTTAAGAAGCTTGGCGAGACCCCACTTAATATTCCAGTATCACAAATTGAAGGGTCAAATGTTCATCTTGTTATTAAAAAAACGGGGTTTGAGCCTTACTCAGTCATACTTGAAAAGCGAACCCTCTCAACCCACGCGCAAATTTTTGCTCAACTCGATGGGAACGAAGGGGGCCGAGGGATCGCAAGCGCCAATGGTGGGATCGAAAATGTCAAAATTGAAAAAGTCAGCCGAATGGTAGCTAGTATCCAGTCCAACCTATATAAAAGAAATTATGACTCAGCCCAATCCTTGGCCCAAAACCTCGTTAGCGAGTACCCATCTTTTGCTGTCGGCTGGAGCCTCTTAGGTAATGCCTATTACCTGCAACAGAGACACCAAGATGCCTTAGCTGCATATTATAAGGCCTTGGAATTCGACCCTGACAATATCGAAGTTCAAAATTTGGTCAACAAAATCGAATCCGGAATACCTAGGAGTGATCGCTAGTGTACAACCTCATCGGATTTACCCTCATTCTAGGAATTCTGTACACCGTCAGAAATATATTGGGCGTCAGTATAGATTTTTACTTTGATGAGGTGGCCTTGCTCATTGTTCTCGGAGGAACCTTAGCGACCACAGTGATTTCATTCCCTCCTTTATATTTGAAAAAATTATTTTTTGCTCCATTTGCTATGCTCAAATCAGGAAGGCCCAACACTATTGAATCTATTGACGTATTAGTGCGCGCCTCATCACAAGAAGGAGCTTCAAAAGCAAGCGTTCGACCACTTTTAAACAACAAAAAAATTGATCCTTTTCTAAAAGAGGGAATCGAATTGCTTTTATTAGGCCTAGAAAGACAAGAGTTTAAAAGTATTCTAACAGAACGAATCTACAGAGCTCGTCAACGAGAAGAAGAAATTGTTACTCTCTTTCGGAGGCTGGCTAAATATCCTCCTGCATTTGGTCTGGTTGGAACTGTTTTAGGTCTAGTCAATTTAATGAGATCTGTCGGAGCTGGTGCCGACGCCGCACAAATTGGTCTCAACATGGCCTTAGCTCTAACAGCTACCCTCTATGGCCTTGGGTTTTCGAATTTTGTTTTAGCGCCTATTTCTGAACATTTTTTACAAAAGGCTGAGGACCAAAAGGTGTTTCGTGAACTTTTGCTAGAGGGACTTTTAATGATCCATGATCAGAAATCAGCTCTAACCGTTCAAGAAATGCTCAACTCTTATCTAGATCCAAAACAAAGAATTGACATACTCGGAATTCACTACAACGAAAGCGCTTAGCCATGGAATTAAATAAGCTCCGCGCCCCATTTAGTTCTGAAGATGCCGAAAACAACTGGGCCATTAGCTACGGCGATATGATCACCTTACTATTGGGATTCTTTATTTTGTTTTTCAACATTAAGCCACAAGTTTTCAATTTAAATCTCATAAAGAAAGACTTGGACCAATACTTTGTCTCTCAAGTGAATCCCACAAAGCCATCTGCAGAACTCAGTAATCATGGCGAAGTCGCCTCCCCTCTTTATAGCAGTGATACAAAAAGTGCCTATAAAATTCAGGCAAATATAAAAGGTGAGAGAATTTTGGTTGAGTTTCCCGGAGTGAGCTTCTTCAATTCTGGGAATCATATTCTTACCCAAGAAGGCGAAGATGCTCTTTCTGACTTTTCACGCGCTATTGCCAAGCATATTGGCGCATTCCGCCTAGTGGTTAGAGGTTACACTGATGAAAAGCCTATACGCGCCAAGAGGAAGTATAGTGATAATTTAGAGCTCTCCGCCTTTCGCTCTATATCGGCTGTCCGTTTCCTGCATAATCAGGGAATTGAATTGAAAAATCTGAGAATCGCTGGTTACGGCGAATCCCCAAAAGAAAATCAAAATTTTGATAGGGATCTGGCTAGCTTGCAAAGAAAAATTGATATTATTATTGAGCCCGTTCCTGCGAGCGAAATTAAAAATGATAGTCGTGAAGAAATCGATGCAAGTGCAAAACCTTTCGAAGAGGTTTCCTCAGCAACGATTGCGAAAAGCTCAAATAGGATGCATCTTAGCGATCTCAACGAAATCGTAGAGTCGGTAAAAGAGGTTATTGATTCTGCTAAAATGAAAGCATTTTTTAATAGCAAGGCTATCACTCAAAATATCAATGAACGGCTTAATCATATTGAGTTGCTACAAAAGATTGTGGATCGCTCTGTGGCCTCTGAGCTACAAAAAAAGGGTTATTCCCAAGAGCAGGCGGAAAAAGTTGTGAACCAACATAATTTAAAACATAGAAGGACAAGGCCATGAAGTATGTACTCATTTTAATCAGTCTTATTCTCTTTTCATCCAATGGCTATGCCTCAAGAATTGTTGAAATCGAGGACTACTACTCTAAAAAGGCAACAGATTTTATCAAAACTCGATTCCCAGAAAAGCCTTTTACAGTCTACGTTAAGGTGGAAACAGATGGCAGTCAGCCAGAACGTCGCTTGGCTGACAGCGCAGATCGCGGCGCAATCAGTCTCCCCTATCTGGATTCAGTTTCTGAAGATCAGGTCAATTTTTGGAGTCGAAAAGATCTGTCACTAGGCACCCTATTAGGATATCTTAAAAGTGTCTACGTCAAGATTGATATCGATAGCGATATGGCGGAGGCTGAAAAAGATCAGTTTAGGGATCAGATTTATCAGTACCTAAAGCTGTCCCCCATTCATGATCGCGTTGAGATTTCCGAAAAATCTTGGGGTTCAACAACGACCAGCCGACAAAAAAAGCTTTTCTTGGGTATTGGTGCTGGTTTGCTTCTCTTTGGTTTTTTCTTGTTTTTCATAGCTTTTCAAAATGGAATCCGAACCCTGGTGAAAGGCATTGCTGGCCCCCTCGCCGATATCGGAAAGTCCACTGAAACCTTTGCCGCCAACCCAGCTGTAGCTGCTAACAAGATGCCACAAACCTTTATGGACTCAATATCAACACCCGGTCCGGTTTTATCGGACTCACAAATGGCCTCAATAAAAAGTCAGATTTCAGACTGCCTTCAGGTCTTTGAAAACCCCAACGGTGTACTGATCCGTGCCATTGAAGATCTAGGGTATAAGTATCCTCATGCAATGGGATCTATTTTTAAGGAGCTTCCTCCCCCTGTTGTAAAAAGCCTTTTTCGTTATGGAAGGGGGCAGTGGTGGTATACAGCTATTACCGAACCCTCTCAATTGAATCAAAATTCAGCAAAAATTATGGATGCGATTTTGCATATAAAGTTAAGAATAGAACTCTCTGAAAAAGAGGAAAATAGCCATACTCATCCAGAAAATAGAGAACTTGAGCTTGTTCTTTCTCGTCTTGATCATAAAATGTTTGGGCAACTTTTAAAAAATAAAAAATTTGATGAAGCCGCCCCAATTCTTAGACTTCTTCCCAGAGACCTTATGATCAAAGTCAGCAAGTACCTTTATCCCGGCCAATGGGCTGAGCTACTCGGAGCAAAACAGGCTACAACTCGTTCTGAGGTTAAGAATGTTAAAAAACTTATTGATGAAGCTATTGAACTGAAACCTCTGCAGAGTGCAGATACCGTGGAAGAGTACTTCGCTGAACACGATCTTATCCAATACCTTGATACGGCTGTAACCAAAGATGAACGGGAAGTTTATCGCGTTTTGCCAGATACACATCGGGTCAAGCAAAGTCGCTTTCCCTTCTACCAAGTCTTTCAATCGGAAGAGAACGTGCTACAAAATTTGAGCCTTGATATTTCTATCGATGAATGGGCGCTTGTATTTACTCACTGTGACCAAGAAGAGACTACGAAAATTGAGAACCTTATGACGCAAAGGCAGAAATTCCTTCTTAAACAGTATCGAAAGCAACAGGATGTACACCCAACACCTATAGAAGCTCTCGTCGGCACCAAACGAAAGATCATGAGTCTTTGTAAAGCCTATGTTGAGAAAAGGACTGCAACCAGTGGAGAAATGGCCAATGAAGCTAGCGCTTAGCACTTTGGTTTTATTTTTCGGAGTTTCCAGCTCTGCCTCTGTTGGACAAGTGGCCATCAAAGGAGGAAGTTGGAGTTTCCAAACCGAAAATGTTCGGTCCAATTCGGAGTCAAGCAGTGGCTTTGGCGCCTACTCTGTTGAGATCGCCTATGCGGTGTCGCCAAAGTTCCAGGGTGTTTTCGGGATCAATGTCCTCATGAGTGATATCTACACTGGCAGCTCAGGCTATGGTTTTGATTTTGGCGGAAAATACTTTCCCTTCACCAGTGCCGGAACCATAGATATTGAATCTGGAAAAGCCTCTATAATTATCCAAGAAAAATGGCGCCCCTATATTGGCTTGTCTTTTCGCCAAAGAATTTTTAATTTAGCCCTATCCTCAAGCTATTTGGGGCCTGGTATGAGCCTTGGAGTCGACTATTCACTGAGTAGAGATGTCTTTTTGAATGCAGAGTTTCGATATGACTATCTTTACGGCAATGGTGATGCACTGGCCAAGCAAATGAATATGCTTATCGGTCTTGGCATCGAATTCTAAGGACTGAGTTTCACTTTTCGAATAACATGATTGTAGGTATCAGAAATATATAAATCTCCGTTGGCGTCAAAGGCGATTGCCGCAGGATAGGAAAGAGTGGCTGATGTTGCTGCCACACCTTCCTGAGAATAGTCAAAAAGAGACCCTGAACGAGGAGCCGCCTCGACCCTTCCCGCAACAGTACTGATTAGTCCTGTCGTGATGTCTATACAACGCACGTTATGGCGGTTTCTTTGCGCAAAACACAGGTTGTTACCACTCATTGCAAGCCCTGCAGGCTCATTACATCGAGCGGTTGTTGCAAATACGTTTTCCGCACTACTCCCCGACGATCCCGACAAGCAAGCTACTTTTGCAACATCATTAGGGTTAATGGTGACAGTCCCAATTGTGACGGGGCTTCCTCCACGATTCCAGAACCAGATGGTGTCGTTGTTATAATCAGAAATATAAATATTTCCGCTTCCATCAATGAGCAAACCCCGCGGCCTATTAAAACGAGCCGCAGCCGCAGCGGCACTCGGTCCCGGATCTCCAGAAGTCCCGCAAAGGCCCAACATTGTCGTGCTATTACCAGCACTATCGACCATTCTTAAACAATGGTTCATAGTGTCGAGAATCCAAAGCTCCATATTGCCAGCATTATTGAAAAATTTAACACTATTGGGATATTGATACTGAGTGTTCAAAGCCGGTCCATCAGGGCCATTACCAGCGCCAGCGACCCAATCACCAGCCACAGTGGTGACTCGGTCATTTTGAATGAATGAGCCCAAATAGGTTTGATCCGCCCCACTGCGGTTCCAAATTCTAACATTGTGACCATAACTATTGAGGACGGCTAAAGAGCCATCTGACCAAATATCAAAACTGTTGTTCATTGAGTTATTGCTATTAATATTAGTTCTGCAAAGTGCATTGGATGGAAAATCATTATCAATAGTAGGATCACCCGCGCCTCGGCACAATGCTGTTGAGGTTCTCCCGTAAGCATCCGTCTGGCGCAATCGATGGTTATTTTGGTCTGCAAAAAAGAGAGTGCGAGTGGTGTCATCAAATAAAATCCCTGTGGGATAATTAAAAAGGTGCTCTTGGGTGGGCAGCTCTACATCTCCATAAAATCCCAACTCTCCTCGGCCTGTTCCAGCTAAGTTGGAAAATCTTCCAGAGGTAAAATCCAGCTCACGTAATCGATAGTTATTATAATCGGACAATATCAGTTTATTATTGTCCAAAATATCCACCGACAATTGGTAAGGGTCGTCTACTCGAGCATTACTAATATTGATATCTCCATTATAGCCACCCGCAGAATTGTTGATGCGAGAGAGAAGGCCAGGATTCACAGTGATTCCATCAATAGTCACACCAGCTCCTGAATTATTAACGAGAACAATATCATCCCGCTGCTGACCGCCGACAAAGATTTCATTGCCATTACGGACTGTGATCGTCACCGGTCGCCCTAAGGATTCGCTCAGGGGATTCATGGCCAAACCTGGCTCTGAAGTTCCTCCGTCACCAATAATGGAGGCAATCATGCCATTGGCAACGATCACTTGATCGGGGTTTCCGCTCCAAAATGTGTAAGGAGCACCACTGTGGTTGATGAATCTCACCACGTGCTGAGAGTAACTACCCACATAAATTCCATTGGCATCGACGTAAAGTCCATAAGGGTTGCCAATTCCTGAAGTGGTTGGATTGGTGTTTTCCCCGGCAATATCATTGCCTCCATCACCACCGGCAATATAGCCTAAATCGGTCGCCAGATCCCATCTTTTCACCCGATGATGGGCATAACAAGTGACATACAAATTGTTATTGTAATGGG
Organism: Bdellovibrionales bacterium; assembly: GCA_020435205.1. Lineage (GTDB taxonomy): Bacteria > Bdellovibrionota > Bdellovibrionia > Bdellovibrionales > JAGQZY01 > JAGQZY01. Next base: position 40,615 of record JAGQZY010000003.1, on the reverse strand, counting down.
CAAGATGGACAGGGTTATTGCAATCGTGATTGTAGGCTGTGTTGCCATCAACATGGCTAGTTCCTCCGCCCATTCCCACAAATACTGTCCCCGTGTTATCGATGTATTTCACGGCGTGACCACTATACTCTGCAACGTAAAGAGTCCCGGTGACGTCATTGTACCACAGCCCTCGAGGGCTATTTAGAGCTGACTGCAGAGCTGGGATGCCAGATCCACCACTTGCTGCTTCACCAGTCCCAGCAACAATTTGGATGACTCCTGCTGGAATGGTTTGCCCAATTCGACTCACTGGAGCTGCTGTCTTATTCCAATACCAAATGACATTACTATCGAGGTCAGAAATAAAAATATTTCCTAGCGCATCTTGCACATGACTGAAAGGTCGAAAACGGAGTGGAAAGGTTGTATTGGTCACAGGATAACCTGTTCCTTTGTGAGGTCCACCACTATATGTACAAATTTCTCCTTGCGCTAAAGTGTTGCAAGCTTGAGGAAAATAATTCACTTCAGCACTCCACGAAGTGGACACGCTCTCAATCCCATCACTCACAGTGAGAGTAATGGTTCGAGCACCAACTAAAGAAGAGTCACCGGTAAAACTTCCTGTCCCTGTTGTCCCCGTGAGAAAGGCACTGGTGGCTCCATCCACCACCCAACTGTAGGTTAAGGTGTCACCATTTGGGTCTGTGGCAGAAGCTGAAATATTAATGGTGGATCCCACCGCGACTTTTTGAGTGCCCGTTGAAATTGCCGTAATCACTGGTGGTGCATTGACCACAATCGTCCACTCGTTTTCTTTGACTGATTCGCCATCGGTGACAATAGCTTTCAAGCTGTGCTCGCCCACCAACCCAGCTGTTGCAGTAAAGGTAAAAACTTGACCGGCGCCAGAGGCTGAACCATCTAGCTTCCAAGAATAAGAAACGGTTCGTGGAGCCGGAGCCAAAGCGGTGACAGCAAATTGCTGAGATTCGCCGATCTTGAGCGTGATTAAAGCTTGATCGGGAATTCGACTCGTAATTTCTAAATCCTCAACCGAGGTCGTGTCACTACTGCCCAGCAAATCAAAAGCATCACTCCCCTGCTTACAGCCGGAGAAAGAGAGCGAAAGAGTTCCAATTATGAATAGGTACTTTAGCTTTGCCAACATCAACAAACATATCGGTCAAAAGTGGGCTAAGTATTAGTAATTCCTAGATTGATACACATTTTATTGCCCCCCCACCAATCCCCTAGACTCAAGACGGGCGCCGCCTTCGACAACTTCTCATGGGCTAAGGTATAGATGTCTTATTTTGATCTTAAATTTTCAAGAAAATATACCGATATGATACGTATGAAGATGCCCGTCCACATATCGCTATTCGTAGCTTTTTCCCTGCTGTTTATTTCATGTGGAAAAGAACAAGGTGATGTCCTGAGCCTGGCTTCAGAGACGAGCACAAGTATCCCCTATTTAGTTATTGCTGGTTCTGACGGAAACCACCGTGGATTTGCCTTTTATACTACCGACGGGGAATTCATTAGGGGTGGTAACTTTCGCGCCGAAACAGCGACCCCCAGAGGACTCGTTGCTCTAGACTCAGAAAATGTTTACATGAGTTTAGACACAACGGATTCCATTTACCAAATTAACTTAGATGGAAGCAAAACCCTATTCCATGGCTCAGCACAGTTTAGCGGCACAATATACGATCTTGCCATTGGTACCAATGGTAATGTCTATGCCACCGAAAATAATCGCATTGAAGTTTTTGATGCCAGCGGTATTCGGCTCGGAAGCGATCTTATCGATACCAATACTGGCGCCTGCACATTGAACTCACCTCGTGGAATGCTCGTTAATGCTAGCGGCCAGCTTGTGGTTGCCAATGCTGGTGGAGCTGATGAAATTTTGACCTACGACATCAGCACCTCTACAGCCACTTGTGTTAGTCACGTCAGTTTTGGCAATAATCCCTATGGAATCCTTTTGCATTCTGATGGTTACCTTTACGTAACTACCCAAGGCGACGACCGCGTGTATCGAGCTGATCCCGATGGCTCTAATCCGGTTATCGTTTGGGATACTGACACTTCAATCATCAACGATCCTACTGGTATTGTCGAGCTTCCCAATGGAGATCTATTAGTAGCATCCTCAGCAACGGACAGCATTGAACGAATCACAACGACCGGAGAAAGAGTTGGTACAGAACCATTTATCCGTGATGTCTACAGCCTGAATATCGCTGACATGGTGATCATTGGGGATATCTCCAGTGAATAGATTATTCTTTCTCTCTATTCTTCTCTTGTTTTGTTCATCAAGCTGGGCCTCCACACAAAAGGGTGTGGGTATGGAAATCTCTGTTGGTTATCCTAGTTTGACCATTGCCACGGGTTCTTTAAATGCTAAATATAGTGGTGTTGCTGTACAGGGCGATGTTCTATTTCCACTGCTCAATTCGGGGCTTTTCTCTATTGATTTTGACCTATCCTATCGCTACACCTCTTTAACGAACAATGCGAGCACAGCGGCTCTTGCAGAATGGGGTCAGTTTAATGGTTTGGGAACAGGCGTAAGGTTTAACTACTCCTATCTGTTTGCTGGAATCGATTACCAGTTCATGCGAGGAAAGCATCTCAAGGCTGGCACAGTGAATGAACTCTTCGAATATGATTATAATCCCACCCAGTGGCAGGCCGGCTTGGCTCTCCCGCTGAGCCCAGTCACGTCGGTTGTACTTGGATACTCGCAAATTCTAACCACAGAGCTCACAACCCAAAATCAAAATATTAAGCTCAATGAGCAAATTATATGGTTTAAAATACAAATTGATTTTGGGATTAGTTTCTTCAATTTGTTAGCTCCAGGCGATACCTTCGCGCCAACAAGAAATAGCTTTTTTGTTCAATAATCAGCAATTGTGTTTACTTTTAGTGAACACTTTTGTCACTTTCTAACTCTTCGTTGTTTGTCTGAGGCACCAGTACATCACAACTTTTTCCGGCATGATTGGTCATGATGTAATTGGCAAGAATGGCCGATCTCATCCCCCAGTAATCAGCATAGTAGTCTTGAGGGTCGTTTTGATAAACCATTTCGTAACCAAAACTCACAAAAGAGAGTCTTCCATAATCAAGAGGATTTAAAAGAATGCGAGTGAGGTATCCCCAATAGTGGTATAAAGCACCGGCGTGATCTTGATTGGGTTGCTTGTATATAGGGGCCATGCGAGAGGCGAGTACTGCGCCCCGACTTCTAGGAATCCCTTCACTGTTGACTGTCCAGGCGGTAATCCAGCCAATCACTCCTAGTCCAACCCAAGGGTCTCCGTAAATATTGGAGGCTTTTTCTAAAAGCCTAACTGGTGAAATTGAGTGCTTGGGTTGCTGAATAATCCACTCAGCAAGGGGTGAGGCCAACGCTTCCATACTGTGAAGATGTTTAAAAAAAGCCGCCATATTTTTATCTTCGATTTGAGAGTAAGCACTGGAATCAAAATTGCGACCTTTAGATCCTTGATGAGCTTTCACTTTATTATAGAGATCTTTATCATTGATAAAATCTTTCTTCTTATTTTTTGAAAATTCCTCTGCCTTATAACTTTTTAAAGCATGAAGGAAATTTCCATTTTTTGCTGAGTCACCATTCATAACCAAAGCATCGGAAACAAAAAAATCTTTGCTGCTGGTAGTGAGACTGCCTATCTTATTCATCAGCCAATTCTTATATTCAAAACCCATATCCAGCTTATCAGACCACTTTTTGATGGATCGAATGTTTTTTTGGTATCCTCGCCTTTGCTGCTGAACATTGTGTTCGCGACCCGATGGATTTAAAATTTTACCGATGCGGCAAGAGAGCATTTCATAGTTCTCTGCCAGCTGGTATTTCGCTGGCGGCTCTTGGGAGAGAGCTTTGTAGGTAGAAATTTCCTTTACATTGGTTGTCTGAGCCCACAATAAGTTTGTTAAAATAAAAACTGAAATTATTTTACACATCAATTCGAAGTCCCAACAGGCTCTGGATAAACCCTAAGAACGTCTTCTCGTTTTATGTCAACACCTGCAGGTCGCTCATAGGGAACCTCATCGTTGCAAAAAGCCTGCTCTCCACCCAGCCCCTTTTTAAGATAGTCTGAAATTGCTGCAGCCCCTCTTTTTCTATAATCAGGAAGCCATTTTGAGGAACTCGGCCCACTAAAAGACTCTGTGTCCTTTGATAAAGCAAATTGAACTCCAGCATAACCTGAATAAATGTCAGAGTAAGACATTTCTCCCATGCTAGGCTTACCTTTCATCTTTCGGAACAAACTCCTCCCTTGAAAAAATACATACTCGTAGGCTTCATTAAAAGCAATTGGAATAGCACTGGCATACCGGTCATGGATTCCTTGCTTGCGCATATTAGATGCCATAACAGCAGGAATATAAAAGTGATAGAATGTGGCATCTTTTGACTCCACTCCTGGTGGATAAGCTTGAATTTTTCCTTCTCTTATTTTTGGTACGAGAAGGGAGAACGCCTCACTCTTTAGAGCATTCATTTCTTTTGAAAGGTGTGGTGAATCTGAGTTTTCTTGCATAAAATAAGTAGCAAGAAATCTCATGGCTTTTTCTTTATCCCTGCCAAACCCCTGATAAGCGATATTCCATAAGTTAAACTCTTTGTCTTGCTTTGTTAGCCTAAGAATATTGCGGAGCAGACGATGAGCACTCCTATCATTGGCCAGCTTTTTCATCTCATCTTCTAGGTAGTTCCCTGAACCTCCCGCCTGAAACGCATTTGCAAAACTTTGCACTTGAGTTGCACAACCCGCAGTGTCTCTCACACCGTGACCACAATTGATAATCTGAGGACAGCGCCATGCAAAATCGGTCAAATTAACTCCTAAAGCAAGGAGGGCCCCGGAACGTAAATCACGAAGTCTCGCTCCATTCTCTGCGTAGACTGTCGGCGAGAATAATAAGCTGGCAATTACTGCCAACCGCATATTTCGTGCAGGTTTTAACAATAGCATTTACTTTCCATCGTTTTCCTGAGGGGGCTGCAGGGGCACACCCTGACCTCTTGGAATTTTCTTGAACTCCTCGAGGTATTTTTTATTTTCCTCAGAAAGCTGATCGCGCTTGGGTGGGAATTGACTCTGGTATTGCCGCTTTTTCTTTTCTTTTTCTGCCTTCTTTATCTCTTCTTGCCGCTTCTTGAATTCCCTGAAAAGGTCATCGAACTCTTTTCTTTTATCGCGGACGAAGGCATCAAATTCCTTTTGCTGTGCGCGCACCTGAGATTCAAAGTCTTTGCGCCGCTCCCTTTCATCTGCAAAATAGTCTTTGGATTTAGACTTTTCCTCTTCAAAAAACTCTTTGCGCTCGTCTTTGTCCTTCTTTTCTTTTAAAAAGTCCGTTCGCTGCTCTTTTTGCTTCTTTAAAAACTCTTTGCGAGCTTTTTTCTCTTTTTTGGTGAAGTCATTTCGCAAGCGACGAGATTCTTTCTGCTTTTTTTTGCGCAAGTCACGAATGGTTTTATCGAATTTTTGTCGAATCTGATTGGGCTTAGCCTTCGGGTTTTCCATAAGCTTCAAGATATAAGCTAAATCATCATTCTCTCGTTTTATATCCTCAGGGATATCTTTGCGAAGCTCATCTAATTCCGCTCGATCTTTTTTTAAACTCAATTCCTGGTCTGGAAGTTCAGGAGCTTGGTTCGATGGGGAAGATTCTGCAGCAAGAAGGTAAGTCGGGAATGCTATCAAAAAAACGATGACGATTTTGAGAAAGACCATAGACATATTGTAGCAAAATGGGCTTCAGTGACAAGAGTTCATCGAGAGCGCTTTAGCGTTTTGGCCAATTCTCGCTTAGCATCCTTCTGTTTGATGCTCTGGCGCTTGTCATGCATCTTTTTACCTCGACCAAGGCCAATTTCCACCTTGATTCGGCCCCCTTTAAAATAGAGCTTAAGGGGCACACAACTCAGACTCTTTTCTTGGACACGCCCCATGATTTTATCAAGCTCCTCTTTATGTAATAGAAGCTTTCGTAGACGCTCGGGCTCATGATTATTGTAACTACTGGACTGGTACTCACTGATATGGGCATTTTGCAAAAAAGCTTCACCATTGCGAAAGGCAATATAGGAATCCTTTAGGTTCACATTACCCGCACGAATGCTTTTCACCTCACTACCGGTGAGCACTAAACCAGCTTCATATTTTTCGATAATTTCATAATCGAACCGAGCTTTTTTATTGTCGACAATGATCTTTATTCCCATAACTCAAACCCTTAATGATTCTTTGCTGAGGGTTCAAGTGTTTTTGACAAAATAAGATAGAGATCCTTGATTTGCTCCACAGAAAGGGCTTCTACGCGGATATCCTCTTTAAGACTAAGCCGCGAGTAGGCCTCCGCTACCTCTGCCTTGCTAAATAGGCTTTCCAGCTTGCGATTGAGTTTTTTTCTTCGATTTTCAAAACCAGCTTTTACAAACTTTAAAAAGTGCGGGGTGGCTAATCGATCATCAAGCGCATGGTAGTCAAACTTCAGTACGCGGCTGGCCACATTGGGACGGGGGAAAAAGTCGACCGCTCCGGCTTCAAGAACTAAGTCGACCTCCCAGAAAGCCTGAGCAATAACGGTGAGCAGCCCATAATCCTCGCTCGAGGGTTTCGCCATGATTCGCTTTCCCACTTCTTTTTGGAACATGAGCACCATGCGATCAAAGGTGGGCTGACGGATTGAAAGATCAACCACAAGACGTGAGGAGATTTGATAGGGAAGATTGCTCACCAAAAGTGAACCACCATCACCCCACGCAAAATCCGACCAATTGGTTTTAAGGACATCGCCTTCTATGACCTGCAGGCCTTGCTCACGCCAGTACTCACAAAAATTGCGGTCCAATTCATAAAGTTTCAGGGATTGATTTTGCTCTTTTAACAAGTCGGTCAATGAACCAAGTCCCGGACCGATCTCCACAACTTGCTGGAATCGTCTCGGTTCGGCGGCGGCAATGATTCTGTCGACAGTGTTATCGCTCACTAAAAAGTTTTGCCCAAGGGAGCGTTTAGCTGCAATACCAAGCTCCTGCATCCGTTTTTCAATTTTTTGGCGAAGACTCTCGCTCATAACTCGGCTCGCGCCTGAGGAGCTAACTCTTGACTGGACTGGTCACCTTGCTGCAAACGAAAATGGCCCGCTAAGGCAATCATAGCGGCATTGTCCGTACAGAATCGCAAGGGGGGTATAGCTAACTGCCATCCATTTTTTTCAGCTTCTGCCTGCAAATGATTCCGTAGGCTCGAGTTTGCACTCACCCCTCCACTCACGATGACATTCTTAATGCCTTTGTCAAAACTCGCTTTAACCAATTTTCCACAAAGGACATCGACTATGGCCTGCTGGTAGCTAGCACAAAGATCGGCGACCAGAGGTTCGTCTTTATCTTGTGGCAACTTTTCCAATTGTCTTTGCGCCGCCGATTTAAGACCAGAAAAACTAAAATTAAAATGATCCTCATTCAATAAAGGCCTTGGAAAACTAAAGGCCTTAATATTTCCACTCTTGGCTAACCTATCCACCTGGACACCACCGGGATATCCAAGCCCCATCATCTTTGCAAACTTATCAAAGGCTTCGCCAGCGGCATCATCCATGGTTTGGCCAAGCACTTGATAATGACCAAAACCATTCACTTCATAGAGTTGAGTGTGCCCACCGCTTACGACCAAAGCTAAAAAGGGGTCTTTAAAAAAATCAGGCCCCTTATATTCATCGTCCCGCAAAAAAGGAGCCATGATGTGCCCTTCGATATGATGAACTCCAATAAATGGGATTTCATAGGCCAAGGCTAAGGTTTTTGCCGTTACCAATCCAACAATGAGTGATCCTACAAGGCCTGGTCGATTGGTCACAGCAATCCCTGAAATGTCTTTCCAGGATAGGCCAGAAGTATCCATAGCTTTTTCCACCAGTGGAAGAAGGTGCTTGGTGTGATTGCGACTGGCAATTTCAGGGACAATACCGCCGAAGGGCTCATGCACAAGGTCTTGGCTAGCAGTCAAACATAGAATCACTTCGGCTTTACTATTAACGATAGCAACCGATGTGTCGTCACAACTCGTTTCAATGGCTAAAATGTTTTTCACTCTACTGGATACTCTTAATGTTAGTCTGGGCAGCCTTAGCCGTCTGCGATTTTGGATAGCGTTGAATCACTTCGTTATAAAAAGCTTTTGCATCCATAGGCATTTTCAAGCGCTGAAAACACATCCCCATTTTTAAAGTGGCTTCCGCATACTTTTTACCGCGAGGATATCTTTTACGATATTTTTCATAGGCTTGGATCGCCTCTTCGTATTTGCCTTGGCCATAAAGGCTCTCGGCAACCGAGTATAGTCCCTTAGGCTGTTGCTTAGGTTGAAAACTCGTTTTTTCATTTTTGCTGGCCGCACCGCCAGATACCTTTTTGTCCAAAGCAATAATGGCCTCTTCAAGGGTGCTCATGCGTTTTTCTAAATCTTTAACCTTGTCCGGTGTGGCCGTCGCCCCAGCAGTCGCTGGCTCCAGAGGTTGAGCATTTTTAGCAGAAAGATCAGCCACTTGCTTTTCCAGACTTTCAATTTTTCCGTAAAGTTGACGAAAATCTCGGTCAATTTCAAAAAATCGGCTGTCAATTTGGGCCCGCTGTTGCTGGTCCATGTTTCCCGTCACATAACGACCCGACGAATCCGTGCGCATGGAGCTTCCAGAACTGCCTTGCAGTTCGGCTCGTGTTTTTAAACAACCCACCAAAGATAAACATACGGCAAATAACAATAAGGGTTTCATGGAGCCATCTCTCCTTGTTTAAAGAGTTTGAGTCGCGACAAAGCCTCAGCTTTTTCAAAGTAGTAGCGGGATTTCTTAAAATGCTCGCTAGCCTCGTCATAATAGCGCTCAGAATAGGCCCTTTCCCCACGCCGATACAAGCCCTGGGCCTTATAAAATATTTTAGGGGCATAACGCTTCGCTTCACCCTCCTGAGCGGCTTTAAAAGCGGCCCGGGCAAGGTTGTACTCATCCTGGGAAACCCCAGGGTTTACACAGCCTGAAATCAATACAAAAAGAGGGCACAGAACCCAGTGCCCCCTCTGAAATAAGAACCTCATTAAGCCAATAAGGTTAATCATGATCTACTGAACGGGTACGAAATTAGCCCGACGGTTAGCTGCATGAGCGGCCTCATTATCACCCGTATTGAGGGGTTTTTCCTCACCATAACTCAGTACAGACAGGCGATTCTCACCAATACCAAGGCTTACCAGATAAGCTTTCACAGCATTGGCCCGACGCTCACCGAGGGTCAAGTTATACTCAATAGATCCACGAGAGTCGCAATGGCCTTCGATTTGAAGGTTTACGTTTCCGTTACCGCGTAACCACTCAGCATTTTGTGCAAGAATGTTTCGGGCCTCAGGGCTCAAGCTGAACTGATCGTATTCGAAATGAACTGTGGACAAACCGGGAATATTTCCACTGTCTGATCCCATGGAATCAAAGCCTAGAGGCTTTTCTGTCACTCCACCATCCACTTCGATGGCATCCATTTCTCCGTCTTTTTTCTTTGATGAACAGGCGACCACGAAAGTCATTGCTGTTAATGCTAAAATGATTTTACGCCACATTTCGCACTCCTTTGTCTGAATCTATTTTAAAATCTCATTAAATGATGTCAAACTCTTATAGTACTGAACTCCAAAAGGTTCGCACTAAAAAAAACACACATGATGAAAAAAGTTTTTGTTTCTATTTTTATATTTCTCTGCATGGCTTTGCTGCCTTGGACTTCGCAAGCACAGAGCGACCCTCGTATCGAGTGGAAGCAGATCGAAACCGACAATGCGATTTGGCTCTTTGACGCTAATCATCAAGAGTTGGTCGAACACTACATTGAACAATTTAAAAAAGCCTACCCCCTTGTTCTATCCCTGTTTCGTGAGGGTTCACGCAAGGTCACCTTCATTATTACCGATCCTTCCGACCTTGCTAATGGTTCCGCACGTGTGGTTCCCCATCCTTTTATTGTGCTGTGGCCGGTTTTGCCAAACCCGTCTTCATCTATTGGTGATTTTGACGATTCCAGTTTTGAACTGCTCGTGCATGAGTACACTCATATCCTTAATATGGAACCTGTCCATGGATGGATCTCTCCGACAGCATGGATTTTTGGTTCGGTGGCAAAACCCAACATGATGTTGCCGCGTTGGTACACTGAAGGTCTTGCCGTTTTTACTGAATCCTACTTTTCTGAAAATGGTGGACGCTTAAAATCTCAACACCTTGAGGGCATGGCGAGAAGCTTAACCCTCGAAGACCAATGGAAAAAGTACCCACTCTCTCAACTGAATGACTACCATCTAGACTGGCTAGGAGCCTCTCGTGCCTATCTTTTCGGCGGCATTTTATGGGATAGTATATATCGTGATGGCGGCAAAGATATGATGTACCGCTTTAATCAAAGCCACTCCCGACGCATCCCCTATTTGTTGAATGCCGTACCGGAGCAACACATTGGACGCGGCTACCAAGCCCAACTCCAGCGCGCCTATGATTTTTGGAAACAAAAAACCCAGGAGCAAATCGATATCGTTGAGGCCACATCTCACCTCGAGGGGCAACCCCTTCCTAAAAAAGAGGACGTGCAAAGCTTTCCGAGCATTAGCCCTGATGGCACTTGGTTGGCTTACATTTCCGATAGCAAGTATGGGCAAGGCGATATTTATATTCGCCCACGCCATCCTAAGTCCCCTTTCACGGCTTATGAGGCGAAAAGAGTTGTTAAAGGGGCTGGTTCACAAACCCTCACCTGGCACCCAGCTGCGACGGGATTCGTTTACGAAAAACTTGATACTTGGGACTATTATTATCGCTTCTTTGACCTCTATTATTATGATTTAAAAACCAATAAGAGCGAGCGGGTGACGAAGGGAGAACGCGCTCACCATCCTTGTTTTTCTCCGGATGGCCATTTTCTCTACTTTTTGAAAAATGTCCCCGGCACCAAAGAAATCATTGAATGGGATTGGAAAAAGAAAATAGGCCGCAGCCTATATCGCGGTAAAATTGGCGATAATATTAGCTATCTGACTTGCCCGGTGAACAACACTCTGCTTATGGTCAAGCAAAACTCGGGTGGACAACCCCATATTGCCCGCTTTTTTATAAAGCAAAAAGAGATGGAGACTTTTTTTGATGAGATCCCCGTGCACTTTGTACGCTGGAGTCACTTAGGGCTTTTGTTTTCATCCAGTGCCAGCGGTATTGAAAACCTTTATCTTGCCGAAAACGTCAGCGGTAAAAAAATTAAATACAAAGCCATCACCAATAGTAAAACCCGAGTTCACCAGGGAGAATTGGACCCACTCATCGATGACCTCTACTATCAAGAGTATGAAGCCAGCGGCCCCAGGCTTCGACGCCTGAAGGGTGCGCAATGGGAAAGTCTACCCGACCGACCGCCACAAGTCCCCGCTGTGGTGGATTATACTTCCGATAAAGTAGCAAAAGCTGCCCGAGATCAATGGCAAATTGGAATCCCAGCGCCCTCTGCTACCCACAACAATAAATACAAAGCCGAAAGCTTTTCTCCGTGGAGATATTTATACCCCAACCATTGGATTCCTTTTTTATACATCGTCGATGGCGGAACCATCTATCAGGCGCAAACTTCAGCCGGTGATCCTCTTGGTAAAAACTCCTACGGTTTGGTTGGTCAATGGGACACCTTAACAAAAAAAGCAGGGGCCTCTTTCAATTATCTTAACCAATCTCTCCCCGTCTCTTTGGGCCTGGGGGTTGGTGATTTTTATTCTTACTTCTACAACACTCGCGAAAACCTTCATTTCACTAACGTTTCTGGTGTGGCCGGATGGCGCCCGCCCAGCGATCGCCGCTGGCAACTTCTTTTTCGTTGGAACTACAGTGCCCTCAGTTACTCGCGATTTATTTTTATTCGCCAAGGCCCCCAACTCAAATTAGGCTTTTCTAACTTTCAACAAAAGGCCTATCAGATTTCACCCGAGGATGGTTGGAAATTTGAATTGGGTCACCGCCATTATCTCGCTGATTTTGGCAATATTGATTATGGAGAAACTTCAGCCCATATCGGCAGTTTTTGGTCATTCTTCTTACCCAAGCGCCACGCTTTATACTGGGGAATTAATGGGGTTTACGCCCCTCAATTGAAAAACCGCTTTTTTGCCACCTCCACTTTGGCGGGACCTTTTCAAAATCCGCAGCTGACCAACACCACCTATTTACAGCGTGGCTACCCCACCGGGGTTTTTGTTGGAAACAATCTTGCGAACACGAATCTAGAGTATCGCTTTCCATTGTTTAGTATTTTTCGCGGCTGGACTGCCCCTCCGCTTTTTATCAAAAACCTTCAGGGAAATTTTGTCTTTGACGCCACCACTTTCGACGGCATTTACAGCAATAAAGCCCTGCAATCTTCGGTGGTGAACGATTTCAACACCTGGTTTTATGGCTACGGGCTGGAGCTACACACCAATACCACAGTGGGTTTCCACGTCCCCGTCACTCTCACGCTGGGTCTTTATTATGGTGAAAATCTCGATGCTTACGGTGGTTTCACCACTTTTTTCAACGTAAGACTGTGAAATCTTGACTTCAATCCCTGATTCGATACTATCAAATATGCGGCAGGGCGTCGCTGGAGGATTTATGGATAAATTGACGTGGATAAAGGATTTGGTTCGCGCCGAGCAAGACATGGAAGAGTCTGGCATGATTTCCATCACCACTGGATTTGAACCAGAGAAACATTTGCTCAATGAAACCTTGCTATTTCTCATTGCCCTCAAGCGTGAGTTTGTGGATGCAACCACTGCCTTTAATCAACTCAAAGGTTCACCGCTAGGACGAATTAAAGTTTATAGTATTTCCCAAACCCAGGCCGACTCTATGCTTTTCCGTAATGGCTGTAAGCTGATCTTTTCCATGAAACAACCTGGAACTGTTTCTATGAAGTTCCATCGCGCAACCGGGATTAACCCAGCTTTTACTCCCATGGCCGCCGAAGAAGAGTTTTTGATTGCGAAATGGGGACCTTTTGGTGATCTCAACTGGACCTATAATAACCAGCCCATCAAAACCGACTATCTTGTCAAGTATTACACCACTCGCTTTGTCCACGAGAGTGCTAAGTAGTTACACTCGCACATTCAATCCGCGAAAACTTTTATTGGATGCTAGGCCTATGATTTTAAACTGCAAGGGCCTTTCGGACACAACTTGTAAGCTCACAATCTTACCCGCCTCAAAAGTGAACGTAGTGGCATTGCGGACCTGCAGAAGGTCTCCTTCAAAGCTCACAATCCAGTGGTGAGTATCCACTTTTTCAATGAGTTTTGCTGAGACCTGGTCACCAAGTTTGAGCATGGATTTATCCTAGCTTAACAGCCTCAAACCCAGAGTCTTTGTCTTTATGCTCTTGGACCGCCTCATGAAAGTTGAGATACGTGCGCTCCATACTCGAGGTTTGAATATCTGGTAAGGCCATACTTTTTTCGAAAAGCTCTTCTGAGACAGAGGATGGTGCCGACTTTTCATAAACAAACTTCTTACGGTTTATTTTTGTAATCAACTCCACTTCTCCGCGGGGTAGCCCAAGGCTTTGTACGATTTCATCAACACCACTCCCCTGATGAGCCATTTGTGCTGCCTTTATATATTTATTTTCCAGATTTTTTTCGACAATCTGCTGATGGGGAATTTCATTGGCAATTTTCTCGGCCATTTTTTGACTCTTGGCGATGGACCGATCCACTTCGCAAATATGCTGGTTCACCGAACTCATGGCTTTACGGACCTCCTGTAGTTTTTTGTCGAGGAGAGCCATCAATTGTTTGACCTGGTTCTCAGTATGATCAGAGAGATCTTCAAGGATAGCAATTTTACTTTGCAACAGTCGCAAACCTTGGCTCAAACGAGGGTCATCCTCTTTATCTTTGAAGATTTTCACCAAACACATACTTAAACCAATGAGGAAAAAGATATTCACCGCAATTTGTATTAAAAACCAAATACCCACATTTCATCCTTGAAAGCCGTTCAGTTATTATTTTACGACTTATGATGCGTCATGTCTACAGACTGAGACTTTGGTTAAGAGGTCCCTTCACTGTTAACTTAGGTCTAGGATATGGCACTCTCGCAAGACAATCTTTCTACCTTTACCCCAACTTCCCAAACGCAAATGGTGATTCTGGGCACAATGGCTTCGGTGAGCGCTCGTGACGTCGATGGTTTGAATAAAGACCCAGAAGCTTTTTACTACCACGACAAGCGGAACCATTTTTGGCAAATTCTCCAGTTGGTTTTCGAACCTCATAATCCCCCTAAGAAAATGAAGTTTAGGGTCGAAAAAGAGCAGTACTTAAGTCGATGGGGAGTGGCCATGGCTAATATCATCGATACAATTGAAATTTCTGAAAAACAAAAAAAGAACCCCTCTGACGCTGTGATTTTTGAGGCTTTTCAAAAAGGAAGGGTGAGGTTCAAAACCATTTTACCCAAATTTAAAAGAATTCTCATTACAACCCCTTTATTTTTTACCTGTGCAAAAGATAAAAAAATCACTGAACTTCTGCAGGGATATTTTGATCATAATAAAGTCGCTTTGGATGCCGACAAGGCTTTGCATTTTTTGCTCACTCCCACAAGATGCAACCCTGTAGAACGAAGCCTTGGCTGGAAAATTAGGATGGCAAAGGCTGGGGTCAGCACCCCACCCGTTTGTGTTCCTTCTGATTTTATTTAAGAGAGTTGCTGTTGAAAATTAGCTAATCGCTCACTGGCCCTTTTCAGATCTTCCGGACTGGCTGCAAAACTCAAGCGCAAATAGCCTTCGGTCCCGAACTCCGCCCCTGGCACAACGGCAAGCAAGACATCTTCGAGCAAGATTTGGGACAACTGCTTAGAGTCGACAAGAGTTTTTCCCTTGTAGGTTTTACCCAACCAATCTTGAACTTTAACCCAAAGATAAAAGGCTCCTTGAGGAGGAAAAACCTGCAACCCTGGAACCCCATTAAGGAGTTTAATGAAAAGCTCACGGCGCTCCTGAAGGGCCACTAAGCTTTCCTTAACCTCGTCAGCCGTTTCTGTGATGGCTGCCAAAGATGCCCACTGGGAGATCGAGCAGGGAGCACCTGTGGTTTGGCTTTGAAAACTGGCCATGGCCTTAATCACAGCTTCTGGCCCTACAGCCCAGCCCATCCGCCAACCTGTCATGGCATAGGCCTTGGACATACCGTTAATAGAAATGCAGCGCTCTTTGAGCTCGGGATTCTTGTGAAGCAAATGGGGGCTCAAGCCGCCAGGATGGAAAGAAAGCTGGTTGTAAATATCATCGCTCACAATCCAGAGGTTCGGATACTCTTTTAACACTTCCGCTAATGCATCCAATTCGGCATGGGAATACTCAGCCCCCGTTGGATTAGAGGGAGAGTTTAAAAGAAGAATTTTTGTTTTTTCGGTGATGGCCGATTTCAAAAGAGGTCCACTGAGCTTAAAGTGGGTTTGAGCATCACACTCCACAATTTTAGGAGTTCCACCTGCCAATTCAACCATAGTCGGATAACTCACCCAATAAGGCGAGGGAACAATCACTTCGTCGCCGGGATCTAAAAGGGCGGTGAATGCAGTATAAATTATAAACTTTGCCCCTGAACCAATGGTGACTTGTTGAGGACTGACCTCCATAGCCAGCTGCTTCCCAATGAGTTGAGCGACAGCCTTGCGTAGCTCTGGGATACCCGCAGCAGGAGTGTAGGTGGTTTTATTTTCATGGATCGCTTGGATGCCAGCCTCCTTGGCCGCCCCATATGTGGGCCAATCGGGTTCGCCAACAGTGAGTGAAATAACATCCTTCCCCTGAGATTTCAGCTCTTTTGCCTTTGCAGCCAGGGCAAGAGTTGGGGATGGTTTCAGTTGTTGCATTCGCTTTGACAACATTGGGGCCTCCTAAGGGATGGCGCCAGATTAACAAATTGGGGTGCAAAAATTAACCAAAAATGTAATGGGACAAAAATTTGTCCCCAAAACTTTTATGTTGCTTACGCTCAAGCTGCCCATAGGCCTCAGCCACACTTTCTTTGGCACTGGATTCTATAAAAACTTCAGTGCCCTCAGCGAGGACTTTTGACTCCGCAAGGGCAGCAAGAACTTCGTTAGCTATACGCTTGGTAAAAGGGGGATCAATAAGCACAATCGGGTAAGAACTTTCTGCCTTTTTGAGATAGCGAAAGACGTCCATATTATAAACCTTGAGCTCGTCACCAATCTCAAATAGACTTTTGTTTTTTTCGATGACAGCAAGAGACTTCGGATGGGATTCAACAGCATCCACACGATTAGCTCCTCGAGACAAGGCCTCAATGGCTAGGCTTCCCGTCCCCGAAAACAGGTCCAACACGGGTTCGCCTTCAATAATAAATTGTAATTTGTTAAAAATAGTTTCTTTAACTCTGTCCGTAGTGGGACGAATGTTGTCCGCCTTAAAAGAAACCAACTTTCGGCCACCATATTTACCACCAATCACCCTCAAGAAGATTTCCCTTGGTAAAGAGCTTGAGCTTGAACGACCACGTCTTTAATATCTTCAAATGGCTTCGCTATAAAAAGATCCGCCCCTAATTGTTTGACCGAGTCGGCCTGATATTCTCCAGAAAAGGCAGAAATCAATATGATAGCAACCTTCTCGGAGGGCTGAACCTCCTGAATGACCTCGGGTCCGCTGTGTTCAGGCATGAGCACATCCAGGACGACACAGTCGGGCTGCCAACTCCGCCAAAGCTCAATACCTTGCCGACCGTCTTCTGCCAGCTGAACTTCATGGCCAGCCTTTTCAAAAGCCCTTTGCAGGGACAGCCTCACTAGATTTTCATCATCAACAATCAATACTTTCACTTTTTCACCACCGGAAACTCAATAAGGAACTCGGCTCCGGGATTTTGTTTCTCAACTAATTTTAAGCGGCCATCAAACCTTTCAATGACCGAGCGACTCATGCTAAGCCCTAAACCCGTTCCCTTACCTTCATCTTTAGTAGTAAAAAAGGGATCAAAGATCAATTCTCTTAGGTCTTCAGGAATCCCCGGCCCCGTGTCAGAAATGCGAATCTGGCAAATATCCTCTTTCCTTGCACAGGAAACACTCAAGCTGCCCCCCTCATGCATAGCCTGACAAGCATTGTTAACAAGGTTGAAGATGACCTGTTGAAGCAATTGAGGATTCACTCTAATCAGAATTTCATCCTCAGAGAGATGAATATCGCAATTATGGGTTCGCATAGACATTTTTAAAAGAGGAAGGGTTTTGCGAATGACCTCGTTAGCATTCACTTCTAGAACTTTTGAATCAGCCCCCACCGAAGAAAAATCGAGGAGGTCGCGAATAATGATTTGGCAGCGGTGAGCAGCATCACGGATTTCTTGTAAATCTTTATAAGTATTTGTCCCCTGCTCGATATCCTCTAAGAGCAAACCCGCTAAGGAATAAATTCCAGTTAAGGGGTTATTGAGCTCGTGAGCAATATTACCCGCCAGCAAGCCAATGGCTGCCATTTTTTCACCCTGTATCACTCGACTTTGCAAATCGACGGACTGACTAATATCGACATATTGATTAATAGCGTGGGAAACTTGCTCACCTCCGTCAAGTCGAATCGGATAGGAATGAACCCGGAAAACTTTACCTAAACAATGAATATCTGAATATTGAGCCCCCCCCTTTTCGAAGGTTTTCTGAATAGGACAGTCCAAACAAGGGCTGTCGCGCTGGGCAAAGGCTTGATAACAAAACTGATCCTGTTGCCTATGAAAATTGCCATTGGACAAAGTCATCCGGTAATGGTGGTCAATAATAATAATTGGGTCTTTCATCTCATTAAACGTCCGAGCCCACTGCCTAGCGATATCTTTAGAGCTTTTTTGCAATAGAATATTTTCTAATGCCATATTTATGATGGACCAACGTTCAAAGGAGAACTGAAAAAAATCATCGAGATTTTTACTATCAAAAGAGTGTTCACATATTATTTTGGCACCCACCGATTGAAGTTCTTCCGATTGAAAACTGAGGTTCGATACCTCAATAGGACCAAAGGGTCTTCCGAATAAATTGCTAAGCTCTCCTCGAATTGTTGGGGCATTATCTTTTTCAAAAAGCTTTCCCACTTCATCGTGATTGTTGTTTCGACTGGTCAACTGCTTCCCTTGAAAATAGTAAACTCTCAAGCGATTTTGACTCTCTGTAAAAAGAAGAATCGGAGGGCGTAAACCATGAAACTTTTTAAAATCATCCCTTACCGCTATCATAAGATCTTCAAGGGTATCGGACCGCGAGACTATTTTAATAAATTTTAAAAGACTTTGCATGCTCTTTAAAGATTCTAGAGCTTTTTGATTGGCCTCAAATTCTTTTTTTGTCCTGACATGTACAAGAGATTCTAGATTCTCATTGAGCTCCTCAAGCTGCCGGTTTTGCTTCTTTATTTTGCCAAGAGCCGATATATATTGCTTTTTGTCCGTGTAAGCCTCTAGAGCCTTCTGAATAAAAACCCTTAGGTTCTCATTGGGCTGCAATATCGCAAACACATGCATCTCATTGATCAATAAATTAATGGCATCAATATCAAGCCCATGGGAAAGCACGATGGTGACCGAAGCTGGTGAAAGTTGCTGCAACTTTTGAAGTTTAGAAAATTCTTCAGTAAAGTGATCTTTTACTAGATTGCAGATCAGTATTTTACAGTTGTCCAAACTCACCAAAGAGTCAATGTCCGCCCACCGACAAGCTTGTTTCACTAGTCCAAACTCGGACGCTGCGGTCGTGCAGCGATCGTCAGACGTCCCCTCTTCACAGATCCATAAAATATCTTTTTGGTCTACATTGTTGGATAAGGTTTGATCAGACATCCACCCCATTATCGCTGCCATCAAGTCGACTATTCAAACTAAAAATTTGCGATATGGTTGGACTATCGTGCATTTCTTTTTCCAACACTTCCTCCCAGAGAGACAGTGCCTGAACTAGATCAAACTCTAGTAGATCCGAAATAAACTCCACATCATTCAGGCTACGGCTCTGTAAGATGCACTGCAGGATATTGGTCAACTCCTTTTCGGCTTCGACCCACAAGGAGAAGTGCTTGAGCATCAACTTTCCAGAACTATGAGTTTTAAATATCTCTTCCAAGCCTTCGATAACACCTCGGCACTGGATGAGGATAAATTTTAATTTCTCATCATCAATCTGGTCGGCACCACGAAACTCTTTAGTAAATTTAATAACATTAAGCTGGATATCCTGGATAGATCCTATGATTGAAATCATGGTTTTTCCCGTGATTTCATCTATAGAGGAAAAGTGGACAGCAAGTTCATCGACCTCATTGATAGATAGACTTTCTAACAATTGTTCTTCGTCATTGTCGAGTTTGCGCCCATTCAAAAGGATTTTAACAATGTACTGGTCGTCTTTTTCGCCCATCTTTTCTAAGCAAGCAATGAGTTGACCCAAGCTCTTACATTGACGAAAGAATGCCGGATGAGTTTGTTGGCTAACAACAACTTTTTCCATGATTTAGGACTCCCTATATGCAGTATTAGAATCTAATTGATCATTATAATAGTCCAATTTCATCAAATATTGATGAAAGGATTTCAAACAATCATGAATATTGATTTCTTTGTAATTTTTTGACTTTGATTCAATAATTCCTTCAACAAGAGCTTCTCCGACAACAATCCGATGGTAGTCGCTGCCGAGCCTTTGAAAAAGACGCTCCCCCTGGGACGCTGAAGCAATCATGCGCTCAGCAATCATTATTAAGAGCTTGATAGAAAACGAAATGAGATAGGGGTCATTGTGCACCGTCTTCATGAGTGACCTATGCAGCTCAATCACATCCCTCTCTTTGATTGGCCCCTGGTGACTGGTATAACTAGCCACCACGGATTTACAAATAATAAGGTCACTAGAATACTCATTGAGGCTTTTGAGGCTCATTCTGTAGCCAAAGCCCTCGACCAACTGTATAGAAACTGGCATTTCGTTCCACTGAAATGCCAATTCACGGAGGCGCCCCTTCTTCCAGTAGGTAAGAAGATTAAGGAACTCCACCCAATGAAGGTCATCTTCAATAGCGCAAGCAATATCACCTGGAATATATATGCACTTAGGATTTTTTATTTCAGAAAAGCTGCAATAAGCGACATTAAAAGATCGACTGGCTTGTGCGAAGGGAGAATCTTCATCAAAAACAACCACTCCTTGATTAAATAGGTGGGCATCAATTTCGGATTCAACAATAAGGTTTTCCTCTAAGCCCATCGCTTCAAAGGAAGCCTTATCTTCTTCATTGCAAATGACATTACACCATTCAGGAAGATTCACTTTTTCTTTATCCAACCAGTGCATAAACTTTGTACTGACTTCCCCTTCTACGTAGGGATCAATATAGATTGTATCTGATTTGGTATTAATTTTAACCATTTCAGCAAGATCGATATTAAAGCCCTCTGCCAGTTGATTGGCGACCTCAATCGCAGCGACATCACCAACGCGAACTTCAATATGCTTTTTCTTCTCGATTTCTTCTTCGTCAAAGTAAGTTTGCAGCCAACGCCCCCAACTCAATTCGCCAACCTGTGTGAGCTGGGTGATCTCAAAGTCATCAAGCTTTGCTAGAAAGTCCTCTAAGGCATCCACCTTGACTATCTCATTTTTGGTTCCAACAAAGTCAGAGTGAAAAAATTGTTTGCGATCCAAATAAAGAGCTGATTGTTCTGCGCTAATATACTTTTTCCAGGACAGATCACAAACCAAAACTGTTTCAGTCTGCCATTCTTTGGCTCGCAAGACGTCAAGTGCATGAAGAACTGGGCCTGGCGCAACCCTCGGGTCCATGCAAATAATAAGATGAACTTGCGGGATAAGAGCAGCCATTAGTTATTCATCCCTTTGACAAGTTTTTGGATTTCAATATCGTCAGGGAAAGCACTCATGTAATTCATGGCCATCGCAAAGTTCGGCTCAATGTCTTCTTCATTACACCACTGGTAGAAATGAATAATCGCCATCTTGTTAAATGGGTTTTCGTCAAGAGCACGTAGTAAGCAAGCTCTCGCCAGATCAAAATCACCATGGGCTCTGTGCACTAAAGCCAATCCGACCCAACCCAGATCATTTTTTCCGTTAGCACACACCACAATAGAAAATCGCTCCTTAGCTTCTTCGTAAAGGCCCTTTTGAATAGCAAGGACACCATAGTTGATGTTAAGACTTTCATCGTTAGGATTGATACGATTAGCTTTGTGGTATTTTTCTTCAGCCGCTTCAATATCTCCGCACTTTAAATATATGTTGCCCATATTTTTATAAACTTCAAAAAGTATGGCTGTCGCTCCTTGCGTTTCATCCAAGACTTGATGCAGAACCTTGATCGCTGAAGGGAAATCCCCCTGTGCCGACAAGGATTCAGCAAGCAAAATCTGGTAGCGAGGCTGAGGATCAATGGAAACCAACATGTGCAGACACTCTGCCTCAGTCTTATAGTCTTGGTTCGCTTTAAAGGCTCTAGCGGCAACGACTAAAAAAGACGAGTTTTTTGCCATCTTCTCTATGTTATTTTTAGCAATTTGAGCTGCTTTACTAAATTGTTTTTCATTAATACAGGAATTCATCTCACCCATTATATCTTGGCTAAATTTATCGACATTAGTATGGGTTAAAGGAATACTTTCAAAGTTGGTTTCCATGGGGCACCTCATAAATCAGTTCTTCGTATTTTTAATAAGCAAGCTTGGTGCCAAGCGATAAAATTTTCTTATTATAAAAAAAAAGCCAGATAGGGATCTGGCTTTAGAAAATGGCTAGACAAGGGTTGGGCTTAGCCGCCAATATTTTAAGGTCAATGTCACTTTTTTGACCCTAAAATCTAAATCGCTTTATAACCTCTAAGGACTCTGCGCCCTTCCTTGGTCTGTGAAATTTCTTTGATAATCTTGGACTTTTCATTTTCTATACAAGAGATAATCTCTAGATCCTCTTCCATTATGTAGCGAACATTGTCCTTAATCTTCTTTAAAAGTTTGCTGATTTCATCTTTACCTGGACCATTGAGAATCTCGTCTTTGGCTTCTTCGCAAATTTTTGAAATTCGCACATCAATACTCGATATATTAGCCAGAATCTGTTCCCTCTTCTTATACAAAGGCTCTAAATTATCAAATCGTCTGGCCTTGAAGCTTTGTCTTTCTTTCCTTGATTCTTGAAGAAATCGCTCAAGGTAATAATTTTTCTCTTTTAGTAGTTCAAAGATGTCTGCCATATTTCCCCCTAAGCCCCTTTTGAATCCTTTTTCTTTAATATTTCAACAGCCTCTTTCCACCCATCGTAAAGAGTCTCCAAAATCTTTAGAACATTTTGTAAGTGTTCAGATTTTCCTGTGAGGTTTGCCCTCGTCAGTTCATCGGTAATAAACATATAGAGCTGCTCCAAATTTTCAGCCACTTCACCTCCGACTTTAAAGTCGAGGGTGTTCATTAGCTCTAAAACAATGTCATAGGCTTTTCCGATGTTTTCACATCTCTCGGGGATATTTCCATTTTCAGTCGCAATCACTGCCCTTTTAGTAAAACGAATCGCCCCCTCATAAAGCATGAGGAGCAGCTTTTCTCGATTCGCGCTCTCTACCGCAGTCTGCTTGTATTTATTATAGCTCACTCACATCCCCTTTATCCCTATGGTAAACTGATCCCCGTACCTAAAGAACCAACAGCTGCACTGACAGCACTCCCTTGTGCTTTTAGGGCACCCATTGTCTCCTCTAATTTTGAAAATTTTTGTCTTAAGTTTTGCTCTTTACGCGCGAGCAGACGCTCCTTGCTCTCAATCCGCTCATCAATTCGCTTAATTTGATTTTGTAGACCTCGTTTGCGATTTGAAATCACACCAAAAGTGCTCTGCAAGAAATTGTCCACGGTGGCCTGAATTTTACCAATGAATCCTTCACCTCGACCGCCATTGCCCCGAAAAAAACTGATCACTTCCTGGGGCTTCGAACGCAAAACTTTATCAAATTTTTCTTGATTGAAATCTAAGGTCCCGTTTCTGTTGAATTCCACACCCAGCTGACTCAGGCGATTGATTCCCGGACCAAAGCTGTAGTTGCCTCCCTGAAGTGTGCTGCGCAAGCGCATTTCCACACTGCGCAACATGGAATCACCACCTAATGTTTTCGACGTATCTGTATTTTGGTCCATTTTGTTTTGAGTCTGAATGAAACCTAAAACCGCGTTAATGGATCCTACAAAATCTCCAATTTTCCCTTTGATGATTTCATAGTCTTCGTTAACAGAGACAACGACCTCTTTTCCTGGGTCAGCACTCAAGAGATCAAGAGTAACACCCGGGATCAAGTCTTTTAACTTTCTGTCATCCACTTCCACTTCAAAGCCATTCACCTTGATCAATCCGTTATGGGCTTCTCTTTCTTCATCAAAATAAAAATCATGGTCTCCATCAAGAAGATAAACCCTAGGGAACTCAACATTGTTTCCATCGCCATATTTTTCACTCGTAAAAATAATTTTATAAGGGTAGTCACCTTGATCAGCATCCTTAATCACCGAAGCTCTAATACCAAAATTGGCTTGGTTCACCGCGTTGGCAATGCCTTGCAAAGTGTTGTTGCCGTCGTTGATATAGACTTCCTCATCTCCATCAGGGCCGCTAAACTTGAGGTAACCCACTCCAACTTGAGTGCGGTCCTTGTCTGGAAAGCCATTGGTGAGACGCCCAGCACTTTGAGGCATACGCACTACCTCAAGAGCCCAATTGCCAGTCACTGCCTGCTCGGGATCTACAGCGCCAGCGACAATACCTTCACGCGATGTTTTGAGAGAATAATCTTGAAACCCTTTCGTTCCGAATAGTTTTTGAATGTCTTCTCGCATTTTTCGAACTTTGCTTTCAAGATCAGTAACAAGATCAAACTTTGTATTGATATTAGTTTTCTTTGCCTCCATGTTTTGCACAGGGATGCGTTCGCTGGCCATAATCTGTTCGACTATGTTTGGCGGTAATCCTGATGCTAATCCTCCAAAACGAATTGGTGGCAAAGTTCCCCCTATAGATATTCTTTTATTATCACCTAAAAATGCTGATTTTCGTGAGTCATAAATATGTCACCGACCAAAGGAAAAGGCCAGCCAGCTAAGGTTTTAATGTCATTGAGCTAAAAAAGAGGTGTCACAAACATGACGGTTTTTATTGCAGATAGGATAACTATTTGAAAGCCTAGGCCGTTTTGCTTAGGAGATGCATAGCCTCTTTGTCTTCCTTGTAGAGGTAGTGAAAGAGGTCTGCCTCGACAAATCTGCGAATAGTCTCATTTTCCTGGGACCTTATGTAGACAACTTGCTTGCCATTTTCATGAGTGAATTCGACTTTTAAATTGTTTTGGGAGATGCCAGGGTGACTCTTTAGTTTTTTAAGGAGCCTTTCGATTTCCTCTTCAGTCAAGGGACGATGGGCTTCTCCATCTCCGAAAAGCTGTTGGCCATTGGCCTCTCTCTCGGAAGTGGTGTCCGACTTAATGGTCTGGCGCTCTGCCTGGACCTTTTCTTGTGCCCGCACTTGGGCTGGGTTGGATACAGACCGAATATTCATCAACTCTCTTATCGGAGCGGGTCTGCTAAACCTTTAGTGTCTCAAAATTATCCATCGCTCTAACCAAAAAACCAGGGACTTTGAGGTCCCTGGAAAAGGTTGGAAGAATGGGGTTTGGGTTTTTATCCCAACAGGCGCAGAGCCAACTGGGGATTTTGGTTCGCTTGTGAAAGCATAGATGTTGTTGCGTTAAGCAGAATATTACTTTTAGTAAGATCTGCCGTTGCCGCAGCGACATCAGCATCACGCATCCGAGAGTTTGCGGCTGACAAGTTTTCCACAGAGTTATCAATATTCTCAGTCGTTACCGTCAGTCGGTTTTGCAAAGCTCCTAAATTAGCGCGATAGCCGTTTACCTTTGTTTGCGCCTCATCGATCAATTCAAGGGCACTTTGAGCGCCACCTTTTGAAGAGATATCAAGACCGCTAATACCAAGAGTACTCAAAGTTGCGTCGGTCTCGGCTGCATCAAAAGTGATTGCATTAAGTTCGGCATCCTCGTGAATACCCACTTGGAAGTCAAACTCATCGCCTTCTCCATTGAGAAGTTTTTTGTCACCAAATTGAGTGGATTGAGCAATGCGCTCTACTTCGCTTTTCATTTGCTCCACTTCTTTTTGAATGAATCCTCTTTCTTGGTCACCAATAGTGTCCGAGGCCGCTTGCACGGAAAGCTCTCTAAAACGAGTGATAATGTTACTGACCTCGCCAAGAGCCCCTTCAGCCACTTGCACTAATGAAATACCATCATGAGCATTTCGACCCGCTTGTTTATAACTGCGGATGTTTGATTTAAGATTTTCAGAGATCGAAAGTCCCGCGGCATCATCTGCTGCCTTGGTGATTCGACTCCCCGTCGAAACTTGTGCCATCGCCTGGTTCGACATACGTTGATTTTTATTCAACGATCTCTGCGCCGTAACGGATGGAATATTTGTAGCAATCCTTAAAGCCATTCTGTCCTCCTTTTGAAATCAAGGTTGCAAAAATCCACAAGCAAAAAGCTTGCTTCTAAGAAACCTGCTGTTTCCAATTGCTGCTGTTAATAACCGAAGGGAATGGATGAACCATCATCGTCAACGTGCTAGGCCCCCCCGACTATTGACACCACACCCTTCGGCGAGTCCTGCAACAACTTAAGTCTTGTTAGTAAAAAGTCGTGCTTTTTCTACGACAGAGGTCTTAAGACATTGGGCTTTATTGGAGAAAAATTTAAGGATTACAAATAAATAAAGATTTTTTTATAAATTGTTTATTTTGAGGTCCTGTAAAAAAGTTTAGCGAAAAAATGAATTTTTAAACTCAATACGCAGAAAAAGCCCCAAACAAAAGTTTGGGGCTCAGTGTGTGAGCTGATAAGCTACCGATCATCCTACAAGTTTAAGAGCTTGTGCCGTCGATTGATTTGCTTGAGCCAGCATTCCGATAGAAGCCTGCTCCAGCACCTGAGCTGAAGTGAGCTTTGCGGTTTCGGCAGCAATATCCGCATCTCTGATCCTTGAGTTTGCGGCTGACATACTCTCGTGGGAGACATCAAGGTTGGCGATGGTGGAATCCAGGCGATTCTGAAGTGCACCGAAATTAGAACGCATGCTTCCAACTTGGGTGAGAGCTTCATCAATCACTTCCATGGCGTCGCGAGCACTGTATTTATCATCCATATCAAGGCTACTCACTCCGAGAGAGCTCGCCGTCGCGTCAGGACTCGAATCGAAGCGAATAATACTGTTCTCGCTTCCATCAGTACCAACCTGGAATTCCATGGCTTCGAGGGTACCATTGAGAAGGTTTTTATCGCCAAAGTTGGTGGACTCAGCAATTCGATCAATTTCCTGCATAAGTTGATCCACTTCCTGTCCAATAAATTCCCTTTCGGTGTCACCAATGGTATCACTAGCACTTTGAGTCGCTAGCTCCCTCATTCTGACTAATATATTGTTAACTTCATTGAGGCCACCCTCACCCACTTGGATAAAGGAAATAGCATCCTCTGCATTGCGCTTGGCCATGCGATTACTCCGATCCGTTGCACGTAAATTCTCGGAGATCGATAAACCTGCAGCGTCGTCTGCAGCTTGTGTGATTCGACTTCCAGAAGCTAAGGCACGCATAGCTTCCGACTTCACTTGACCTGTATTGGAAAGACTCCTCTGGGCATTAATAGATGCCAGATTCGTATTGATACGAAGACTCATATTACCTCCTACTTACAGCCTTCTCTTCCTTTAAGTCCGATGACGTGCGCTACCACTTCCCTGTGGTTACTGGCTGTTGATTAAAATGTTTAGAAGGGATGTTTTGGGCAAGATGTGGGATCGATCCTTCACTACCTTGATCGGGGAAATCAGAAAAAAACTTTAGACTTTTGGCTGGGAATTGAAAAAAAATTTATCGTAATCTCAAACTTTAACAGAATTTTGTGTCTAGACGGGACGAATTGGGAATTCTGTCACTTTCTCACAACATCCCATAAGGCTCTCCAATGGTGAGTATTAGGCAGGCCCTGTCCATTTTTTTGAACGTTGTGACCAAAAAGCCGCAGCCAAGCCCCTTAGGCGGCGCTAGAAATTCACCTTTTTAAGTAGGGCACGAGCCATCTCAATGTTTTCAGGGGAAACATACAGACGCTCAATGGTTCTTGCCCCCTCATATTTGGAGAAAATCTCCGTACAAGCATCAATAGTGATGGGCTTTCCTTGGGGATCATAGGGGTCCACTACGTAAATTTCAGGGGTTTCTTCCTCAGGAAGTAGGCCATGATATTTAGATAAACGGCTTTTTGAGCTCGCGGTAATGGTTTCAATTCCTGCTTCATTAAGCACTTGGTTCAATTTTTCTGTTCGTGGTGAATCTGAAGAGATGTGGTTTTCAAAAAGCACTTTAAAAGATCGTCTCTGGGAAATTCTTTGGGCCCAGGGGTTGCTAGAATCAGCCATATTTTCATAGAGAGAGAAATCAGTAAAACGCACATATTGCTCGATATTGGCCGGCAACTTGTACTCGCAATCCTCAGAAGTCAAATAACGGTAAAGCATTTCTTCATATATAATGCTTTTGTGATGGAAATATATATTCAGGTACATATGGTGACGAGAAAGTAAGAAGTCATCAAAGGTGTAAATCGCGCGATGATCAAGAGCCAAGTGCACATTATTATCTACAACATGATAGCGAAAGTTACCCAAGAGCCAGTTGAGCTCCACTTTACCGTAGCTGGTTCCACAAAAATACGCATCACGAACCAGGTAATCCATGCGATCCACATCCACTTCAGAGCTAACCAGTTGGCTAAAAATGTTACGGAAATTGAGGCCCTGATCGATAAAAAAATCATCCTGCTCAGCTAGGGATTTATCAATCAAAAGGGCGATATGATAGGGATCAAAGTCAGCGAAGGCCTCTTTAAGCTCTTTGGTCAAATGGGAATCAGTAACAAACTTAATGGTGTAATCTTCATGGTTAGCTTTGGTATCCTCATCGCGGATGAGGCTTTCTTGGTTAGCCGCCACACGAAACTTATAGGCATCCACCTGCAATTCTTTAAGCTTAGGCATCACCTCTTCGCTGGTGTGACTCAAAGGACCGTGGCCAATATCGTGCAACAAAGCCCCCAAGCGCAAGACTTGACGATAATTGCGACGCTTTTCTTCAGAGCTAAATGTGTACTCTTTAAAAATAAAATCAAAGGCAACACCTGCAAGATAAGCCACCCCTAAAGAGTGAATGTATCGAGAATGGGTCGCGCCTGGAAAACTGAATTCAGAAAAACCCAATTGCTTAATCATACGCAGACGTTGAAAGGCTGGGGTGTCCAGAACCCGGGTTTCTTCTTTTGAAATTTCAAGGGTCCCGTGGATGGGGTCGCGAATTTCCATAGATGCTATATATATTGACGCATCCCCTTTTGTCACCCCTCGGCAAAATTCTTTGTGCCCTTAATTTTCCTTGGTTATTTCAGCAGCTTAAGCTCCTTGCCCCAGCCCCAACCCCGGTGGTATAGATTGGAAAGTTTAAGTCAGGGGGTTCATTTGAAGTCATATCTCAATCTTTTAGAGCATATCCTAGAAAAGGGTGAAGAGAAGTCAGATCGCACGGGAACAGGTACGCTTAGTGTTTTTGGACACCAAACGCGTTATCCCTTAGATCGCTTTCCTTTATTAACCACTAAAAAAGTTCACCTTAAATCAGTGATCCACGAACTTTTGTGGTTTTTATCAGGGGACACCAATATTAAATATCTTAAAGATAACAAGGTCAGGATATGGGACGAGTGGGCCGATGAAGATGGAAACCTTGGGCCTGTTTATGGTGCCCAATGGAGATCTTGGAAAACTCCTGATGGCGATAGCATTGATCAAATTTCCAACTTAATTGAGCAAATTAAAACTAATCCGAACTCACGACGACACCTTGTCATTGCTTTTAATCCTGGGGAACTGGATAAAATGGCGCTACCCCCTTGCCATGCTTTTTTTCAGTTTTATGTGTCTGGCGATAAGCTTTCCTGCCAACTTTATCAACGAAGTGCGGATGTATTTTTAGGGGTTCCCTTTAATATTGCTAGCTACTCGCTACTGACGATGATGGTGGCGCAGGTGTGCGGCCTTAAAGCCCATGAGTTTATTCATACTTTAGGAGACGCTCACCTTTACCTCAACCACCTTGAGCAAGCCAAACTTCAACTCTCAAGAACACCAAAACCTTTACCTATTATGAAAATCAACCCCGATATTAAAAACATTTTTGATTTCACTTACGATGACTTTGAATTGGTTGAATACGACCCCTACCCTACTATTAAAGCTCAGGTGTCAGTATGATCGTTTCGCAAATCGCTGCCATGGCTAAAAATCGAGTGATTGGTGTTGACGGCAATCTCCCTTGGGATCTCCCCGAAGACATGAAATTTTTCCGAGAGAAAACTAAAAACAGCATTGTGGTCATGGGTCGCAAAACCTACGAGTCTTTAGGAAAACCTTTGCCAAAAAGATTGAATGTGGTGATCACTCGCCAAAAAGATTACAAAGTTCCCGAAGGAGTTTTTGTCTTTAATGACATCGAGGCCGCCTTAAAATTTTGTGAAGGCAAAACTAAGGATTGGGGTGAAGAAGTTTTTATCATTGGTGGTGGCGAGATCTATAAACAGGCCTTACCCATGAGTGATCAGCTTTATGTGACCATGATCGATAAAGAGTTCGAGGGAGATGCTAAATTCCCAGAGTTCGAAGCGGATTTTATCATTGCTGATAAGGATGAGCGCTTTGAGCCCATCCCTTTTGCCTTTTGCACCTTTGTGCGCAAGAAGGATTAAACCTTTCCAATTTTGAAATGGCTCATACAACATAACTTGTATCTTAACGTCTCAATTTGAGACAAATCCTCTGTTTTTTTCTATATATAAAGACCTTGTGCTAGACTGAAAGCCTGATGTTATCAGCAGATCTAAGGCTATTGAAGGCCTCTGGTGATTCACAGGGGGGAACAAATTGCTACTGGATTTTTTTAAATTCTTCGTGAAATACAACTATCAAAAGCTCTGCCAACTTTGCCTTGCTGTGGCCATAGCCCTCATTTTGATGAGTACAATGGCTTATGCCGCCGGGGATATTTGCGACAAAAATGTCGATGATGAAGCACGCACGGCTGGCAGTTTAACCTTTGCCTCCAATAGTTGGTGCTCTGCCAAAAAGGGAATCGATAGCGTCACCGCAGGAGCCGAAGCCTCATGTAATTTTTGGGGTGTTCTTGATTCTGCAAGCAATCCACAATTTCTAAAAGCAGACTGGGGTAAAGCCTGTTTGACCTCTAATTCAAAGAAGTGCAATGAAATTGCTGATGTCTCTTACATGGTATGTAAAGATCATAAAGATGACTCAGGCATGCGTAACAATTGCATGGTGAGAACTTACCTTGCCAATGAGCACTTCTCTCGCTTTTGTCGACCCTTTAAATATCAAGAGTGCTCTGGAAAGGGCGGACGGCGAACGAGCGCCGAGCCAGGATTCAACCTTGCGACTTGTGGTGCCCTCGTTAAAAAGACTATGGAGCATGCCGACTGCAAAGACCTCTTTGATGAAAAAACGGACTGGAGTAAACGTATGGTCGGAACCGCTTGCCAAAAGGTCGTGGATGCCGCCAAGGCAGAAGCTCTCGCTGAGGGCCGAGTAAGCGCTGCCGGTGTCGATGGCGATGACCCATTTGCAAAAAAAGATGCTGAGCCCGCACCTCCTTTTAAAATTGGCGATGGTGACAAAGACAAGGATAAAGACAAAGACGGTGACAAGGACAAAGACGCCGACAAGGACAAAGATAAAATTGCTGACAAAGACAAAGATGGAGACAAGAAAAAAGACGACACTACAGATCCCGACGACAAAGGCGTCCACGACTTAGAAGGCCTGGCTGACAATTTAGGGAATCAAATGTTTGGTGGCGGCGGCGGTGGTGGCGGCGGCGGCGGCGGTAATTTCGATAACTCCGTACAAGCCGGAGATACCGATGTAAAAGGTTTAGAGGCAGCAAGCTATGAAGCCAATGGTGGAGGCGGCGACAATGCCGAATTTCAACCCGGAGTCGACGTTGCCTTGTCTGGAATCAATAGCATTTTGCCGAATACAAGAAAGCTCCCCGGTGGAGACCCTAAAAAACTACCCACGGGCAATCGCCCGCAGGGAGGTAATCCTGGCGGCTTCGGTGGCGCACCCAACTTCAATGGCCGCGGCGGTAGTGGCGGCGGATCTGCAAAAAACTCTGGACGCGGAGGCAGTCGAGGCATGCCCTACAAAACCGCTCGCGATGGCATTGGTGGCAATCAATTCTATGGCGCCGAAGGCGGCGGTGGAGCTCAAGGGGACGGCCGTGGACCAGCTATTGTCGGTAAAGCCCAACAAGAGAAGCGTGAACGAGAAAAAGGAATCCCAGGAACTCAAGCCAATAAGGATTACAAAGCTCGCTTAAATGCCGCTTTACAAAGAGGCCTCGAAAAGGCTAGCCCCGACCACATGTTAGATGTGGAACCCGTTCTTTTTAGTTCAACAGCTGATGTTTTTAGAAGTGTTATTAGCAAAGAGCGATTTCTCAATGAAAAAGGTCGATTGCAAGGGTACTAACCCCTCCATTCTATAAAAAAAAGGCCGCTGTTCGCGGCCTTTTTTGTAGTTTGTCTTCGCTATTTCTAGAAGACCGTATCCACCCCTCCTGGAGTCACAGCATCGCCTTTGGGAAGCTCGGAGAAATGGCAGCTGTAGCTGCGAAAGCGCCTTTCTTTTGCCATGCTCTCAATCTCGCTACGGGTGTATTCGAGCACTGGATCAGAGTCCACGAATTTATTGGTGATCGAATTCCAAACCTGAGTTTTGATTTTATATTTGGTTTCCACGGTTTTGGCATCATCATCCCAAGTAGGATCTTTTACCCCTTTCGGCTTAACCGCTTCTGGCTTTCCAGAGATAATATGACATTTCCCTGAGGCTTTATCCAAAAGAAGGAAGGGTGTGCTACCATTAGCACCTTTTAGTTCACTGAGAGGCTTATAGATCGCGCTGGGTTCACACTGATCTTTCGAAGCATGAGCTTGGAGATCTCTATCTTTTTCAGGGATCCACTCGCCGTTGCGCAACTCCGCATTAGCATCTTTTACACACTTCCACATTTGACCAAGACTGGCTTGCACCTCTTTTTCAATCCCAAGCTTTTTACCTTTCTCTATGGTTTCTCTATACTTATGATTTGCTGAAAAACGACGAGAAAATTCGCTCTTTTTACCCGTCTTTCTAACATTGGGTGTTTGACAAAAAATAGTGTCAAACTGGGCTGGTGTTATCCCGATACTTGTCATTACCTTACCAATATCGGTTTCATTGGTAATACCGCCACCTTGCTCACGAAGCTTGATCAGATTGGCTTCGTCAAGAGCACCCATGGGAAAGTCTTTGTCGGGAAGGCGACAGTTTCCAAAAGTCTTTTCGACATCTGACATAGTCACACCAGCACCGGCACTGTGGTTGGGACACACATTACGGACAGTGTAGAGAATGCGAGCCCATTTTTCATTAACCTTCTGAGCTCGAGGGCGAGCGGCCTCTCTTTTCAAAATTGTGTCTAGAGTTCGGAATAGCTTCAAGCGATCAGCTTCTAACTTGGCAATATTTTTAGAAATACTTTCTCGAGCAGGAGGTGGAGCTGTTTTTAGTCTATTTCGCTCGCTGACGATTTCCTCGTCAAGTTTGCGCAGCTGAGCCTCAATTTCAGGCTTCTTGCTGGCTTTGAGGTACTCTTTATTGTACTTCATACGCCCACGAGATTTAAGTTCAGAGACTGCACGCTCACAACTTTGTGCATTAGGATTGGTACCACGATCTCCAGTAATTTCAGGAGGCGCCGTTTTCGACGGATCTAATTTGGTGATGGCACTTTGTGCAAACTTACAATACGACTTACTCGCTCTTGCCGAAGCACTACAAAAGTCCTCTTGGCCTTTAACGTGTTGATTGTAGTTGGCTAAAAGAGAGCTGCAGTAAGCCGATTTTACAGTGGACGCATTACACTCATCCATTTTTGTTTTTAAAACTTGAATACTGGCATCTGTCGTTGGGCAATTGGCTGTGCTATTGCCACTGGCACACAGGGCCTTACCACTGGCCGTTAGACCAAAGTAGGTGGCACAAGGTTTTTGTCCACCGCTACAACTAACGATCTGGCTAGCATCCTGAAAGGATTTTGCAGTATCGCAGTTGTAGTCATCTCCTGGACATTGGATCCCTAAGTTATAGGCCGCATCCGCTGTTGGAAATAGCAGTTGGTTCAAAGGATCCATAGTTCCTGGCATCAAAAGTTGAGCAAAACCATTATTAGAAACATTTCCTAAGGACAAAGCCAAATCACGAACAATGGTCAGATACTCGACTTTTTGCGTAGGAGTCATTTGAGCCCACTGCTTTTTTGAAACACGGAATTTAAACTTTGTGCTGACTGATGCAATGCCGCGACTATGATTCATTAGTCGACGGGTGGCTTTTCCCGCAAAGGCTTGCGAAGAAAATAAGGTCGACAAAAAGACTACCATCAATACTGACCATATAGCTTTCATAAGATTGACTCCATTCCTTGGAAAGTTCTCTTCATCTATTATTATAGAGAAAGTGACTGATTTGTAGGCCTGTACTGGAGGACAAGGTGTTTTCAAAGCAAAACTAGACTATGGTCTCGCTCGCTGCTTAAGTCACTTCGTAGGTTCCTTAGGTCTTTAGTAATAATAAGGGGTTAAAGGAAATACACTAAATCCCCAGTTTTATCCACAAACCAGAAATTTCATAAATCTGAGCTTGAGTCACTATTAATATATAGAGGGGGCAGAATAGGAGCACCCACGGACTCAATCATGGTCATCGCAGCGACCTCACTGATATTAAGAAACCCTTAAGGTCCAGACTTGAGACTTTTTATTCTCTCTCCTCAAAACAAATGCGGTTTCACTATCGACTTTAGACTAAAAGTGTAAAGAAATGAGAAAAAATCCTAAAGACTCATAACGAGACGCCGATGAATGGGTTGTAGGAAGAATGCCCTAGGAGTATTTGGTACTCCATGCATCAAAGGATATGATGCGCGAATACTTTCAAGGAGGAAGTCATGGGCCTAAGGATTAACACAAACACGGCGTCTTTAAACGCACAAAGAAATTTGTACGGAACAAAGATTGCTCTCGATAAAAGCTTAGAGAAGCTAAGCTCGGGTTACCGAATCAATAGAGCCGGTGACGATGCTGCGGGCCTAGCGATTTCTGAAAACTTACGCGGTCAAATCCGTGGGTTGAAAGTAGCTTGGCGAAACGCTCAAGATGGTGTTTCCATGATCCAAGTCGCAGAAGGCGGAATGCAAGAAATTGCAAATATATTAGTCCGACTTCGTGAATTGGGTGTGCAAGCCGCTTCTGACACCATAGGCCCTGTTGAAAGACAGCTTCTTGATGTTGAATACCAACAGCTCTTGGATGAAGTCGATCGAATTGCTGATAGTACGGAGTTTAACGGAACTCCCCTATTAAGTGGTACAGGTGCGATTCTTGATTTCCAGGTCGGAACAAGAAACGATCCTAATATTGATCGATTGAGTTTTGATGCTTCCAAAGCAGATGCGAACAGTGCAGCACTCGGTGTGAATTTGACCAGTGTGTCTGACAAGGCCTCTGCACAAAATTCTCTCGCCGCCATTGACGAAGCCATTGTTGCTGTCTCTGCGATGCGTGCAGATTTTGGAGCCATGCAAAACCGACTGATGTCGACAATTAATAACTTAGCTATCTCGTTAGAGAATATGGCAGCCGCCAATAGTCGAATTCGCGATGTGGATGTAGCTGAAGAAACAGCAAACTTAACGAAGCAGAACATCTTGCTTCAAGCTGGAACTTCTGTCCTTGCTCAAGCGAACCAGACAGCTAAGGCTTCTTTACAACTCTTGAACAGTACATTCTCCTAATAACCCTTAGGAGAATGTATAACGGTCTCTAGGAATGAGGAACACCCCCCTCTTTACCAATCGGGCCGTAAGACCTCGATTACCTGCTCGTCAGGGGCCAATAACTTTGGCCTCTGTTTTACCTGGACGGGTGTATAGATTTCTCAAAACATTTCAAACTAGACTTTATCAAAGCTAAACAAGACCCGATTAAAAATTTGTCAAAAATATTTTGCTTTTTACAGAAGGTAAAAAAGCTAAACAGTTTGTCTTGAGATTCAAGGAAGAGCCCTCAGTCAAAAAAGGGGATGATGAAATGTCATTACGTATAGCAACCAATTTGCCCTCCATTAATGGACAGCGACAGTTGTTTAATACGAACCTCAATATGATGAGATCTCTAGAGCGCTTGAGTTCTGGATACCGCATCAACAAAGCTTCTGACGATGCTGCTGGCCTCGCCATATCAGAAAACCTCAGAGCCCAAATACGAGGTTTAAAGCAGGCGAACAGAAACGCGAGCGATGGCATTTCCATGGTGCAAGTCGCCGAAGGTGGTCTCGGTGAAATTGGTAACATGCTCATTCGCATGCGCGAGCTATCGATCCAAGCGGCTTCAGACACCGTGGGTAACACCGAAAGAACTTTTACCAACGTCGAGTTCCAACAATTGAAAAACGAAATTCAGAGAGTGGCAGAAGTCACTGAGTTTAATAGCACCCCCCTTTTGAGTGGCCTCGGCGGGGTTCTTGAGTTTCAAATCGGCGTCCACAATGATCCTTTTAATGATCGTATTGCTTTTGATTCCACAGCCGCAAATGCCACTCTCACCTCGCTCGGTGTTGCTGCTGAGAACATTTCAAGCAAACAGGGTGCACAACTGTCTCTAGGTGTGATTGACGAGGCGATTGTGAAAGTGAACTCCATGCGCGCCAATTTTGGCGCCCTACAGAATCGTCTAGTAGCAACTATTAATAATATTAATACGACGCATGAAAATTTATCTGCAGCGAATAGCCGTATTAGAGATACCGATGTGGCCGAAGAATCAGCAGAGCTTGCAAAACAGAATATTCTTCTCCAAGCAGGCGTTTCTATGCTTGGTCAAGCCAATAGCATTCCCAACTTAGCACTGAAGTTATTAGGTTAAAAAATTTGGGGCACCCAACCATTGGGTGCCCCGGTGAAACAAGAGGGTCATTAATAAAGCCAGACGACTCTATTAAGATCGATAACAAAAGCAAAATTGAAAAGGAAAGTGCAGAAAGACAAACTCGCCAACCTCATGTTTGTCTTTCTTGAAGAAAATTTTTAGGCCCCCCGACCCGCACTCCTTCTCCCACTCATTTCTAATAGAGCAAACGAGGTGCCACCTCTATTGTCAAAAGCTTTGAATTGGCCGGAAAAAATTTGACGGCTGCCGATATACTCGACAACCGTCTTAGGGGGGGAGTGTTTCAAATATGGACGTTCTGCAAGAACAGGGTATCCATCTCCTTTCGGAGAAACTTAATTACTTTGTATACTTTCAATTTTTGCGTTTGGATTCTCATCTTTACGATATTGGAACCACACATCGAAGGCCATTCCCATTCTGAGACTATCGCCGCCGTCGGAATCGAAACCCACAAGTGACTTATAAGTGATTTCATTTCCATGATCGTCAATCTCGTAATAGTTGTGATTCACTTTTAAGTGAATAAAGCGAATCTTAGCTTCCTGTAAAGTGATTAACTCACGCTTAGCTTCAGCAGCATCGAGAACCTTACCGTTACGGTTGTAATCGTGCCACAAGCGAAGTTTGTCATAAATTTTCTGACCATCGGTCGCTACATCATTGCTATCGATATATTGGTCCTGGTTCATGTCAAACTTCATCAAGGCATGAAATCCATCTTTAGCAAAAGGCTTTTGAGGATCAGGGCCAAAAGTATTGTCACCAAAAAGTTGGTCGATACCAAGAATTTGACCTTTTTCATTTGGCAAGGCTAAAAAGCGATAACGGGTGTTGTTTTCATCAATCCAGCTGATTTGGTACTCAAAGTTCTTACCAGCATCATTGATATGGTAAAAACCATTATCAACCTGAAGTTGAGACTGGTGACCAAGAAGATTGAATTTTGTTCCTTGCTCAGGTGAAGATAAATTCAATTCACCTGGCTTTATGTAGCTACGAGGGTCTTCCCAACGGGAAGCAAACTCATCAACATTCGCATAGCGGTCACCAACAGTATCGATCATCAAAGGATCGCCATCACCGCCGTCGCCGCCATCGCCGCCGCCATCTCCACCATCGCCACCACAGCCCATTTGACAAGGGGTTGGGTTTTGCACAACCGGAGTTGGTCGAGGGGGCTGAACCACTGGAGGCTCAACACGAACAGTACATACGCCAGTTCTACGATCTAGAACATCACAACGTTGGCAAGAAGTTCGGCTACGGCTGAGATCTGTCAAAAATACATAGCGATTTTGTTCGCCATCACAACGCTCAACTAAACACACACGGTGATCGGTGCCATTGTCATCTCTTTCAGTTCCCCAAATTTCACAGGGGCGACAGTGCGTATAGGTAGAGCCATCATTGCGCAAAATCTGATAAGAAGCGTTATCTGTACAAACACGAATGGGTGGAAGATTCACAGTTGTCGTTGTCGGCGGACTTTTTGGCTCATCAACAGGATTGAGAGGGTCGACGACACCTTGGTCCACTTGTTGAGTCGTATGATTACCTTGTTGATCATCTAAAAGGAATGAATCCTCGGGATCTTCGAAAACAGGGTTAGTTGATAAGTGAGCATCCGATTCGTTGGACGTAAAGGTATGAAACTGGTTACAGTTCACCATCCACGACAACGCGCCTATGAGGAAAAATAAATTGATTCCTCGTCTAATTATTAATTTCTTGCGAAATTCCATTTGAAACCTCCTAAGTCATTAACATGAGGAGCAAGGCCAGTACCAACGCAAGAAAAAACCTCTAGCTACAAATTAGCTTGTGACCGTTTTTACGCATGTAAAAAATTTCGACAATTCCCGTATCATATTGAAACATCTAGCACCTTTCTGTGTAGATTGTGTACACAGCAAAGGAACAAAAAAGGTCACTTCGCTTCTAGGTATGGAAAATTGGCTAAAAAAATGAGATCATTATAAATGAATTCAATGGGTTCTACTATGAAGCTTGGGGGAGTTTCTTTGTTATCAAGATGGTCAATGCTATATATTTTTTTAACACTGGTGATAACTTCACTAGCCTTTCAGAATTGCGGCAAAGGCTTTAGTGCTAAGGATTCTTTAAACTATCATACCTTTTGCAAAGCCCAAGCTCCGTCGCAAAGTCCTTTTGCAAATGGCAAACTTCAACTCTCCAGCGCTCAACAATCTGGTTTTAGTAAAGCCAGTTCGGAGCCTATTCAACTCGCAGTTCTCGTTGATTTAAAGTGTGTCGGTGATCGTGAACTAAGTTTGTTGGGTGTTCCTTTAGATTTAGCTGTTGCCCACCCAGATTTAAGCACGTCTGCAATTCCCATCACCCTGCCTAAGGACAGTGACATGAATCAGCTTTCTCAGGAAGCGGAGGCAGAGATTTGCATCCGAGGAATTGCTGAAAATAGCCCAATCAAAAAGAGTAGTGTCGCTAGCATCAATGATCCATTAAAATCCCAGCAGCTACATTTGCTAAACCTTGGTTATGATGAAGCCAATCCTCTTCGTAGCGCAATTAATCAAAAAGTAGTCGTTGCTATTTTAGATACAGGTGTTGACTATGATCACGCCGATCTCATCAATCGTATGTGGAATGGCAATGGCCAATATGGAACAAACCTTGTTGAAGTGGGCCAACTTCCCGACGATCTGGATGGTCACGGCACGCATGTGGCCGGTATCGTTGGCGCCCAAGAAAATAACGGTCAGTATATTGCTGGCCTCACCGGTTCTTTCATTGAGATCATGTCCGTAAAAATCCTAGACAATAATGGTGACGGAACCGCGGCCCGAGTTCGGGACGGGGTTCAGTTTGCAATTAACAATGGTGCTCACGTCATTAATCTTAGCATCCAGGGGCCTGGCACCAATGCCATTATTGAAGATGCTATTCTCAGCGCAGTGAATGCTGGTATTGTGGTCACCTTATCTGGTGGTAACCAAGGCCAGGAAATGACAGAGACCAATCTCTACATGCCCGCCTACGTGGGCCCTTTGGCTGGAGGGGCCATTTCAGTAGCCGCCGTGCAATCAGATACCAACCAATTGGCGGCTTTCTCCAATTACTCTAGCTATTATCTTGAAATTGCAGCTCCCGGAGCGGATCAAAATAGCTCGAGTGCAGGAATCCTCTCATTGGCTCCTAACAATGGGACTCAACGCATTCGAGGCACGTCACAATCAGCCCCAATGGTCGCTGGTGCTGCGGCCCTTCTTATTGGATACCTTAAGAGCAAAGGACAAGCCTATACGCCAAGAGCCATTGAGGATTTTTTGGTGGGAAGTGGCGTAAATAAAAGTGTTTCTCTGCAAGATAAAGTTAAAGGAGGAGGAGTCCTGAACCTGGCAGCTCTTGCCCGCAACACTTTAGCCTATTTTGACAACAACAACTCAGGAAATTTCACGGGCAACAATCTCAACTCATCAACCTGCACAATCAAATAAATCTCTAGGACCGACGCGGCCAAATCCATCTTAAAAAGAGGGCCATGGCAAAACTAAAAAAGATCAAGGACACGTAGGAAATCCCATAGAGTTTATCACCTTCGAGGTCACTCATCATCGCCCCAGCGATGATAAGTGAGGCAATAATAACCCCATTAAAAATCATGCGACTGGACCCGTGAATGGTCCTTTCAAAGCTTTGTAAATTCACAATCTCTGTGCGGGATCTAAAATTGGCTTGATTGTGTTTACGAAAATAAGTTTTTATCTCTTTAGGGAGAGCTTCAAACAAAGAACTCCACTCTTTAAATTGAAATCCCACATCGGAAAAAAGCTCTTTCGTTGATATTTTTGTTTTAATAATTTCAGAAGAGAATTCATACATGTAAGGCAAAAGATCAAAATCATCTAATACCATACGTCCCAGTCCCTCAATCGTAACTAAGGATTTAAAAAACATCATCAACTCAGAAGGGAGAACAACATGGTTTTTAGCAGCAACCGTTGTCGACTGCAAAAGCAACTTGCCCATATTAACATCTTTTAAACTGAGTCCAAAAAATGGCGATAGCACCGCTCTTAAATCTTGCGCTAAGATATCACGATCCGTTCTATCATTAAAAGGAGCCAGCTCGATATATTCATAGGCTAGACGGTCATAGTCTTCCCTAGCCAATGCTACAAACATATTAGCAATAGAACTCTGAGTTTTACGAGAAAGTCTACCCACCATACCGAAATCAATAAAGCCAAGTTTACTGTTGGGAAGTATAAAAATATT
>JAGQZY010000039.1 GCA_020435205.1 Bdellovibrionales bacterium | reverse complement strand
GCGATGGTCCCCGTTCCGAGATCAAATCATTCAGCGCTACGCATAGTGGCCGGATGTTTTTGATAAATGCGACGTTTCATAGTAACAAAACCAGTCATTTATCTAAATATTAGGAGGAATTGTGAGATTCTTTATTCTCCCTTTGTTTTCCGCGTTATTGCCGGCTCTCGCTTGGGCTGAAGGCGAAATGCAAAAAGCGGAAAGCCCCAGTTTTTTGGTGCAAGCTGTACCTTTTCTGGCCATGTTCGCCATTTTCTATTTCCTGATGATGCGACCCCAGATCAAAAAGCAAAAAGCTCAACAAGAATTCGTCAATCATCTCAAGAGAGGCGATCGGGTTTTGACAAGTAGTGGAATCTTCGGAACCATTGAAGGTCTGACCGAACGCTATGTGACTCTCGAAGTGGCCGATGGTGTAAACATTCGAGTTTTGAAGTCCTATTTAGCGGGGCCAGTGAAAGAAGGTAAAGAACAATGATTGATAATCTTAGAACCCGGATTGCTATTGTAGCTTTGATCGTGGTGATCTCTGTGCTGTGGACAGCGCCCAACTTTGTGGATACCACTCGTTTTTGGTGGCCGAGCCAAGACAAACTTTCCTACGGACTTGATATTCAAGGAGGGTTACACTTGGTATTAGGTATTGATGTGGAAAATGCTTTAGAGGCTCGCCTCAAAAAACTTTCCTACACCATGAAAGAGGAAATCAAAAAAGAGAAAGACGTCACTATTGGTGAGATTGATATTGTTAATGCTGCCGAAGGTCGCATACGCATCAATCTCAAAAGCCCACAGGACCAAAAAGCCGTGCAAGCTTACATGGAGGACTCTTCCTATGGGCAGGGGCGAATTTTTCAAACTCTTGAGGCTAATGGACAATTTGTTGAGTCTCGTTTCTATGAAACTGAAATGAGAGCTTTTAAAAAGTCTCTTGTTGATCGCACCATTGAAACCATTCGCAACCGTATTGACGAATTTGGTGTGAAAGAGCCCACTATTGCAGCTCAAAGTGACAGTCGGATCCTTGTGCAGCTTCCCGGCATTCAGGATTCAGCACAAGCTAAAGAACTCATTAACAAAACGGCAAAGCTTGAGTTTATGATTGTGGACCCTGAGTTCATGCCCGGATCACCAAGACTTGAAGAAGTGATGGGCTGGATTCAAGAGGCTGAGCAAAAGGGTGGTTTTGCCCTTGGCGAAAATAACTTGGGATACAGTGATTATCTTAAAAAGATCAATGAAGCTCTAAAGGACAAACTTCCTAAGGATCGCATTGTTCGCTTTGAAAAGGCTCCCAATGCAAAAACTTTAGAGGCTGGAAAGATTCCTTATGTCTT
This sequence comes from Bdellovibrionales bacterium, assembly GCA_020435205.1. Classification (GTDB taxonomy): domain Bacteria; phylum Bdellovibrionota; class Bdellovibrionia; order Bdellovibrionales; family JAGQZY01; genus JAGQZY01. The sequence continues at coordinate 24,324 of JAGQZY010000039.1, read as the reverse complement.
GCAAACCGATGCCATGATGGCGGGGGACTCTTTGAATGATGCCGCAGTCAGCATCGACCAAATCGGTCAGCCCATTGTTGTGTTTTCTTTTGATGCTAAAGGGGCCAAAGAGTTTGGTGACCTCACCACGAAACATGTGAAGCAGCTTTTAGCGATCGTGCTTGATGGTGTGGTGCAAACCGCTCCCAACTTACGTGAGCCCATCACTGGTGGTCGCGGCCAAATTGAAATGGGTGGTGGCGGCGATCGCCAAAAACGAATTGATGATGCCAACCTCACCGCTATGGTGCTTCGATCGGGAGCGCTTCCTGCAGAACTTGAACAATTAGAAGAGCGCACTGTGGGACCTACCTTGGGTCATGACTCCATCGAAAAGGGTAAGAAAGCCGGTCTCATTGGAGCGGTTCTCGTCTTCTTATTTATGCTCGCTTACTATCGGTCTTATGGGCTCCTTGCTGATGTGGCTTTGGGTTTAAACGTATTGATGATCCTGGCTGTTTTGACTTCACTACAGGCCACCCTGACTCTACCGGGTGTGGCAGGTATCGTTTTGACCATCGGTATGGCGGTGGATGCTAACGTCATTATCTTTGAAAGAATTCGTGAAGAGATTGCCAAAGGGGCAGGGGTGCTTGCCGCCATCAAAGAGGGCTACGGCCGCGCCTTTTGGGCGATTTTTGATGCCAATATCACCACCGCCGCTGTTTGTGTGGTGTTAATGTATTTTGGAACAGGCCCTATTCGTGGATTTGCAGTGACCCTGATTTGCGGGATTGTCACTTCCATGTTCACCGCTATCTTTTTTACAAGAACAGTTTTGAATTTGGTCGTGGGTAAATGGAAATGGACAGTGGCTCCCTAAGGAAGATGAGATATGAGTAATACGCAAAAAAACAACAAAGGTTTTAATGATCCCGGTCGCTTCGCTTTTATGAGTGTAGCGCCCATGTTTTCTGTCATCTCTCTGGTGGCTGTGGTTTTGGCATTAGCTATTATCATGACCAAGGGTTTCCGCTACGGAATTGACTTTGCTGGTGGCACAGAGGTGCAAGTTCAGTTTAACCAGAAGCCGCCAGTGAGTGAGATCCGAAGTTTCATGGAGACTTTAGTGGATAGCGTGATGGTACAAACCCTTGGCGAGAATAACGAAGTTCTTATCCGTATGCAGATGGCGCAAGGTGAATCAGAAAAAGAAATGAACGAAAAGAATAACGAGCGCATCAAGACGGTGACCGCTGGCCTTGTGGACAAGTTCCAATTGCCTGGGGATGCCATTCGCCGAGTGGACTCCGTGGGTCCTCAAATTGGTGAGGAGCTGAAAACCAATGGTGTGCTTGCCGTCCTTTATAGCCTCATTATGATTCTCATATATGTGGGCTTACGTTTTGATTATAAATACGCTCCTGGTGCTGTTCTTTGTTTGTTTCATGATGCGATGATCACTCTCGGGATTTTCTCAATTCTTGGTAAAGAAGTGAACGTGCAAATTTTGGCAGCGATTTTGACCATTATCGGTTACTCACTGAACGACACCATCATCAACTTTGACCGCATCCGTGAAAATGAAGTGGTTTTTAAAGGTAAAGATCTGTCCTTTATTATCAATCGCTCGGTGAATGATGTATTAAGTCGTACTATGCTGACCTCTATCACCACTATGCTTGCGGTCATTGCTCTTTATATCTTTGCGGGTGGCGTGATTGAAGATCTAGCCTTCACCTTAGGAATTGGTGTTGTGGTTGGGACTTATTCCTCTATTTATGTAGCTTCACCCTTGGTCGTGCTCTCTGATAAGTTGAGCAAGAAATGGCTGACGGCTTAGATATTTTTGGGGGGGATTATCGAACTTTCATCATGGGCGCCTGCAGGTGTCCCTTCCCACTTGAGTCAAGACTGGCCTCAGGAGATTCCTGAGGTCGTTCGCCGTTGGATGACAACCCTTGGTTTTTCCACCTATGCGGACTTTGAAGATTTTCAAAGTTTCCGCCTTAAAGATTTAGCCAATCCCTCTGACCTCAAAGACATGGATTTAGCGGTGGACCGTTTGATTAAGGCCTTTGAGAATAAAGAGAACATTTGTCTCTATGCCGATTTCGATATGGACGGCACCCCAGGCTTAGCCCTTCTTATTCGCGGCTTACAATATCTTGGTTTCCAAAATCTTTTTTCTTTTCAGCCCGATCGCTTTGATCATGGCTATGGTGTGCACGCTGACATCGTTGAAGATTTTATTGATTCCCATAAAGTGACTTTATTTGTGACGGTCGACGTGGGGATCACCGACGTCGAAGCCGTACGAGTTGCCAAAGAAAAGGGCGTTGACTTTATTATCACTGATCACCACCAGCAAAAAGAAGTGCTCCCAGAGGCTTATGCTATTGTTAATCCTAACCAAAAAGATTGCTCGTCAGGGCTGACTTATTTATGTGGTACCGGTGTGGCCTTTTATTTAGTTTTAGCACTTCGACGTAAAATGAAAGAGATAGGCCTTTTACAAAGAGATTTCGATCCTAAGCTTTTATTAGATTGTTTTGCTATTGGTACTTTAACTGACATGGTTCCCTTGGTGAAAGAGAATCGAACTTTGGTTCAGCATGGGCTCTTGCAATTGGCAAAGACCCAGCGCAAAGGTCTGCAAAAATTAATGCAGGAGCTGAACCTGGCTAACAAAAGATTGGGTTCCACGGATGTCAGTATTCAGCTGGCGCCAAAACTCAATGCCCTGACTCGTATGAAATGGCCTGTGCAACCAATAGACATTTTTTTAGTGGACAACGCTCGTGAGGCTGAAGAAAAAGTTGCTGAGGTTATGGCGGCCCACCAAATGCGTGTGGAAATTCAACGGCAAGGAGAGGAGATCGTTGAAGCCAAACTTTTGGAAAAAGACTCTTGGGATCACGTCTTTATGTGGTCTGAGCGTTTTCATAAAGGGGTTGTTGGGCTTCTTGCTAATAAGACTATGCAAAAGCTGCAAGTGTCTTCCTTTATGGGGGCAGTGCTTGGCGATAAAGTGGTCGGCAGTGGGCGAGCTCCTGACGGCATGGATCTTTTGCCTGCTCTTGATTACGCCAGCGAGTTTTTAGTCAAATTTGGTGGCCACCGTCAGGCTGCTGGATTTGAATTAAAGCTTGAGAATGCGGAAGCCTTTTCTCAAAAGTTGGCTGAGTTTTTTAGTCAGCAAGAGAAAAGAGTGGGGCCACCGCCTTTAGTTTACGACTTACATGTTTCCTTGCCTGAACTGAATGCCGAATTTATGGCCTGGATGAAAAAGTTGGAGCCCTTTGGGCAAGGCTTTCCCATTCCTACTTTGCGTTTAGATCATTTGTTTGTGGGGAGTGCAAAAGTATTGAAAGAGCGTCACCTTAAATTTTTATTAAAAGACATGCATGGCCACTCCATTGATGCTCTTTTATTTTTTGCCGACAACATTGATGAGTTAAAATCCCTTTCTTCAAAACGAGTGAGTGTACTTGCTCAGCCTTCTATCAATGAGTATATGGGCCGTGAAAAACTCCAACTTTTATTGAAAGATATCCGCGTCGAATTTGCCTAAGAAACTGCCAGGCCCCATGGTTTCAGAATCTGTGCTGAAATTTTATGAAATGGGAAAGTCTATTGCCGCAAACCCTGCTTTAGTCGAGTTTGTCAGTATTGTGTTATCTAAAAGGGATCCGTAGATTGGAATTTGTCTTCGTGCTATTCTGAGTTTTGATTTGCGGGAGGGTTTATGGAATCCGTTGAAAAAAAATGGTACCAAAATGTAGAGTGGACATCAGCCATATTTCTTTTAGTCACGCCTGTTTTAGCGCTGATCCTAGGTATTTATTATTTATATAACTTTGGTTTTTCCTGGGCTCTTTTGGCTCTTATGACTTTTTATTATTTTGCGACAGGAATGTCGATCACAGCTGGTTACCATCGACTGTTTTCTCACCGCACCTATGAAGCCAGTTTACCGGTGCGACTCTTTTATCTTTTTTTTGGAGCGGCGGCCTTTCAAAACTCAGTGATTACATGGTGTACAGACCATCGCTATCATCATAAGTATACCGATTCTGACAATGACCCCTACAATGCCAAACGAGGCTTTTGGTTTTCTCATATCGGTTGGATGCTGACTAAAGAATCCCCAGTGGATGATCGAGTAGGAAACCTCATCACTCGCGATTTACAAAAAGATCCATGGGTCAAATTTCAACATGATTTCTATATTCCGATTGCAGCCTTCTCCAGTTTTGGTGTTCCTACCTTGATTGGGTGGAGCTTTGGTGAGCCGCTGGGTGCTTTTATTTTTGCAGGCCTTGTACGTATGGCCCTCGTTCATCACTATACCTTCTTTATCAATTCTTTGGCTCATATTTGGGGGAGACAAACCTACGGGAAAGCGAATACAGCTAAAGACAATGCCTTCATTTCCCTTTTTACCTATGGCGAAGGTTATCACAATTTCCACCATCATTTTCAAAATGACTATCGCAACGGCATTCGTTGGTATGATTACGATCCAACCAAGTGGCTGATTTGCAGTGCTTCTTTCGTGGGTTTGGCAGGAAAGTTAAAACGCACCCCTGAGCAAGAGATCATTTTGGCTAGAGTCAGTCAGCAAACCAGCGAAGCCCTGTCGGATCAAAAAAGTGGTTGGGAGCCTTACGCTCCTCGTTTGGAACAATTGCGTGAGCGCATTGATCAGTGTGCCAGCCAACTCAAGGAGCTGCAGGATGATTACAACCAGCTCAAGAAGAGGCTTGCTACTAAAAAAGACCTGCGTCTTGCGGTCCTTAAAAGGGACATCAAAGTGGCCAAGCGAGAGCTTCGTTTGCGTTACTATCATTGGCGGTCCACCCTCTCCCAGCTGGAAAAGTTTGGCCCTCAGGCCCTACCCAGCTAGATCAGAATAAGGCCTTGAGCTTTTGACGCTTTGCGAGTAAAGCTCTCTCCATGGAAACCAAAGCTGTGGTCCTCCTTTCTGGAGGGCTTGATTCCACTGTGAATTTGTACTCAGCCTTTAAGGAGTGGGGTGATGTCCTCGCGTTAAGCTTTCATTATGGGCAAAAGGCTTTCCCTCAGGAGCTGAAGGCAGCCACCTACTTTTGTGGAGAGTTAGGGATTCCCCATAAACTCATGGACCTGCGTGAGATCTTCTCCTGGGATCAGAGCTCCCTCACTCAATCGGGTAAGGATGTGCCCACGGATAGTGTGGACATTGAAAGCGAATCGGCTTCCAAAGAGTCGGCGGCAGCAGTATGGGTGTCCAATCGCAATGGAGTGTTTTTGAATATTGCGGCCTGTGTGGCTGAAAGTTTAAAGGCCTCTTTTATTGTCCCAGGCTTTAATAAAGAAGAAGCGGCCACCTTTCCTGACAACAGTGAAGATTTTATTGATGCTACCAATAGGGCTTTGAGTTTTTCTACGGCCAATAGGGTGGAGGTGCGCTGTTTTACTCAGAAAATGGATAAAGAAAAAATTGTACAAGAAGCCCTTAAGCTTGAAATTCCACTAGCCAAGATTTGGCCTTGCTACCATGCCGGTGAATCCCGCTGTGGGCGCTGTGAATCCTGCCAAAGATTTGAACGGGCTCTTAAAAAAGTAGGAGTTTCCCTATGAGAACTCAGTGGCTCAAAGAAAAAATCACCTATGATGGTAGCCAGTTGACCCCTTTATACAACTACCTTAACCACGACCTTCTCGGTGACTCGGTGGTGGCTTGGTGCGGTTCTTGTGCTGTGACATTTGAGCATATGATTGATGGCGAAGACCTTAAGCAAAAGGCTCAAATTGCCGGCGATGATATGCTTCACTTTGTCTTTGAACTTTTTGATTTTCCCTTGAGTGCGGCCATTGCCATGCAACGCCTGACGGGGGAGTTAGTGCTGAAAACCTTGAAGTCTTTTGGCGATAGCACCAAAGCTAGCCAAATGGTTCGCGTTGGTGACGATTTGTATTTCAATGAGCATAAATTCAATATCAGTATTGCCACAGCTTCGCGCACCTCATCTTTAATCCACTTTGCTGTGAATATCACCAATGCGGGAACCCCGGTGCCCACCTGCTCTCTCCAGGACTTTGGCGTGACCGACATTGAGGCCTTTGCCGAGCAGTGCCTTGCGGAGATTCACGAAGAGTTCATGGGGCAGAAAAAGGCCTTTGTTAAGGTAAAGACTTTCTAAAAGCCTAAGCCTCCAAATTTCATTCTGTCTCGTCGCTTAGCCCTTGATTTCACTTCTATTAATGAATAGTGTGTGGGCCTCAAAATCATAAGAAGGAGAGATTCATGACGCCAAGAGTTAGAGAGATTCTAAGCTGGTATGGTGCAGACAACCCTGGAGTGTTGGCCAATATGGCGCGCACACTGAATACGGGGAGATTAGCGGGAACTGGGAAATTGGTCATATTGCCTGTGGATCAAGGGTTTGAACACGGACCTGCGCGAAGCTTTGCTAAAAATCCCGATGGATATGATCCTTATTATCATGCCTCTCTTGCTGTTGAGTCGGGTTGTAATGCCTATGCCGCTCCTCTTGGTTTTATTGAAGCCATTGCAAGGGATTTCGCTGGCGAGATTCCTCTCATTTTAAAAATTAATAATTCGGACACTTTGTACTCTAGCGAAGGTCCTTGTTCGGCGATCACATCTTCTGTGGATGATGCCCTTCGTTTGGGTTGTACAGGAATTGGTTTTACTATTTACCCGGGTTCCAGTTTTCGTAAACAGATGTACGAAGAGATTGCCATGGCGGCGCAAGAGGCTAAGGCCGCCGGTCTGCTTGTGGTGATTTGGAGTTACCCTCGTGGTGAGCAACTTTCTAAAGAAGGGGAAACTGCCATTGATGTTGTGGCTTATGCGGCTCAAATTGCGGCTCAACTCGGCGCCCACTTTATCAAAGTCAAACCACCGACCAGTCATATTGAGCAAGCCGAAGCTAAAAAAGTATTTACTGAACAAGCCATTCCCATAGCCAAGCTATCGGATCGCACCCGTCATGTCGTTGAGTCGTGTTTTAATGGCAAGCGTGTTGTGATCTTTAGTGGTGGAGCGGCTAAGGGCACTCAAGAAGTGCTAGAAGAAGTGAAGGAGCTGGCCCAGGGTGGTGCTTTCGGGAGCATCATGGGTCGCAACGCCTTTCAACGGCCTAAGAAAGAGGCCATTGAACTCTTGCATGCAGTGATGGATACTTACGTCGGACAATCTTTATAAACGAGGAATGATGGAACAGACCAAGGAAGATAATCCCATACGAGCAGAAAAAAGAAGAAAGCTACATGATCTTAAAGAAAAAGGTCTTGATCCTTATCCCCATAATTATGATCGCACGGCCCAGATCCGCGAGATTCGCCATCGTTTTGAGAACATTGAAACGGGTGAGGTCCTCGAAGGCGAAGTGTTTCGCATCGCTGGGCGCTTGATGACCAAACGACCCATGGGTAAGGCTGCTTTTTTCAATGTTCAAGATCAGACTGGAAACCTTCAGTGCTACCTCAAAAAGTCTGAACTTTCTGAAGAAGATCTTCTCGCTTATGAGCATATTGATATTGGTGATATCATTGGTATTGAGGGGTTTGTTTTTAAAAGTCAAAAAGGGGAGTTAAGCCTTCACACCAAAGGTTTTGAGATCCTTTGTAAAACTTTGGAGCCTCTTCCTGAAAAATTCCATGGCATGAAAGATATCGAACTTAAGTATCGTTATCGCCATATGGATCTGATTATGGACCCAGAAAGCCGTAAGGTTTTTGAAACCCGCTCTAAAATCATTTCAGAAATTCGAAGTTTCATGAATGATCGAGGTTTTCTGGAAGTGGAAACTCCGGTGCTACAACCTATTTATGGCGGGGCGGCGGCTTATCCATTTTCCACCCATCACCGCGCACTTGATATGAAACTTTTTTTAAAGATCAGCCCTGAGCTTTATTTAAAGCGTTTAGTGGTTGGTGGTTTTGAAAAGGTTTATGAGATCGGCAAAAACTTCCGCAATGAGGGCATCGACAGGTCTCACAACCCTGAATTCACTATGTTGGAGTGGTATGAAGCTTATACTGATTACCTTTATCAGATGAACCAATTCGAAGAGTTGGTCGCTCACTTGGCGCGCAAGATCACAGGTTCCACCAAAGTAGAGTATCAAGGAACGACCATCGACTTTACGCCCCCATGGCGACGCTTGACGGTCTATGATGGTGTGCGCGAGTACGCTGGTATTGATCCGGAAACGGCCAGTGCTGAGGATATGTTTGCTAAATTGAAAGAGTTGGGCTCAGATATGAAAAAGCCTGCCTCTAAGGGTGAGATGGTGATGGAACTTTTTGAGCTTTCTGCGGAAAGTGAGCTCATTCAGCCCACTTTTGTTATGGACTTCCCTGTAGAGGTTTCGCCTTTAACCAAAAAGCATCGTAGTAAACCTGGTCTTGTGGAGCGCTTTGAGCCTATTTGTGCTGGTATGGAGATCGGCAACGCCTATACTGAGCTGAATGATCCTGAAGATCAGCTACAAAGACTCAAAGATCAAGAAGCTCGACGTGTGGTGGATGAAGAGGCGCAACCTATGGATCATGACTTTATGCACGCCATTGATACGGGTCTACCGCCCACTGGGGGAGTTGGACTTGGTGTTGAGCGCATCGTCATGCTACTGACAAATCGTCACAGTATCCGAGACATTTTATTGTTTCCGACAATGAAGCATAAACATGAAGATAACGCCTAGACTGTTTTTTATTTTACTATTTTTCACCGTGGGTTGCCAAAGCCAACCCACAAAACTTTTTGAAACAGATAAAGACTTTGAAAAACGAGCTTTTGAAAAAATTCGCTTTGGCGAAAAATTTGACCTTAAGCGCTCGGTCATTGTCGACACTCGCAGTCGTTTTGACCACGAAATGTCTCGTCCACCTCGCAGTTTCCACGCATATTGGAAAGACTGGCAATTGTCGGGCTTGAGTGGTGAAAATTTAAAAAAGCAAAAGCAAATTTTACAGAGGCAGCTTGCCCTCAATGGTGTTGATCCTCTCACCCAGGTGGTGATTTTGGGTAAGGCGCTCCAAGGAGAAGGCGATGAGTTTGCTGTTGCTGCGACTTTAGTGAGTCTGGGTATAAAAAAGATCACGTTTGTTGATGAATACAGTATGCAGAAGTCTCTGGTGTCATTAGATATTCCTCCGCTTGCAAACCTTCCTTATTGGGAGAGTGATGTGACTTATCAGTTTGACTGTCAAGGCTCAGAGCCTGCTGATCTTGTTGTCGGAAATGACTCTTGGGGAGTGAAAGACCTTTTTAATCCCGATATGAGTATAAAAAGAAAAAGCTTTCCCAAAGGTATTAAAGTTCGAATCGGTGATAAAACAGGGCGTTGGGCCTATGGACTCGCTTTGTATTTAAAAGAACAAGGGCGGCAGCCCTGCGTCCTTTAGGAATCTGGCTCCTAAGGAGGGGAAGTGATACTAGAAAAAATCTTTGAAGTGCGTTGGGCTGATTTAGATCCCAATTTCCATCTTCGTCATAGTGTTTACGCTGATTATTGCGCAAGTCTTCGAATGTCAGTTCTTGAGTCTTTAGGTTTTGGTTTTCGCCAATTCATGAAATATCAAATTGGCCCAGTCTTATTTCAAGAAAATATCACTTATATCAAAGAGGTGCCTCCGGGAAGTGATGTGAGGGTGACCATGAAGATTGGAGGGCTTTCTTCTGATTCAAGAAAGTTTCGCATTTGCCATGAGATTTATCGCCGATCTGATGGTGAGCTTTCGGCAAGATTAGAGGTGATGGGGGCGTGGATGGATACAGTGAAAAGAAAAATCACGGTTCCACCGGATGAGCTTCTCAAAGTTATGGAGAATTATCTAAGAACGGAAGACTTTCACTCTCTGTAGGTGGCTTCTTTTTTCCAGTTTTGTTTTTTTGTCCAAGTTTTAACCAGCTCGACTTGAGCCTATGTTTTAAATCAAATCCCTTTTAACTGAGTGAAAATTGAGTGCAGTAGGCAGCCCTAGGGCTGGTTTGCTGTCAATTTTTGGTTAAGAAGCGCCGATGAATCCATATCATCCAAAGGAGAAGATATGGGTTTTCGTTTAGCTTTGCTAATGGCCAGTGTTTTTATCTTTGCGGCTTGTGGGAAAACTGATTTTCAAGGTCCCTACGATCGTCAGGTAGCCTCTACTGTGGGCGAGGCCATTCCTGTTGATGAAGATGGCGATATTGAAAACCAAAAAGAGGAAGAGGCGCCGCTGATTTCTTTGCGTAGCAAAGTTCTGGCAAACTCTGATCTTTCTGAGAAGGCTTTAGATAATGCCTTTGATTTTTTTATTCAAAATCATATGGATATTCCCAATCAAAAATACATTTCCATTTTTGATATCAGCCAATACTCCGGTAACCGTCGGCTTTATATCATTAATATGGAAACTGGGAATGTTTCTGCTATTCACACTGCCCATGCCAAAAATTCTGATGTGGATCACGATGGTTGGGCCACTGAATTTTCTAATGTGAATGGATCCAACAAGTCCTCGCTGGGCTTTATGATCACTGCCGAGGAGTACGTAGGTAAACATGGGCGCTCGTTGCGCATGGATGGTCTAGAATCCCGCAACAGTAATGTGCGCAGTCGTGCTATCGTTATTCACGGGGCCAGCTACGTGGATCCCTCCTGGGATAAAATGGGTCGCAGTCTTGGTTGTCCCGCTGTATCTATGGATAACATAAACTGGGTAGTGGACGCCCTCAAGGAAGGCTCCTTATTTTATATTTATCATCCCAGTTACGACAATTAAACCTAAGGGGTTGCTTCTGGTGACTGCGAAACCGGCGGCTGTTTACAGTTTGATTTCGCCATGGGATGACCATCGTCTTCAATCCATTGGAGATCTTTGGTCTTAGTTTTTTTTCCACGCTTTAATAATTTCCCCAGCAGCCTAGCGATGTCGTTGCGAATTTCAATAAAGGCTGGAAGGGCAAAAAGAGTCAAGAAAGTCGAAAAGAACAAGCCCCAGCCCAACGAGAAAGCAAGGGGTGCTGTAAAGCCAGATTCGCCACCAATTCCATACGCCATAGGAATGACTCCACCGAGAGTCGTCACGGTGGTGAGGATGATGGCGCGCAATCGACTGGAGGCACCGCCAATGATGTCTTCTCGGGACAGGGAGCCTCGCTGACGACCTCGTTTCATGATCTGATCCACCATGATTAAAGAGTCGTTCACCGAGACGCCAACAGTTCCAATCAGTCCGATGAGAGACATCATGCCCATCTCCATGTTGTGAAGGTAAAGGGCCCAAACAATTCCCATCAGGCCAAAGGGTATGGGGAGACCGACGATAAAGGGAAGTGTGACAGAGCCGAGCACAAGGGCTAAGGTGAACATGACAAGGACCACGCAAAGTAAGGCCACTTTCCCGGCCCAGGAGCGTCTTTCTGTTTCTGCCTCATCGGCGTCGCGTACGGACACATCGTAGGTTGGAAAGACTTGCCCGAGGGAACTCGCCAGTTTTTTAGCCTGATCTTTGGCAACGTTAATATTGATTCCTTTTTCTTCGTCAAAAGCAAGATCCATGGTGAGTACGCGCTTGCCATCAATGTGATGGATCGTCGCCAACTGCACTTTCTTGTTCCAGTGACCCAGTTCGGCGAGGGGGACAGTCAGGCCTCTCGCATTGACGACACTTAACTTGCCAAGTTCCGCTTTGGTTAGGGGGCCATCCCTTTCCACTTGGGTATAGAGCCATTTGCTTTCACCACCCATACGAATTTTCATTAATTCATGGGGGACAAAAAGGGAGCGCAGCTGTTGAGTTAATCCCTGCTGGGCAATCTGGTGTTGCGCAAGCTTCACTGGATCAGGCTGAAAGACCCATTTTTCATCAAACTCCTGTTTATCTTTGACCAGCTCTAGATCCAATTTTAATTTTTTGAGTTCTTGTGCAGCTGTTTCTTTCATCTCTAAAAAGTCCACATCTTCATTGCCGCGAATATCGACAGTGACCATGTTCTTTTTTACTTCTTCTTGACCACGAAACTCTCGGCCCACCTCAATGCTCTCTACATTGTCAGTTTTAAATTTTTCAAGCTCCTTACGTACAATTTTTGTGTACTCTTGCTTAATTTTTTGTGGGTGAGTCACATCTTTCGAAATATAAAGATTGATGCGGGCATAGCGATATCCTGTATATTCTCGCCCATGTTGCCAAAAACTTCCGACGGTGGTGTTAATGTTGGTAAAAATATCTCGTGGTAAGCTCATCAGATAGGTTTCAATAGGTGCCACTGAGACTTCTGTAGCTGCAAGTGAGGGGCTTTCTTTGAACTTCACCTTGACGCTGAGACGTTCGATGTCTGGGTTGAAATAAAAACTTTGTTGAATCTTGTTTCTAGCCACCCAGACGGAGACGGCCATAAAAGCGATCAAGGCCACCACAGCCAGATAGCGCAGTTTCAAAATTCCGCGCAAAATCTTTTCATAGACGACCTTCACTTTAAAATAAAAAGTACTTTCATGGGCTTGTTGGGGCGGCTTTTTAATAAAGTGAAACAGATGGTTCGGTAGAATAAAAAAGGATTCCAGCCAACTCATAACAAGGGACGTGATGATCACTACTGGTATGGCATAAAAAACAATAGCGATCTCACTTTTAACCAAAATCATTGGTGAAAAAGCAAACACCGTGGTTAGTACGGTTCCGGTGACGGGGAGCATGAGGTCACGGCTCGACTCTAAAGCGGCCTCTTTGGGTTTCATACCTGCTTCCAAATTTTCTATGTAGCGCTCAGCAATGATAATGGCATCATCCACCAAAATTCCTAGCACAAGAATCATTCCCACTACTGAAATTAAATCAATGGAAATATCCATCATGTAGAGCATGACAAGAGTGCCACAATAGGCAATAGGGATTCCAAATGAAGTGGCCAGAGCGACACGAAAATTAAAAAATAAGGTCAAAATGACGAGAACAATGATCATACCAAAAAGGCCATTGTAAGTGAGGGTGCTGAGTTGTTTTTCAATGAAGCTAGGGCCATCAAAGATCGGCGTGATCTTTAAAGGTGTTGGTAAAGTTTGATTTCTTTGTTCAATGAGTTTATTGACCCTATCTTTGAGGGCAATCGAATCATGGATGATGTCTTTTTGAGTATAAAGCGTGATCACGGGTTTGCCGTTAAAGCGTCTACGCTCTTTGATCTTGTCTACCTGTAATGCGACTTTGGCCACCTCAGAAAGCCTAACAATGTCCCCGTTGCGATTGCTACGCAAAGCCAGGTTTTCCAAAGTTTGGATGGCCTCGGTAGGGCGCTTAACCTCGATAGTAAAAGATTTCTCGTCAAAATCCACTTTACCAATGGGGCTGTAGCTTAAAGATTGATTGATGCGATTTCGAATTTCCGCAATAGAGATCTCATACTTTTCAATCTTTTTGGGGTCGATGTTTACATAAATATTTTGTTCATTCATTGTGGCAAAAACTTCAATGATCCCAGGAACAGAGCGAATTTGGTCACTGATACTTTTTGCAATTTGTCGATGTTCAAGGTTTGTCTCTTCAAAGTTTTCAAGAGCGATGGCCATGTGAAAGACAGTGTCTACTTTTTGCTGGCGGACAATAAAATCCCTGGATTGCTCAGGAAGCTGCCAACGGATTCCGTTGATGCGGGATTGAACTTGTTCAATAGACTCTTGAATGTCATCGTAGGCTACGTTGAACATTATGCTGATATTCACCGAGCCACTTTCTGCATTGGTTTTAATACGTTCAGCGTGAGGGAGTCCAATTAAAGCATTTTCAATGGGATAGGCTAAGAATTTCTCGACCTCAGTCGCCGAGGCTCCTGGGAGTTGGGCGCTCACTCGAATCATGTTGTACTCGAAGGGGGGTATAATGTCCCTTTTGATCATGGTGCCAAGGATGATCCCGCTCAAGATAATGAAAGCCGAAATTAAATTTACGGCAAAGGAGCGATTGATAAAATACTGGAGAATTGATTTCATATGGAAACTCCACAAAAGGCTTTTTCTTCAGAGATGAGTTCTCCTTGCAAGGCAAAGTGATTCATCCATAGATCCTTTTGATAACTCAGAAAATTGAGTTGTTCGTTACGAAAAGCATTGCGATGAAGAAGATAGTTTTCAAAATCTAAACGTGCTTTTTGCATTTGTTCAAAGGCGAGCTTAGCTTTTTGGTCCAAAAGTTGAATTCGCTTCTTAGAGGTTTCTACTTGTTGGCTAAAAATATTTTGATTTTCTAAAAGATTTTTCACCACACTATCTTGACTCACTTTGACTCGTTCTTTGATAACTTCGAATTGATTGCGAATTTGCAACGCGCTTTGTAAGGCCGAATCTTCAGTTTTATTGATGATATCAAAGGAAAAATTCAACGAAGCATTGAGATACTTTTCCTCGAAAGGTTCAAGAGCCGAGCCCGTGGAGAGGCGCCCCTTTCTTTGCCCCAATTGTAAACCCAGTTGGATTTCGCTCCAGCGGTCACTGCGCACACGGTCCACCTCATGGTCTTGGCTTTGGTACCTCAAATGGGCGATCTTCTCAGTGAGGGTTTTGACATCTTTGTCGGAGGGTAATTGGCCTAAGTGAGGGCTAGGGTCTAGAAGTTGGGAAACCTTATGCTCACCTAAGAATATTTCAAGACCTCGAGCTGCATTTTTAAAAAGCTGTTCAGCTTTTTGTGTCTGAATTTGACTTTGCAAAAAATCACTCTCTGAAGAAAGCAGGTCGACCTTTTGGATGAGCCGGTTTCTATGAAGCCTGCGATTGCTTTTGAGGGCTTTTTCAGCGTCTTGCAATTGTTTTTTAAGAATAGCTAACCGCTGTTGATAAATATAAGCATCGACGTACGTGCTAAAAGCCTCCTGACAGGTTTTTGTGGTTTGCATGGTGAACTCTATTTGTGCAATTTTATAATCAAGCTCCGCTTTTTTGGTTTGGGATCTTTGGCTGTAGCCAAAAGAATTTTTAAATAAATCCTGGGAAAGCTGGGCTGAGTAGTCAGAGTCGAGAGAAGACAAGAGCGGATTTTGTTTTTCTATGTATTCGGTGCCCTTCAGCTGGAAGCTGGTTCCTGTGGGCATGAGTTGGCTGTAGGTGGCGCTGATGTTTTTGGCCCGCCAAGAGCTTGTAATGGAGGGGATGGTGTCCAGTTGTCGAGTTGCAAAGTTAACTTGCGGAGTGAGGTTCAGTTGGCTTTTCCAAACATCGGTTTTCGTTTCCAGTTGATTCTCAGCAAGAGTGAGGTTTCGCTGGGCTTGGATGATGTTATCACTCGATTTTAAATAACCATCCCTAAATTGAGAAAAATTAAGAGGGGTGGGCTCTTTGGCCTGGCTAAGATTAAATATGAAGAGCGCGAGCAGTGTCAGCCGAATTAGGTTCAATGGACCTCCCCCCGAAAAACCTAGGTAATTTCTACCTAATCATGGGGGAAAAGTCAGTGATTACAAAAATGGATTCTCTCAGTTGAAAAAAGTTCAAACTGAATGGGAAAACTTTAGATTTTACAGGTCTTTAGTTTTTGTGGCGGAAGGTTATGAGCCCATGGGTTGGGTCATAGGGAGAAACCCCAACAGTGACTTTATCACCAACGATCACTCGGATTTTAAAGCGCTTCATTTTTCCACAGAGGCGGGCCGTGATATTCATCCCGTTCTCTAATTCGATCTTATAGTTACCGCCGCCGGTAACATCGGTGACCGTGCCCTCGAGCTGTATCAGGTCATCTTTGGCCATATTTCTCCCTGTTTGAGCCCATATTACTGATTTTCTTGTAAAAATCAACAGGGATCAAAAGCTTACCAGATGACCTTGCCATGGGTTTTTGCTATGCTCTTTGCGAACTGCATCGAAATGGAGAGATTGATATGCTCTTTGCTGAGCTCGAAAGCCGCGGATTGGCCTACCAGTGCACCTCAGATGACCTTAAAAAGGCCCTGGAGACCCCGATGTCCTTTTATTGTGGTTTCGATCCAACCTCGGATAGCCTCCACGTGGGCTCCTTGCTTCCCTTAATGACAATGCGCCGTCTGCAGGATCGGGGGCATAAGCCCATAATGCTCCTCGGTGGAGCCACAGGCATGATTGGGGATCCAAGCGGCAAGAGTAAAGAACGCAACTTGCAGTCCCGGGACATTATTAATGCCAATGCTTTAGGCATCAAAAAGAACGCGGAACGGGTTTTAGACTTTAGCGGTCCCAATGGGGCCCAGCTTGTGAACAATGCCGATTGGATGGCCACTTACTCTTATATCGATTTTTTGCGGGATATTGGTAAGCACTTTACGGTGAACTATATGACGGCCAAAGATTCGGTAAAAAGCCGTGTGGAAAATAGTGAGCACGGAATTTCCTATACCGAGTTTTCTTATATGCTTTTACAAGCCTATGACTTTTACCACCTTCATAAAACTCAAAACTGTCAGTTGCAGATTGGCGCCTCAGACCAATGGGGTAATATCACAGCTGGTGTGGAGCTCATCCGCCGTATGCAGGGGGAGTCTCACAATAAAGATGTGGCATTTGGATTGACCTTTCCATTGGTAACTAAGCCCGATGGAACCAAGTTTGGGAAGACCGAAAGCGGCAATGTCTGGTTAAGTCCTGATAAGACCAGCCCCTATCAGTTTTACCAATTCTTTTTACGTTTACCTGATGATGAAGTCTTAAAGCTTTTAAAATATTTCAGTTTAAAAAGTTTAAATGAGATATCTGTTTTAGAGTCGGCTATGCAATCGGCTCCTCAAGAAAGAGCTGCGCAAAATGCTCTTGCGGAAGAGCTGACGACTTTGATCCATGGCCAAGATGAACTCAAAAGGGTTAAGCATGCTTCCCAGGTTTTGTTTTCTGGAGAGCTGCAACAGCTCGATGAAAAGACTTTAAAAGAAGTGTTTAGTGAAGCCCCATCAGTGCAAGTGGCAAAAACTCAGAAAGCAGAGATAACCCTTGTTGATGTTTTGGTGCAATCCCAGTTGTGTAGCTCTAAAGGAGCCGCGCGCAAAGATATTAAGGCTGGAGCGATCTATTTAAATAACCAACGTTTTGAGGGTGAAGATTTGCCTGGTAATGATTTGCCCCTTTTATTTGATTCTTTGCTTGTTCTCCGGCGCGGTAAAAAATCCTATTGTCTAGTGCAATTTTCCTAAGAGGCTTGAGTGAAACTTTCTATCACCTGTATCGGTCATAATGAGGCTTACCATCTGGAGGAACTTTTGCCAGAGCTTCTCAAGTGGGGTGATGAGGTTATTTATGTGGATTGCGAAAGCGATGATAACTCGTTTGAAGTGGCGGAAAGACTGGGTTGCAAAGCCTATCGTCGCCCCAACAACATGAATCTCAATGTGAACAAGTCCTTTGCTATGGATCAGACCACTGGTGACTGGATTTTTTATGTGGATCCTGATGAGCGCTTTGACGAATCCCTCATGAAAGAAGTTCGACAAAAAATGGAGCAAGAAGAACATGTCGCCTATAAACTCAAGCGCAAAAATCATTTTTTTGGCCATTGGTTAAAGTATGGTGGGCAGTTTCCCGACACACAACTCAGGATTTTTAAAAAAGGCAAAGGGCAGTTTCCCAATCAGCACGTTCACGAAAGTTTGAAGATCGATGGTAGCGTTGGATATTTGGAAAACACAATGTCTCATTATCCCTATCTGACCATTTCACAATTTTTAAAGAAGATGGATTTTTATTCTAGTTTTGAAGCCGATTTTCTTTATAAAAAAGGGGTGCGACCATCTTTAGCTAATCATTTTAAATACCTTTTCTGGAAACCAAAAATGAGGTTTTTTCGTAGGTATTTTTTAAAAGGCGGCTTTCGTGATGGGATTCCCGGTTTTTTTGCTGCCCTCTTTGATGGCATTGGCTGGTCTTTGCGCTACTTGAAGCTATGGGAAAAATGTAGCGGCAAGGTTTTAGTAAAAGAGACCCACTCGAAGTAAAAACATCGAAGGGTTACCAATAGAGTTTCCATCAAATATGGTTGTGTACTCTCCGGAGACCCCAAGGTTCACAGTCGAAGTTCTAAAGAATTTCACACCTAATTGCGCACTGAGGGCAAACCCAGCTGAGGAGTCATCGGCAATTTGGTTCAAACCATCGTGGGCGCTAGCGTAACCATAACCAAAAGCTGCACCAACAAAGGGGCTCACATCAGAGCTTGCAAAAAAGTAATTGGCGGCAATTTTTCCATTAAACATGTGGGCATCTCCATGATCTAAAGAGAGGGCAAATTCAGCAAGGAGACCCAGGTCCACATGATCATCAATGTTCCAAACATAACCAGTTTGCACACCTACACCGGTGCCTGCGGAGTTCATATTGGAAAAGTAAGCGGGACCAAAGCCAATGACGATTTGTTTGCGGGCGGGGACTCTTTCGTAATTATTTTTCTGCATTTTCTCTTCGGCCTGGTCACCTAAAGATTTAGAGTTATCAAAAAGAGCTTTGCCGGGTCCTTTGGCCTCTCCGGCTAACACCACTGGCACAGCTTTTTGAATGGCCCCCTCGAGTTCGTTGAGGTCCTTGGCTTTCCATTGACCCGTGGTGAGTTTTTCGCCCCCTTGCCAACGACTCATGGATAGGGTGTAGCTTTGAAAGTGGATGAGTTTGGTTTGAATGTAAAAGTCAGCTTCATCGAGCTTGTGAACCACTTTGTGTTGGCTATCGCTCACTTGCACTTTAATCAGCTCGCGGATGGTTTCTAGCTGTTGTTTGTCCATTTTACCAGTGCCCGTGACGGGGGCGACATAGATATTTGCTGCCCAGAGGGATGTGGAGAAAAAGAAAAGAACCAGAATAAGACTCATCAAACCTATTTTCATAGAACCGCCTATTTGTAGATCTTGCAGATAGATTTAATCAAGGGGGGGGAAGAAAGTCATCCCCTGGCTCTCTTTTGCCCTCTGAATGGGCAAAATCGCCAACCTGTCAGAAGGTCTAGTTTGTTAGAAGATCCCTTTCCTTTTACTAAGGATTCCCCTAAAAAGGCCTACCAGCGAGGATTTAATGGAACTTTTTATCGCTTTTCTTTTTCTTTTTTTACGAACAGAACACATCAGGGGATTTTCCCATCTTAAACGCAAAGGTTGGCGCAAGCTGTTTATCTTGAGTTTGGAAGAGGACCTGGAGGTTTATGTCGATGGGTACCCCACTGGACTGATCACCCCTTGCCAAATTTATATTGAGCCCTCTAAGCAGGATCTTTTTTTACAACTTCGCCGTCAGGGTCGGGTGATTCATGAACAGGGGGTGCTCATCCAGCACTCGCGATCCTATGTGTTGGGGCAGGCAGGAAAGCTGAAATCTTTTTTT
This sequence comes from Bdellovibrionales bacterium, assembly GCA_020435205.1. Lineage (GTDB taxonomy): Bacteria > Bdellovibrionota > Bdellovibrionia > Bdellovibrionales > JAGQZY01 > JAGQZY01. The sequence continues at coordinate 5,023 of JAGQZY010000039.1, read as the reverse complement.
GCATAATCTATTTGCTTTAGGCAGAGAAGATTGCTCGCCGCAAAGCCCTCATGTAGACTGGGGCTCTTGCATTGGGGGTTATTATGCATCGCTTTTCTGTTCCGTCCTCTTGGCTCAATAAATCCGGGAAGTCTTTTTCCGGGGGTTGTAAAGTTACTTTTATTGGTCGCGAGCAAAAAACCCCTAAAAGTTTAAAAATTCCCAATGAGCAAAAAAAAGAACTGGCAGCAGGTTCACCTGTCGTTTCTTGGACGACGACGGCAGGCTCACACTGGTGTCTACAGGCTAAGATTGTTGAGTCAGGCAGTCACTACGGTTTTTTTAGCCCTTCCCCTTTTGCCATGGCTCGAGACTTGGTCGGCGGAGTCATTCGTCAAATATTAAGCACATCTCAGCAATACATTTCATTGGAATATGTGGGGGATGATGAAGAGGAGTGGAAAGGGGCCTGTGTTGGTATTGAAATGGCCCATTACAACTTTAAAAACTATTGGCCAATGCTAAAGCCTGAGACTCAAAAAATCTCAGTGAAATCGACAATCAAAAATTATAAAGACCTTGTGAAACAAGCAGCAGTCCTTGGTGAAGCCGTAAATATGGCTCGCTATTTAGTGGATCTACCGGCCAATATTCTCAACCCGAAAACCTACGCTGACTTTTGCAAAAGTCATTTTTCAAAAACTGCAAAAACCAAAGTGACGGTTTGGGATGAGGCTCGGTTAAGAAAAGAGGGGATGGGGCTTCATATCGCTGTTGGGCAGGGAGCTTTGCATGGTCCTCGTTTGGTGCATATCCAATATCGAGGGGCTGCCCCTAAAGAGAAAGCCATTGCCATTGTTGGTAAGGGTATCACTTTTGATAGCGGTGGCCTTGATATTAAGCCCTCCAGTGGTATGCGCTTGATGAAAAAAGATATGGGAGGATCGGCTTCGGTGATTGGACTGGCTCACTACATTGTGAGCACCAAAGCTAAGATCAATTGTGATTTTTATGTAGCTCTGGCCGAAAATGCTGTGAGCAAAGATTCTTTTCGTCCAGGGGATATTTTAGTTTCTCGCAGTGGGCATACGGTAGAGATTCATAACACCGATGCAGAAGGCCGACTAGTGCTAGGGGATGCTCTCAGTGTTGCTAGAGAGCAGCAGCCAAAGATGATTATTGATATTGCCACTCTGACGGGCGCCATCAAAGTTGGGCTAGGGGCGGGGACGCCGGGTCTTTTTTCTAATGATGACAATCTTGCTGAAACCCTTCTGCGTAGCGGACAGGCTATGGGGGATGGGAGCTGGCGCATGCCCCTGGTGCCCGAGGAAAAGGCCAAGCTCAAATCTGATATTGCCGATATGGTGAATAGTGTTGATGGTTTTGGCGGCGCGATCACAGCGGCATGGTTCCTTAACGCCTTTACCGGTGGCATCCCTTGGGCCCACTTTGATATCTATGCTTGGAAAGATAAAGGCTCTGGTGTGTATCAGCATAGTGGGGGCAGCGGCCAAATGGTACAAGCCATTAGCCACTTTTTAGATCACCTTTAAAGTTGTTCTTGAAGGCTTTTTAAGATTTGATGTGGGGTCGGAGATTGAATTTCAATTTTTTTTTGGTTGGAGGTTTCCCCCTGTACAATCCTGATTTGGCTTTTGCTGATTTTTAAACTTTTGCTCAAAAATTCAATAATGGCCGCATTGGCCTTTCCTTTCTCTGGAACTGCTGAAATCTTGAGCTTAAGCCAGGGCTTGCCCTCTTCAAAAATCAATTTGTTGGAGGCATTTTTTGTGATCACCTTTACTTGAATCAAAAGGGCTTGTGGGGTCAGTTGAAAGTAAATGAAAATACTCCTCGTTTAGCCCTCCTATTTTTGAAATAGGGCTCTTTTTCATCTCAATTCTAATACATTTCATTAAAACTCTTAATGGAAAATTTCCTTGTCATTTTGCCCCAGGGTTTGTAATTTTTACTCCTCTGGTGCATGGGGGCACCAGATTCAGCTTCAAACTCAGGGGGGGAAATGAAGCTATCTATAAAGTTATCCTTATTGGTGTCCATGTTGGCGCTCGCATCCTGCGGATTTCCAGGAAATAAATTGACCAGCGAAGAGCGTGTGGCCGATATGCAATGGGCCTTCACAATTTTTAAGCATAACTATGCGCCAGCGGAATTAAAAAATAAGAATTTTGGTGTGGATATCGCAGCTGTGGAAAGCGACTGTGTGACCTTAGCTGCTGAAGAAATGACCAATGATGAGTTTATGGGTCTCTACCAAAAATGTGTGCACACTGTGCGCGATGCCCATGTGAGTGCTGCTCAAATGAATAATGGTATTCTTCCTGAGTTTGCTAATGTCGCTCACCTTGGTTTTTCCACCTTAAGAACCAAAATTGATTGGAATGGTGTGCCGACGGAAGCTGTAAAAGTGATGTCTCAGTTTGTGGGTTCTCAATCTCCCACTTACCCAGTTCTTCCTGGGGACTATATTATTGAGGCCAATGGTCGGCCCATTGCTGAAGTTCTTAAGGACGATATCGTTCCTTATATTAACCTCGGCCAACCAGAATCCGATTTAACTTTTGCTTCCACTCGCTTTTCTTTGCGGTCCTCCTTAGATATGGCTCTGCCGTCTGACGACTCTATTGAATTGACCGTTGTGAGAGCTGGGCAGGTGAGCCAAGTTCGCCTTCCATGGATTGTGGAAGACCTTTTAGCTTTCACAGAACAACAGCAACCACCACAAAGTGAAGACCCAGGTGATATGGGAGAGCTTCCAGCCTCTCTGGTGACAAATCCACTGGCTCAAGCTTTCTTCGGTTTTGAGGGCTTAAAGGCTCTACTGGATAGCTTTCAGTCGCCTGTCGATGCTGTCGTTTCGCGAGTGAAAGCCATCGCCATCACGGGATTCCGCTTTGCTCGCTACAACCCCGTCATGAAAGCCCTTTTTAATGGGGAGTATGACGAGGGGGATATGGCTGCAGCCCTTAAGGAAAGAGCTTTTCCTGTTGCCGGCTCTGTGGATGACCTTTACCAGGATCCAAAAATTCCAGCGAAGATTGTGAAAACTGATGATGGCTACACCTACGCTTATCTTCAGATTAGCAGTTTTCCTGGAGAGGATGAGTTTGTGGCTGAATTTGAAAAAGCCATCAATGCAATTGCTGACAAACAAATTAAAAGTGTTGTCGTTGATATGATCGATAATGGTGGTGGTTCATTGATTCACGGGATGCGAATGGCTAATATGCTAAGAAAGCGTCCCTTGAAGCTTCCATCCATGCAAGTTCGACTGAATAACAATTGGGTGAATTCCTTTCGTACAGTAGCCGCTATGGGGGCAACCAGTGCGGAAAAGCAAATTGCCCGTGGTGTGGTTAAGAAACTCAAAGAAGATATGGACGCGGGTCTTAAAATTTCTCGTCCATTAAGTATTGATGTTCTAGACCCTTTTTCATTACAGGACTTTTCAAAAGGTCTTGATGATGATGTAAAGATTGCCTTTCTCGTGAACGAGATTTGTGTATCCATGTGTGATATCTTTGCCAGTGTTGTGCAAGATAATGATCTTGGTCTTCTTATTGGCCAAAGAACCATGGGTGGAGGCGGAAACGTGACAGGTCATGCCCTCTCGCCAATTTCCAAGTTCATGCTGAACCTCACAGAGTCCTTGATTATCACTTCTAGCGGTAAATACATCGAAAACAATGGTGTGGAGCCTGGCCTTTCTGTGGACATGGCCGCCGATCGTGAAGCGGGTTTTGCCTCAGCTTTGAACGCGGCCTTCCTCTATGTCACTGATCAGACGCCAACACCCTAACTTTCATTGAGTTGAAATTTTATTTCCGACAAAACCCTCAGATTTCTGAGGGTTTTTTGTATGCATGGGGACGGAGGTTGACCCTTGTGCAGACATTAGGGACAAAGGCTTAAATATAAAGGAGCGTCTATGAAATCCTTCCCTTTTTCTCTTTTGCTTTGCCTACCCCTGATCAGTTTGGCTTGTACACAAAAGCCAACCTCCGATGAGGCCAACCAGGCTCCCAAAGACCCCTACTTGTGGTTGGAGGACGTTGAAGGGGCAAAGGCCATGGATTGGGTCAAAGAACAAAATAAAAAATCCCTTGCCGAGTTGACCAAAACTCCTCGTTTTAAGAGCCTGGAGTCTGAGGCATTGGGTATTCTTCAGTCCAAAGACAAAATTCCAATGGTTTCGGATATTGGCGGCAAGCACGTTTATAACTTTTGGCAGGATGATAAACATGTGCGAGGTCTCTGGCGTCGAACGACATTGACAAGTTACAAGCAAAAACGGCCAAAGTGGGAAACGCTTTTGGACCTCGATCAAGTGGCAAAAGCAGACAAAGAAAATTGGGTCTTTAAAGGAGCTAATTGTTTACAGCCTCAGTATGAGCGCTGCCTGATCTATCTTTCTCGCGGCGGCAAAGACGCTATCGTCGTTAAAGAATTTAGTATTGCTAGTAAAAGCTTTGTGAAAAATGGTTTTGAACTGCCTGAGGCCAAGTCTTGGGTGGGCTGGTATGATAGTCAAAATATGTTTGTGGCTACAGATTTCGGCGCTGGTTCAATGACCGAATCGGGTTATCCGCGCATCGTTAAGCTTTGGAAGCGGGGCACGGATCTTTCGCAAGCGAAAACTGTTTTTGAGGGCACAGTCAAAGATATGGCAGCCTATGGCACCAGTCTCTTTAATCCCGAAGGTAAAATCTCTTTGGTGACCCAACTTTTGGATTTTTATAGTGATAAAACTTTTGTTTATTCTGGGCAAAAGCTGATTCAAGTTCCTAAGCCAGATAGCGCAAAACTTCTCGGCTATTTTAAAGGTTTTTTTATCCTAGAACTCAGAAAACCATGGGAAGTTGAGGGGCTTCAGTTTGCAGCAGGTTCATTGGTGGCCATGCAAAAAGGAGCTGTCAAAGCTGGATCAGTGAGAGGAGGAGATCTGCAACTGGTTTATTCGCCAGATGAAAAATCGTCCTTACTGACGGCAGCTATTCTTAAAGACCGTTTGGTTCTTAAT
>JAGQZY010000038.1 GCA_020435205.1 Bdellovibrionales bacterium | reverse complement strand
ATCATTTTAGGCAAAGCCACTCGCGATGCTTTAGAGAAGCAAAACAAAACAGCCGTTGTTATTTCTGTGACCAGTCTTTCTAATCGTTACGCCATGGAAATCGATCCAGACAAGTGTCCTGATCAGATCTCTTCAAAAAAAGATGAAGAATGGAACCTTAAATTTTTAGAATTTTTTGAAAAAGGCCGTCTTGAAGATGTTTCCCAGCTTTCTAGACAATTTCACCGCGAAGCCCGTGTGACTAAAAAAGTCGTTAACCACAAACCCTATTGGTGGTTAGCTTCTGTGGCTGGTGAGACCAATGCTTATAAAGGTGAGATCTATGAGTACCAACCCATCCATGGGACGGGCGCAGCCCTTATTGGTTTAACGCCAACATCTCAACCAGCACCAGACCTTGAATTTGATGAGGACAACGTGGATAAATTTGCTGGCGATCGCAATGTGCTTTCTGGTTACGACGAACCTTTGGGGGACGAAGAGTGAAGGTCTATCCAAGCTCTCCTTTCGGAGAACAGGTGCAAAACATCCCTACTGGTCGCGATGTCGACTGGGAGCCTTTGGTCGACTACCGCAGAAACGGAGTTTCTGAAAACACCATTCACGGTGCGGTATCTTGGTACAGTGGAGATAAAAAAATTCATTCTTTCGGCGGAAATGTGCTTTGTTATGGAAGGTCTATGATGAAGCCCTTTTATATTAAGGTTTTTGCTGACGAACTCAAAGACACCACCAACATTAAGCAAAAGGCGATCAGCCTCGCCAGCCACAATGGCACCGCCGAGCACGTTGAGGCCGCGCAAAGTTTGCTTAGCCAAGGAGAGTGGGGCTTGATGCTCACACCCCTTGATCTTCCCTTGGTGCAATTTGGGCGTCAGGTGCGTAGACCTCGCCGTTGGTTTAACAATTCCTCTGGGCATCACGCGGCCATTTTAAAAGGTTGTCGCTTAAAAGGTTGGAATCGCGCCGGCTATTTGTTGCCCGATCATCCTGTATTTAAAGCTTACCTTGATGTGGTGAGAAGCTTTCTTGGCAATGACTATGAGCCCATTCGCATCGCTCGTGACGGTGATGGTTTGCCAACAGTAGCAATGACTGTGAATCAGCTCGCTCAATGCTATGCGGGCCTTGCCAAACGTAAAAATGAAGACTGGATTTGGGAGGCTTTTATTCAAGAGCCTGACTTGATTGGTGGTTTTAATCGTCTTGATACGACGGTGATTAAATCTTGCAAAGGCAAAGTCATTGCCAAAGAGGGTGCTGACGGGCTTTTGGGTCTCGCTATTGAGCATCAGGATTATCCCGATGGTCTTGGTGTAGTGATTAAAATTGCCCATGGCTGGAACCCGCAAGCCACTTGGTATATTGCTAGAAGCATTTTAGGTGTTTTGGGGATGGAATTAAGAAATCCTTACCCTTTAAAAAGGCAAAAAGCTTTTGTTGTGCCGGGGATTGTTCCAGAAAACTATTTAGAGAAACTAGAAAAAATCCCCACTTGGGACGAATGGGACCCAGATCACGACCGCTGGTATTACGACTACCATCAACACTCTTGGTGAGAGACATACCAAGTCTTTTTTGCGACACAAAAGGTCGCAAAAAAGCATGGTGCGCTTAAAGGAAAAGATTATGAATAAGCAAGTTATCAGTGAAAAAGCGCCAGAGCCGGTCGGCAGTTATCCCCATGCCAAACGGGTGGGTGATCTTTTGTTTTTATCAGGCGTTGGCCCACGCAAGCGTGGCACCTCCGATATCCCCGGTGTGGTCTTTGATCAAAACCGCAATGTTATTGATTACAACATCAAAGAGCAAACTCATTCGGTGATTGAAAATATTCAAACGGTTTTACAAGACTCCGGCCTTGACCTTAAAGACCTTGTTGATGTTCAAGTGTTTTTAACCAACATGAAAAAAGACTTTAAAGATTTTAATGCTGTTTATGCTGAATATTTTAGTGTCGAGGCGGGACCCTGTCGCACCACTGTCGAGGTGGGGGCTCTACCAACCCCCATCGCTGTAGAGTTTAAGGCCATTGCCCAGTTCAAATAGTTGTTGTTGTGCAGCGGCCTGAAAATAGAGCCCGGTGCCTTTTAATCGCCTAGTTGAAGGTCCTCAAAGATCACCCGGTACCATACGTAGTGAAAGGTGAGGGCCGCCGGCATAAAGGCAAAAACCAGCGGAAAAAATAATAAAATAGCAGACACCATAGCTAAAACAAAGAAAACCAGCCAACCAAAAATAAGAGGGACGATATTGGCCCAGGCGGCTTTCAAGGAAAGATTAAAGGCTTCCGCAAAAAGCACATTGGGATGAAACACCATAATGGGAACACAAAAGATACCAATTAGCGCGCCCACGACACTGATCGCAAATTGGGCCAAGCCAGCCCCAGGAATACCACTTTCCAGAAGACTCACGTTGGCCGTTGATAAGACAATTTGAAGAATGATGACGGGCAAAAGACGTTTGAGAGTGTCTCTGTCGGTCGCCTTAGTCATAAAAGTGTTAAAACTTGATGGTTTGCCAGCTTCCCAATCTCTGCCGATAAAAAGGGAGCCAACAATATACATAAAGATTAAAGGTGTCGAAAGGAAGGGTCCAACCAGTGGGATAACGGCCACCATATAAAAACAAAGAGCGAGTACAGAGACACCCAAAGCTAAGCCATAGTTTTTTTTCATCAGCTCCCAGCAATACCAGGGAACTTCCCAACCCGTACCTATATCTGTTTTATAAAACTTGATGGCCATGGGGCCCCCTTCCAGTGGTCTTGGTTAAAAGATAAGCCGATTGTAAATCAAGTCGCCTCTTAGGTCTGCAACCTTTTGCACCGCAATACTCTGCGGTGAAATGTGTCATGGGCATTTTCCATGGACAATAGGCCTTGCCTATACCAAGTCTATATATTCGAAAATAAGTGGGGGTCTCTATGAGTCGAAGACATTTGCTAAAAAATGCAGGCCTTGGTGCCTTAGCTTTGAGCGCTCCTGCCGTGGCGGTGGCTAAACCCGAATACAAAATTAAAATGGCCACCACTTGGCTAAAAAATTATCCTGGCTTTGGCACCAGTGCGAATGAGCTAGGTAAAATGATCGAGCAACTTTCTGGCGGGCGTATAAAAGTTAAAGTTTATGGCGCCAAAGAGATTGTACCGGCCATGCAACTTTTTGATGCTGTTCAACAGGGTACTGTGGAAATGGGTCACGGAGCCTCTTACTACTGGCAGGGTAAGATCCCCTCGGCCCCATTTTTTGCCACCATTCCTTTTGGTTTTACAGCCCCCGAGATGAATGCTTGGCTCGAGTTTGGTGGAGGCAAAGAACTATGGGCTGAGGCCTACGCCCCTTTTGGGGTGAAGCCTTATTCCGTAGGAAACTCGGGCACGCAAATGGGGGGCTGGTTTAATAAAGAAATCAAAACACTCAATGATTTTAAAGGTCTTAAAATTCGTATGCCTGGCCTGGGTGGCAAAGTTTTATCGGAGTTGGGGGCGGCTGTGGTGACCATGTCGGGCGGGGAGGTCTTTCAGGCCTTGAAGTCAGGAAACATCGATGCTGCTGAATGGGTTTGCCCATATAATGATTCAGCCAGTGGCTTGCATAAAGCTGCGAAGTTTTACTATTGGCCCGGTTGGCATGAACCGGGCTCCAATATCGAAATGATTGTAAATAAAAAGTTTTTTGAATCTTTGCCCAAAGACTTGCAACGGGTGATTGAAGTGGCCACTCAGGCTATCAACTACCGGTTGACGGCAGAGTACACTTACCGCAATGCTCCGGCTCTTGAGATGCTTGAGAAAAAGCACAAAGTGAAATTGATGAAGTTTCCTGACGAAGTGCTAAAAGGGCTACAAAAAAAATCTCAAGAGGTGGTGCTAGCCGTAGCAAAAGCTGATAAGCACGCCATGAAAACCTACGAATCTATGGAAAAGTTCCGTGGCCAAGTGCTCAATTGGCAAAAGATTTCAGAGATTGGCTATTCCAACGCCCGAGGTTTTTAATTCTTATGGAAAAGGTTGAGTCGTCCATCGTTTGGCTAGGAAATAAAATTTCTTGGCTCAATCTTTTTTTAGTTCTTGTCACCTTTTTTATCGTGATCTTTCGCTATCTCTTTCACATGAACTGGGTATGGCTACAAGAGCTTGTGCTTTATACTCATGCCATGATCTTTATGACGGCGGCCGCCTTCACGCTTTCTGTTGATCAACACGTGAAGGTGGATATTTTTTACGCCTATATGCCTAAAGGTAAGCAAGCCATGGTTCGAATGTTTGGTGTATTGGTCTTTTTGTGGCCCTTTTGTGCTGTCATGTTTTATAACTCCTGGCCTTACGTGAAAAACTCTTGGAGCGTATTCGAGCGCTCAGGGGACGCGAATGGTCTGCCCGGCGTGTTTTTATTAAAAACCCTTTTGCTGATTTATCCTTTCTTATTGGCTTTGCAAGGCCTGGTGATTTTTTATCAATCCTTCAAACAAATTCGAGGAACTCATGGCTGAGTATTTTCCCTTACTCATGATGCTCCTCACCTTTGGTTTTTTGTTACTGGGTTTTCCGGTGGCTTTTTCGCTTGCTGGCTCAAGCCTTTTGTTTGCCGGCATTGGTTTATACACAGGACATTTTGACCCTGACTTTATCTCGGCCTTTCCGGGGCGAGTTTATGGAGTCATGCTCAATGAAACTCTTTTGGCTGTTCCTCTTTTTGTTTTTATGGGTGTGGTCTTAGAGAAAACAAAGATTTCAGAAGATCTTTTAGAAAGCATGGCCTCTTTATTCGGTGGGTTGCGCGGGGGCTTAGCCCTTTCCGTATGCCTAGTCGGTGGACTTCTTGCGGCTTCTACCGGGATTGTTGGTGCCACCGTGGTCACTATGGGCTTGATCTCTTTACCCTTGATGCTTTCTAACAAGTATCCCGCCACCTTTTCATCAGGAGTCATTTGCGCCTCAGGCACTTTGGGGCAGATCATTCCTCCTAGCATTGTGCTTGTGGTTTTAGGGGATGTGATCAGCACAGCTCACCAGCAAGCACAGTTGGATCAAGGCGTTTTTAGTCCGCAAACGGTTTCCGTGGGAGATCTTTTTATAGGGGCTCTTATCCCTGGGATCATTTTAATGGCAGCCTATATGCTTTACACTTTGCTGTTATCAATTCTTAAGCCGCAATATTTTCCGCCAGCCAAAGTACAAAGTCAGGGGGCTTGGAAAAAGGCTTTAAAAGCCCTTGTGGCCCCATTGTTTTTAATCACTGGAGTTTTAGGCTCTATTCTTTTTGGTTTGGCCACGCCGACGGAGGCTGCGGCCATTGGTGGGGTGGGGGCTTTGTTTTTGGGATTTTTCAAAAACTCCTTAGACTTGAAAAAAATGAAAGAGGCCTGTGTGTCGACAACCCATATAACCTCTATGGTTTTTACTATTTTAATGGGTGCTGCCATGTTTTCTTTGGTCTTCAGGGGTTTTGAAGGCGATGAGTGGGTGAGGGAAGCCCTTACCAGCTTTCATGGAAGCCTATGGGCTTCATTTTGGCTAGTTATGCTGGTGATTTTCCTTTTAGGCTTTTTCCTCGATTTTTTTGAAATCACTTTTGTGATCATTCCCATTGTGGGCCCCATTTTGCTGGGCATGGGCCTTGATCCTCTATGGTTTGGGGTTCTGGTGGCCCTAAACCTACAAACTTCCTTTTTGACTCCACCTTTTGGCTTTTCCCTGTTCTATCTGCGCGGGGTGATGCCTAAAGAAGTGACAACTCTACAGATGTACCGTGGGGTGATCCCCTTTATTGCCATTCAGATTTTGGTGATGGCGCTCATATATTTTTACCCCCCACTTGTGACCTGGCTCCCCGAAAAGATATTGGGGGTTTGATGCGCCAAGCCGGGACTCTCTTTAGCTATGAAGGGAGGTGTTTGACTGACTCTCGGCCTCCATTTAGAACACAAGTGGTGTCTCGGGGGATTCATGTTGCGAATAATTCTATTTTCTTTAAGTTTTGCTTTAACTTCTTGTAGTTTTTTTCAGTCCAATCTCGGTGTGAGAAAGGTTGAGCCAGGGCTGAGTCAGAGCTACGCCCAACTGCGTGGTCAGTATGTGAGCAATCCTCGCTATGATTTAACTTTTGATCTCACCCACGAAAAAATATTTAAAGGGTCTGTGGAAATCAGCTTCTTGTTAAAGAAAAGCTTTCCTTTAAGTCTTGATTTTTACAAAGGTCAAATCACTAAGCTCGTGGTTAATGGCAAGCAGATGAGCCCCAAAGCCTACAATCAATACTTTCTTCCCATTAACGCCTCAGAGCTCAAACCTGGGCTGAACAACATTAAAGTGGAGTTTGCTAATGAGTATAGCAGCAATGGTTTAGGTCTCCACCGTTTTGTCGACCCAGAGGATGGCAGAGTCTATCTTTATACCCAATTTGAGTCTTACTTTGCCAATAGAGTCTTTCCTTGTTTTGATCAACCTGATTTGAAGGCGACCTTTCGATCGCGGGTGAAGGTGCCTAATGAATGGCAGGTCATTTCGAGCACTCGTGAGGCCAATAAACAGATTGAGGGCGAGAACAGTCTTTGGATCTTCCCTGAGTCACAAAAGTTTTCCACCTATTTATATTCTTTGCATGCCGGTGATTACGTAGTTTGGGAGGACGAGTATAAAAATGGGGAGCAAGTGGTCCCCTTAAGGCTATTTGCCAGACAAACTTTAAAAAAGTACGTCAAAGTGGAAGACTGGTTTGATACGACTAAAAAAGGTTTTTCATTTTTTGAAAAATACTTTTCTTATGAATATCCCTTTAAAAAATACGATCAGGTGATTGTTCCTGATTTCAATGCTGGCGCTATGGAGAACGTGGCTGCAGTCACTTTTAATGAGGACCGTTTTGTGGTCCGTGGCGAAAAAACCCGAGAGCAAAAGCGGGTTTTGGCCCACACCCTTCTCCACGAAATGGCCCATATGTGGTTTGGCGATCTTGTCACTATGAAGTGGTGGAATGATTTGTGGCTCAATGAGAGTTTTGCCACCTTTGCCTCTACCAAAGCTTTGGCGGAAGCCACTGACTTTAATGAGGCCTGGCTGACTTTTTATAGTCGCACGAAGCAATGGGCTTATGGCGCGGATCAATCAGTGACCACCCATCCCATAGTGAGTGAGGTTTTAAATACAGAACTGGCCATGTCCAACTTTGATGGCATCACTTATGGAAAAGGGGCTTCAACCCTTAAACAGCTCTCTTTTTATATCGGAGACAAAACCTTTCAAAAGGGTTTAAAAGCTTATTTTAAAGACTATGCTTTTCAAAACACTCAGCTTAAAGATTTTGTATCCTCCATGGAAAGGGCTGCGGGTTTAGATTTACAAACCTGGAAGCAACGCTGGTTGCAAACGGCCATGGTGAATAACTTGCAAGCCCAGGCCATTTGTCACAAGGGTAAAATCACTGACTTTGAAATCATTCAAACAGCGACCAGAGATTACCCAACCTTGAGGCCCCATAAAACCAAGGTGGCTTTTTTTAGGCAAGCAGGGGATAAGCTGAAGCTGAATCAAAGCTTTGACATCACTTATAACCGTGAGACCACTCGAGTGAATAAGGTCAGAGGCAAGCTTTGCCCTCATATCATTTATCCCAATTATCAGGATCACGATTACGCCAAAGTTCAGTTGGATCCTAAGACTGTGGATTTTCTTAAAGATCACTTGTCAAACATAGATGATGATTTTTTACGAACCATGCTTTGGGCGGATCTTTGGAATATGGTGCGCGATCAAAAGCTCAACTTGACCATCTTTTTAGATATCGCCCGCGACCACGGGTTTGCCGAAACCAATCCCAATACCTTGTCTTTTGTTTTTGATAAAATTTCGATAGCACTTAAAAGTTATTATCCTGGGGATGGTACGCTTTGGCAAAAACGTCGCATGGAGTGGGTTGAGCTTTTTGAAACCGGAATTTATGGAATGCTTTCTAATAGCAAAGAGGATGTAGAGGCGCAAAGGCTTTGGTTTCGCTTTTTAAGCCAGTTAGCAGAAAGCCCAAGCATGCTAGATCGATTCGCTAAGGCGCTGCAGTCAAACAGGGTCTTCCCCTTAGAATTTTCCTTGAACCAAGATGAGCGCTGGAACTTGTTATCAAGGCTTGCTACTTATGGCCATGAAAACGCCGAGGCCCTTTTGCTCAGCGAAAGGCAAAAAGATCAAAGTAAACGTGGCTTGAATCAGACCGCTTACGTGCAAGCCCTTCTACCGAGTCTGACTAACAAGGAAGCTCTTTTTGTAAAAGTGACTAAGGATCGTAAGACTTTGAGCACGGGTGAGTTGCGCGCCACCTTGTCGGGGCTTTTTCCTGAAAATCAAAAAGAAATCCATAAAAAGTTTTCTGAGCGCATCTATGACCAGTTAAAGGCGTCCAGTTACTCTGATGAGATTATGTATATGCGTGGGTTGGTCTATAGCACTTTGCCCCAATTTTGTGATTTAGAGTCCACAGAGCAAATCGATAATTTTTTGCAATCGCAAAAAAGCCTACCCAAATATATGCAAAAAGCGATTTTGACCTCTAAAGAGGAGAACGAACGCTGCTGGCGCATTCAAAAGCTTGTGCGCGATAAAGAGCTTGGTTAATGAGGCAAAAAATCGCCTTTGAAAATTTTCATTTTCATCCGGTGATCCCGATCCCTCAAGATGTGAAGGTTCTCGATTTCAGTAAAGAAGGTGAGAGCAGCGAGGGCTACGAGTTCAGCATTGGCCGTTACAACGAAAAGCGGCCCTTTATTTATACAGATGATATTTTCACGAAAGATTTGCGCTACATTCATATGGGCATTGATATTGGTGCGCCCCCAGGGACAACCATCTACAGTTTTTATAATGGCAAAATTCATTCGGTAGCCTATCACCAGGCCCCCGGGGATTACGGGCCCACCATCACTTGCCTTTATGAGCTGAGCGGCCAAAAGCTCTATGCGCTTTTTGGTCACCTCAGTGAAGCTTCCATTCAAAAATGGAAGGTTGGCGATCCGGTGCATACGGGTGAGAAGATTGCCGAGGTGGGCGATAAAAGTGTGAATGGCGGTTGGCCCCCCCATTTACACTTTCAGCTCAGCCTTGAAGCCCCCATTGGTGGTGACTTGCCGGGTGTGGTGTCGGAAAATGATCATGCCCGAGCGCTCGAGATTTATCCTGATCCAAGGCTTGTCCTCGGGCCCATTTATTGATGGGGCGCAGAGCCTAAACAAGTGGTTGCTAGCCTCTAACAGACTGGTATAGTTCAAAAATTCCGTTGAACAAGGGGGATATATGTATAGCCAGGCCGTCATTCCTAGATATGTAGCCGCATCTGATAATACCAAGCTTTACAACGCCGTGAGCTTTTTGGGTGGGGTTGTTTTATTAGCCCTTCTCGCTCAGATCACCATTCCTCTCGCATGGACCCCGGTCCCGATCACGGGCCAGACCTTTGGGGTGACCCTGATCTCTCTTCTTTGGGGGCGAACCCGCGCTTTTTCGGTGGTGGGCTGTTATTTGCTGATGGGGACCTTAGGCCTTCCCATGTTCGCGGCTGTGACGGGTGGCGCCACGGTGGGTTATTTAGTGGGGATGCTGATGGCAACCCTCGTTGTGGGCACTTTAGCCGATCGTGGCTGGTCTCAGAGCTTTTTTAAAAGCTGGGCGGCTGGCGCTATGGGGAGCCTAGTGGTGTTCAGCTTCGGCCTTGTGGTGCTTTCTTTCTACATTGAGGACAAAAGCACACTTTTTACCGCGGGTCTTTGGCCATTTTTACCTGGTGATTTGATCAAAACGGTGAGTGCTGCGGCGATTGCCAGCACCATTGCCAAAAGAAAAAAATAGTTTTGACCCCTGACATAAATAGGGAAATTCACAAAATTTTTCATTGAAAGCCTGTGTTACTTGTGAGTAATATGGGCGCTCTTTCGCGGGGTTGTAGTAGAGTTGGTTACAACGCTGGCCTGTCACGCCGGAGGTCGCGGGTTCGAGTCCCGTCAACCCCGCCATTTTCAACGTGAATAATTCCCAATACTTAGATAACATTTTTGTTTCAAGACCCAACGGGTTTCGAACTTTGGGGAATTTATGAAAATTCTGGTAATTTTATTAATGTTCACCGTCCTCATAGGATGTCAGTCCACGGGTAACCCAGTTGATGAGCAATTTGTAACTATCGTTATTAAACATACCGAGCCTGAAGTCTGGACTGCTAACTACAAGCTGACAAAGCCTGTTGCAAAACTATTTTTCTCTAGAGACCAAAACGTATTTCGTCACAAGTTTTTTAAATTTGCAAACTCTGATTTCATGATCAAAATAGAAAACGGAAAAGAGATTGTCATTCGAAAAGACGGTAGCAAATTCGAAGAGTTTAAATTTTCCTTCACTCCCTATACTGACTTTCTTAAGCAGGACTATGAGTTTTCACTTCCTTTTAGCGATAGCTCCTATGCTATTTACACTGGGCATTTCTCTGTTCGTACTGAACATCATGACAAAATTAAGGAGCAGTTTCATATTGTTCCTCTAAAGAAAGAAAAATTAGTCTTTGATGGCAAATCTTTTAAAGAGCAACAAATATGGGTGCCAAAGGGTGACATGGAATCGACCTATATTTATTTTGGCAATGCTGCCCCCACAGAGTCAGCTCAATTAGGCTTATTGATGGACCCAGGCATACCCAAGTGGTTAAAAAATTCCGCAGACAAAGCCTTACCTAAAATATTTGAGCTTTTTGGGGATGAATTTCAATACACTCCTGATCCAACTCCATTTGTGATAGCCAGTGCAGGAGATATGAATAAAGATAAAGTGTCACGCATTGGTGGAGGCTCGGCACCTGGATGGGTTCATTTTAATATTTCCGGTAAAGGCTGGAAAAAACCTTCTAAAGATCTTGAAGAACGATTTATTTATGTTATTGCCCACGAAGGTATGCATCAATTTCAAGGCAGAGCCAACAAAGACTATTTGCGTGAAGGCTGGCTCATGGAAGGGAGTGCCGATTATTTTTCTCAATGGGCTATGTATAAATTAGGTCAAATCACGTTAAGCCGGCTAAAAGAAAAGATCTCCAAAAGCGCTAACCAATGTGTGAGCATCCTTGAAGAAGATCCATATATTTTGGGGAACCCAAGTAAAAATTCAAATTACACTGCGACCTATGCTTGTGGACGAGTATTACATGAAGCTATCCATATGGTGATTGCAAAAAAAGACCCAAAGGGAATGATTAGTTTGTGGAAAAAGCTCTATGAGAAGGCAAAATCAAACAATGGGTATTTTATCCCTAAATCTTACTTTGAAATTTTGAAAGAGATGGGTATCAAAGGTTCTTATATAAATGCAGCCCATGAATTTATTTATTCTAAACAAGGTAATCCACGAGAAAGTATAAAAAATCTTTTTGATATGTCGGGCTTGAAATACAAACTAAGGTCGCCTAAGAATAAAGAAAAAGGGCAACAATTTATAGTTCTTTAGCACAAATATATGGATTCGGATCTTTTGTAGACTTAAATAGGTCGAGAGTATGTGTCTATTTTTGACACGTCTCTTGAAATTCAAAGCCACTGCTGTTATATTGGATCTATTATGATTCAGTAAATTGTTTCTTAGGCCGAATCCGGCACTTTTTTTAGATCAAGAAAAATACCATTATATTTTATTAATTTTACCAGGAGACTCTCATGAGCCATTGTCTTTGTTGCCGTCCTTTTTATTCCCTAACATTCATTGGCTATGGAGATGATTTTGATAAGAGTCATAAAGTTTATACGAGTATTATTGGCAAGCTTTGTCATCGATATTTTTATCCTTCGAGGCGAGCAAAAGAGCGTCACGCTTGTTGTAAAATCAACATCTGAATATTCGCTTGGACAATCGGAGCAGGAAGCCAAAAAACATGTGGTCAGACGCTCAGTTTTTAAGCCAGTCTTTTATAGATCGATAAAGTATAAATACAAGCCCAAGGTGAGTTACCTTTCTACCAAGTCTCGCAATGTAAGGGATCTTGACCAAAGAAAGATAAGGCGAAAATGTAATAATTTATAGGCTGAGTTGTGGACTCAATTTTGCAATTAAATAACTGAGAGTCTATTCATCTCGTGGAGGAGCTGTTTTTTGCATATCCAGCTGACGATTTTTGCTATTTTCTCAGTTATTTTGACAAGTTCGCCGCTCGTTTTGGCTGGCTCCCCTGAAGGCATGGGCTTTTTGTCGCTAAAGAGCTCCGAGGTCCCTGATGGGGTCAAACAGGCTGCTCGATCGACATTTCGTTTAGTGCTTCCTTCTGGCTCCCTGGTGACAACGGCTGATTTATTTGGAAGCCAATCCTTGGGTGAAATTATCCAAAGAATCGAGGACATGGATCGCTCGGAGTTGGCAGTGCCTGATAAGGCTATATTCCTTAGTCAGCTCAAGGCTTGTTTAAATCACAATCTAGATCCTTGCCGTATTTTTGAAGGAATTGAAGATGGAACAGGGTTTATTGTCGGTGATGGATTTCAGATGAGAACGGCCTATCATGTTATTTCTAGTCTTGTAGAAAAGGGCTTTGGTACAAAGCAAAAGCCCCTACCAATTTTTGTTTATGGGCCTGATGAAGAGTTGCTTTATTCACCGGATCAGTTAGTCATCACACTCGAATCGATGGGTGTGAGCGGCATTGGTGTTAATAGTGGTGAGGCTAGTGATAAGTTAAAAGATGTTGCTCTTCTGCGTATATCACAAAAAATCGCTGAACCTATACAGGCCTCAGTGGTCCCTGTGGACCCAGGTTCAACTGTTTATATAGCAGGCTTTGTGATTCCGACTTTAGATAGAGCTGTCTACGGAGCTGAGGACTCAGATGGGACTTCTCGAGTTATCTCTCGTGGCCATAGATTATCATCAACAGAAGCTCACGATCGAGCGGCAGCAAGATTAAGGAGTTATCCAAAAGCTGCCTTTGATGAGCTCCTCAAATATCTAGTGGTTTCCACTGCCGATGGAGGCCCCAGATTATCGGGCGCGCCCACTCTGAATCAAAAAGGTGAATACGTCGGTGTTTATAATTCGGGAGCCCCGCAGTCTGGAGAGGCGGAGCCATTGAGATTTTCCTATTCAGTGCCCGTAAAATATTTGTTGAAGAAATAATTATTTTTTCTGGTTAAAAATTAGGGGAGAAAATAATATAAGAAAATTCATTTTTCTCCAAAATTTCTATAAATCCGCCTATATGGCTGGCGCCAATGCGGGTGAAGACCACTTGAGCCTGGTGTTCTGAGGACCTCGCGATACTTTCGTTTGCCATGCCATAACTTCTTTCATCACAAAAAAGATTACTCAAATTATAAAGCTCTTCAGTGGACTGTTCGATCGGGTTGATTTCATTAAAATGCTTGTTTAGTTCTTCAATTTCAGTTTCAGAAAAATCATTGAAATGGCTTTGGGTGATTTCAATAAATTTTTCCCAGCTTAGAGGTTCGTCATTTTTTTTGAAAATGTGGGATAAAAAAGCAACAAACCACTTCATATAGCTTTCTTTTTTATCTACATAATACGTCGGCATAATGCCATTAAAGACCTCTGGTAAGTCGGTTGATATTGAAGCAGGTTCGTTTTTCACAAGGTAGCTAAAGAAACTTAATCTTTCTGTTTCGGTGGCGTTCGGAAGCTCATAATATGGCAAGTATTCTGTAGATCCCTCGAGAGTGTAGAGTGATTTTTGGTTTTCGCGAGTCAGGGCCTCAATCATATTATATGAGTCGTAGGCTTGTGAAATACTGAGGTCAGTCAGGTTCTGAATAGAACTTTCGGATGACAGTAGGCTGGTTCTGCTTTGATGAAGGTCCGGGAAAAGAATAAATATCGGCAAGTTGTTATCAAAATTTTTTGCGAAAATAGGATTGCTTCGAAAGTTATAATCCGTGTTAGTAATCAGTTTAATCTTATTGAGGGCTTTATTAATATCAATAAAATTTGTCGATGCATTTTGAGGCTGTAGTAAGACTTCATCCAAAGACATCGGAAGAGATTTTTTGCATTTTTCATGCAAATTAACGATGATATCTTCTGAATCGACGATGCCTTTTGTAGATCCCGTATCAAAAACGATGTAGCCGCGATTCTGTTCAAATTGAATCTTGTTGAGGCTTTCATCAGCATAGCTAGTGCTAGAAAAGCAGAATGTGATTAGTAATAGTTGAAGTGCTTTCATGGTGCCCTCGGATTAAGGAATATGTACCATATTGTGGGCACTTCAAATAGATACAATGAATACAATACATTATCTGTGCAATAAATTTACAGAGACAATTCACCAGAGCTTTTGGCCTTGCGAGGCCGCATCGATAATCTGTTGAATTCTCTTGGCTCTGGTATCCTCGCGTTTGGCGCGAAAGAGCCAACGTAAATAAGATTTTTTGGTTGAAGGCGAATAGGCTTCAAAGCCGACTTTTGCTCGTTTATTTTTTGCGAAAGCCTTTTTTAAATCGCCAGGAACTTCTGGAAAATCGGGAATGTCATGATCGATAGGCTTTTTTTGTTTGCCCAAGAGGAACATCTTCTTGCCATAGGCGCTCATCTTCCCATTTTTGTAAAGAGTCTCACCGTAGCTGAGCGTATTTTTGCTCCAGGTTGCATTGACACTTCGTTTGACAAAGCGGCGATGAAAGCGATCTTCATCCAAGCGCTTGACTGTGGTGTCGATCCAGCCAAAGCAAATAGCTTCTTCGATTTGAGTTTTGTGGTTGATGGAATCTTTACCGGTGTGCTTTTTGTAAGAGATAAGAAAAACAGACTCCTCGACCAAGTGGTTTTTTTTGAGCCACTTCCTCCACTGGTCTCGTGAATAAACGGTGATCTGTTTAGTTTTTCCCATCAATAAAGCCTGACTCAATGATTATTTTGGGTGCACTTGATGAAGAATGACCCCATTCCCTTCGGAATCCTTGATCGAGGCCAAACGGCAAACTGGGGACTCCATGGTGTCCATAATAAATTCAACATTCTTTTCTTTTAAAGTGTTCACCAATGAGTCCAGATCATCCACTTCAAAAGCAATGGTTCCTCCGTCGTTAGCGCTGGGTTTAAACTGAGGCATCATGTCCGACATGGCAAAACATCCGCCGCCCTCAAGATCAAACTCAATCCAGCGTCCATCCTGATATTCTTGCGTTACCTTTAGGCCCAGCGTTTCTTCATAGAAGTTGCGAGCTCGTTGAATGTCCAGCGCTGGGTAAACAGTAAAAGCGACTTTCTTGTACATTGGGAGTTCTCCTTTTAAAAAACTAACATACTTGTTAAATAGCTCACCCAATGGAAAAAAGGCATATTTTTTTTGTTTTTGAGTTCATTTGCAATATAAGGCGACGACTCATCGCCTCTGATCATGTGTGGCTCTTTATGGGAGGCAGATTGACCTTTTTCATAAATGTCTTGATGATAGCGTATTCTGTTTTACCAAGCCCGTCATAGGGGACGGTGAGGCGCACGCTGAGCTCAATAGAGTCCTTGGCGTTGAGGTCGAAACCCACGCGAGGCTCTTGCCCCAAAGAGTAAGTTTTAACAATTTTACTATTTTTTTTGGCGTATCTTTCAAACTCGGACTGGTAAGATTTCATGACCTCGGTAGCGCTTTCTAAGAGCATTCTTTCCATATGCTCCCAATTGACGGCAAGAGGCATGGTCATCACCAACGTATGCAATATAAATTCATGAGTGGATGGGATCACCGTCACCCCATTGTTTAAAAATAAACTGTTCGGAAGTTTTAAGAGTCTACCCGTGCTTTGATTGGATTTATTTCCAGGTCCAATTTCAGCTAAAGTGGTGGTAAGCAATGTCTGCTCGACAACTTTACCACGAAAACCAGCCACGGTGATACGGTCACCAACCTCAAAAAGCTTGGTGCTAGCCCTCAGAAGACCACCCATTAAGCATAAAATGACCTCTTTGGTAGCTAGTACTAAAGCTGCCGCAACAGCCACTAAAGAGAGGGCGAAGTCCCTGAGCTCCTGCCCCCAAATAAAAAGAACGCCAACAAAAAGAATGAGGCCTGGAAGCCTTTTGGCAATTTTAATCCAGCTTTGATTATTGATGGGGTCTTTAAGGGCCCAGTTCTTAACCAATCTCACCAGGATGAAGCGAGCCAAAAGATAGGACGCCACCAAAATGATGAGGCCGATCAGGTGCCGAGTTTCAAGGTTGGTTGCTAGGTTTGTCAGTGCTTCCATTGTTGCCCCAAGTAAATGTGTTCCTCATTCTACATAGACAAATAGCAAAGAGACAAATTTTTTATTGTGCCCCGGCCGTTAGAAAAAGTAAAATGAGAGGCCGATAGGATCAAATCATTGTCCTAAAGGATGAATAGAGAGCTACCAATCAATGGGTCGGTAATCTTTTAAAAATTTGCCGCTCCAGTGCTTGCCGGTGTTAATACCGTCAAAGAAGGGGTCACAAATACGAGCGGCACCATCAACGATGTCCAGCGGCGGTTGAAAGTCATGGATTTCCGTTTTGCTTTTTGCGAGTTGCACAGGATCCTCGTCAGTCACCCAGCCAGTATCAACGGCATTGACGAAAATCCCTTGGGTGGCTAGCTCCCCAGCAATGGTATTGGTGAGCATATTAAGGGCTGCTTTTGCCATATTGGTGTGGGGGTGGCGGGGTTCTTTTTTAAACCGTTGAAACTTACCCTCCATTGCCGTCACATTGACAATGTGTTTTTTGCCAGTGAAGTCTCGCTTCATCATCGGCGCAAGTCTGTTGCATAAAACAAAGGGGGCAACTGCATTGATAAGATGGACCTCAAGCATTTCAGAGGTGTTGATTTCACCAATCTTTAAGCGCCAACTGTTAGTGGTACGCAAGTCCACCTGCTGAAGATCACAGTCTAACTTTCCTTCTGGAAAGATTTCGGGAACATTTAAAGACTCGTCATATGAATAAGGGATCAAAGATAGATGGGCAGAAGCCGTTAAGCCAACACCCTGGCCCTGCCCATGCCAAACCGCAGGCAAAGCTCGTTCGTTTTCCATGTCCTTTTGAGGGGCTTGGCCCAACTGTTGAATACAATGTTCATGGTCCCTTAGAATCATCTGTTCGTCTGCACTAAAAGTGGAAAAGTCCCGCTCTTCATCTTTCATCAAATGTTGATAAAAACCCGGAGGTCGGCGCACAGTTTGGGCCGCATTATTTAATAATAAGTCCAAGCGATCATATTTTTGTTCAATGTAGCGGCAAAACAGTTCAACACTCGGGGTGTGGCGAAGATCGAGACCATAAATATGTAAGCGGTGACCCCAATCTTTAAAGTCTGCTTCTTTAGCGTAGCGAATGGCAGAGTCTTTTGGAAAGCGAGTGGTGGCAATGACCCTAGCTCCAGCCCGCAACATCATCAGTGTGGCTTGATAACCAATTTTAAGTCTTGAGCCTGTGATAAGGGCCACTTGTCCGGTGAGGTCTGCACTTTGAAAGCGCTTTTGATAGTTGAGCTCAGCGCATGAGGGGCACATGGTATCGTAAAAGTGATGCAGGCTCGTAAATTCAGCTAAACACACATAACAAGAACGCGGAGATTTTAGTTCGCCCGGTGATTGTAAACCATCTTTTGAGGAGATCTGTAGTGGCGCTGTAAACACATCGACCTCGCGGGCGGTGCGAATCCCAGTTTTAGCGCGAAGATTTTTATCATGCTGAATGATGGCCTTTTTTCGCGCCGAGCGGATCTCTTTGCCTCGTCTTTGGATTTCCAGTTTATGGGGGCGGGAGAGTTTGCCAGCAGCAATAAGTAGCCTTTTCCGTTCCTCTTTGGATAGCAAGCCTAAGTTTTGGGTATCTGTAACTAAGGATTCCAATAACTCAATGGCCTCTTGCACCGACTCAGGGGTGATAGGATTTTTGTTATTGTTTTCCTCGTCTTCAATCATCACTTAGCCTTTTTCAAAAAATACATTAAAATCAGGGATCGCCTTTGATTCAAATCTTTCTGCTAAAATCTCAATTTCCATGCAGTGTAAAAGCATGCGTTCGGTCCCGTAAAGCCCTTTCAGTTTGCGATTCAGAGTTTCGCTGCCATAGCGAGCATCGCCAACCAAAGGGTGCTTGGCCAGGGCTGAATGCTTTCTTATCTGATGCTGGCGACCTGTCAATAGGCGGAACTGGCAAAGGCTTAAATAAGGGGATTCCTTGAGCACTTTGTACTCTGTACGGCAAGGAACTCGGTTCCTGGCCGTGCCTTGAGGATTTTTTCGCCCTTCGGCCTTATCGGTCAATGGCTGATTCCATAAACCTTTAGGGGGATTGAAGGTCCCCTTCACGAGCCCCCAATAGAGCTTTTTCACTCTGTCCAAGGCAAACTCACCCGATAAAATCTGGGCCGTTTTTTTGTTGAGGGCAAAGATCTGCACTCCGCTAGTCTCTTTATCCAAGCGGTGAACAGGGTAGAGATCCTCTTCTGGAATTTGAGTGGCCAGAAGTTTTATCAAATTTTGTGGATCTTCGTTATTGTGTACAGATAAACCTGCTGACTTATCCACAACCAAAAGGTTTTCATTTTGAAAAATAATGGGGATCGGTTGCAATGTTTTACTTTCCATTGTCTGGGATTACAACTGCGAGGACCTTTTGAAAAAGGGGGATGGTAAATAAAAAGATAAAGGCGGCCCCTACATTAAAAGAAACGTGGGCGTTAGCAATTAAACGACCCAAACTGCCTGCACCATCAGACCAAACTACAAAAGCTTTTAAGTAATCAAATGTGAAATAGCCAATTGATACCGCTAATATATTATAAACAAGATGAAAGACTCCAATGCGAATGGCCTCTCGACTTCGACCAATAGTAGCAAACAAAGTATCAGAGCAGGTTCCGATCTCAGCCCCCATCATAATAGCGATCCCGGCATCAAGACCGATGATCCCTTGGCTAGCTAGAGTGATAGCTATAGCCACCGTAGCTGAAGAGGATTGAATAATCAAGGTGACCATACCCCCAAGTAAAATCCCAGAAAGGGGGTCGTTGACGGTCGCGAGCCAATCCTTGACCTCTTGGGAGTTGCGATAGGGGCCTACGGAAAGATCCATAAGATGCAAACTGAAAAAAACCAATGACACTCCAGTGAGTAATTTGAAAAGCAAACGACGTTGGTGATCTTTAGTGACTACGGTGCCAAGCACTCCAATAAATAGAGGGATCGCGGCAAAATCTCCCACACGAAAAGCAATGATTTGGCTAGTGATGGTGGTGCCAATATTAGCACCAAGAACAATGCCAAGGCTATTGGCAAAAGTGATCAGGTTGCCGTCCACAAAGGCGATAAGCAAAATGATGACAACCGATGAGGATTGAAGAACTGTGGTGACCAGGGTGCCACTGAAAATGCCTCGTAGTGGAGTTTTTGCCGAAGTCAAAAGCCACTTTTTTAAAGTGAGTAGGTTCAGCTCTTTGAGTGTACGAGATAGATACTCTATGGCAAAAAGAAAGATGCCAAGGCTACCTAGTAAATTTAAAATAACACCCTTTTGTATTTCCACACTCATAAAACCTAATGAGGGTTATAAAACCCTCTCATACCGGTTTTCTGCAGATTTGGCTAGGCTCGGGCTTGTCGATATCCAGATTTTTTAGATTTTTTCTTAAAAGGCTTGCCGCCAAAAGAAGATTTCTTCTTGCCGTTGCTAAAAGACTTAGCCTTACCTTTGCTAGAGCTTTTCTTTTTCTTGCCAAAGGATTTCTTCTTTTTGCCTTCGGATCTATCGCTTCTAAAAGATGACCCTCTGTCGTCATCAGAGAATCTCTTTTTTCTTCCTTCTGTTCTTTCTCCGCGCAAGGAAGAGTCTCTTTCGTCAGCAAATCTCTTCTTTTTACTAGAGGATTTCTTTTTTCCGCTAGACCGATCGCTTCTGAAAGAAAATTCTTTGTCCTCATCGGCAAAACGATTCTTTTTGCTAAAAGATTTCTTTTTCTTGCCGAAGGAGGATTTCTTTTCTCCAGAAAAACTTTTCTTTTTACCGAAAGAACCTTTTTTAGGTCCCTTTTTGTCTTTGCTGGCTCCTGAGCGCTTGCCTCGAGATTCTTCGAGGAGGGCATTGGGGATATCATATTTTTTAACAATGCGATTCCAGTCGCGGTGCTCATCAGGCATGACAAAGCTCACCGCTTCGCCTTCAGCCCCATTGCGAGCGGTGCGCCCAACCCGGTGAACGTAATCCTCATCCTGCATAGGGAGATCAAAATTGATCACATGCTCAACTTGTGGGACATCAATTCCGCGGGCGGCCACATCGGTGGCACAGAGGACTCGCGTTTTACCGGACTTAAAACCATTGATGGCGCGGTTTCTTTGCCCTTGGGTTCGGCCACCATGGATAAGATCGACCTCAAATCCATATTCGGCTAAATACTTCTTTAGACGGTCGGTGCGATACTTAGTTTTTACAAAGACAATGACAGAACCTTGGCGCTGATTGAGCTCATGAAGAATGCACTCGTCTTTGTCTTTAAATTCTACTTGGATCACACTTTGTTTAATTTTTGAAACGGGACGCGACTGGCTCAACATGAGGGTTGCAGGATTCACTAAGTACTTTTTAGCAAGCTCTTTTACCTTTTCATCCAAAGTGGCGGTGAAAAAAGAAGTTTGGCGTTCTTCTGGTAAAAATTGAAGAATTTGCTTTAACTGAGGCGCAAATCCCATATCGATCATGCGATCCCCTTCATCTAGGACCAAGTGATTCACTTTATGGATCTGAACGGTGTTGCGCTTAAGGTGATCGATCAAGCGGCCTGGCGTGGCCACAATGATTCGCGGTTTTCTTTGTAGAGACTTAAACTGCTTGCGAATGTCCATTCCACCCACAAGCCTTGTTGTGTGAAACTTGCGCTCATCAGGCACGATGGATTTTAAAAAATCAGAAATCTGCTGAGCAAGCTCCCGGGTGGGGGCGAGCACCATACCCTGGGACTTGGGGTCCTCAATGAGGGCCTTCACCATGGGGATTAAATAGGCTCCGGTTTTACCAGAACCCGTTTCTGCACAGGCCATAATGTCACGGCCTTCAAGGATGAGGGGGATGGCCTTCTTTTGAATATCTGTGGCTTCAATAAAGCCGATTTTGTCGAGGGCTTCAGTGAGGCTCTCTGGTAGGTTAAGATCGCGAAATAACATGAAAAATAGTTCCTTTTCTAGGGTTCGATCACGAAAAGAGAACTCAGAACAGCCTAGATTCCCTTGATGGATGGCTATGGATACCCCTAATGATGCCCTCTGTCAAGATGTGTGGGCAAGATGGCTCTTGCCAGAATTCGAGGGGCTCGCTAATCCTAGGACTCATGCTCCAGTACGCATTTAAGATCATTCTGACAGCCTTGATGGTGGTTGCTATCTCTGAAGCCGCAAAGAGGTGGTCCTTTGTGGGGGCCATTATAGCCTCGCTTCCACTCACCTCTATTCTGGCTATGATCTGGCTTTATAAAGACACCAATGACCTCAGTCAAATCAGCCAACTTTCTATGGGCATCTTTTGGGTGGTGATTCCGTCTTTAGTATTCTTTTTGGTTCTTCCCCTATTGATTAAGTTCGGTTGGAGCTTTTGGAGTTCGCTTTTCGTTTCATCGGCGGCGACGGCTGTCACCTATACAGTTTATGTGAAGCTGCTCACATCTGTAGGGATTGAGTTTTAACGGAAAAAGTTTAAGGCCCCTTTTTTAGGGGAGGGTGGTGATGGACCAAACGTCCTTTGTAGCCCCCACCCAAATACTGACAGTACTGGCCGTATTGTTCGTGCCAGCACTTGTTCTTCTTATTTGCAGATACTGGTTATTGTAAATCAAAATTCTATTGGAGCTGGTCCAAGTTTGCACCTCGGAGCTGCAGGCGGCATCCGAACAAATTCTGTAGTTGCCATTTTGGATCCACATTTGTGCGGGATGTTTAAGACCTGTTATTTGCAAAATATTAGAATTGATTGTGGAAGAAAGAGCGACGTTGGTTTGATCTGTAAAGCTAAAGGGAGCGGGACCCACCACATAAAATACAGAATCAGCGTCCGTGGCGGCAGCCTCTGTGTCAGCACTATCTGCATTGGCTTCGGTGTCGGCAGTATCCGCATTGGCTTCAGTATCGGCAGTATCTGCATTGGCGTAGGTGAGGCCAGTGGCATTAGCGATGGTGCTGCCGTAGGTGTCGTTTTCGACCCACTGATGACCGCCGGGTATGTTTCCTTTGGGACTCATCTTAACGACATAAAAATCTTGATCTCCAGCTCCGTAGTACCAAACGTCGCCAAAAGCTAAAATACCTCCATCGCTAGTTTCTGTATGGGCTTGAAACCAGGAGTCTACGCCATTGTTGTTGTCGCAATCACCGGCGATGCGGCTCCAGATGAGGGAGCCATCAGATTGGTCGAGCTTAAAAACGTGACCTTCCCACCAGCTTCCACAGACTTCGGCACCACCGGAGATCACCACGTTGCCATCGCGAGTTTTGGTAATATGCTCTTCCCACTCCTCGTTAGAGCCCCCCATCACTTTTGACCAGATGATGGCACCCGTGCTTGGGTTAATTTTGACAACGAGGGCGTCACCAAGGCCTTGACCGATGCTCCAAGTGTTGCCAGCAATAATAACGTTGCCATCATCAACGACGACAGCGCGTTCAAACCAATCATAGCTTGCGCCTCCAAGGGTTTTATCCCACTGGACGGTTCCTGAAGAGTTAATTTTAAAAACAAAGGCGTCTTCATCACCAGCGCCATCACTATAAGTGTCGCCAACTAACACAAAGCCATCGTCTGCCGTTTTAACAATGCCACTGATCCATTCATCGTTGCTACCACCCACAGTACGATCCCAGATAATGGCTCCGGTGCTGGCGTTCACCTTAACAATAAAGGCATCTGCGCCACCAGCGCCATCGCTGTAGGTTTGGCCGGCAAAAACAATATTGCCGTCGCCAGCTTCGGCAGCATCATAAAATTGATCATAATCAGCACTGCCACCAATGACTCGATCCCAGATAATGGCTCCGGTAGTAAGATTCAGTTTTGCGATAAAGGCATCGCCCCCGCCCGCATCACCACTGTAAGTTTCGCCATAGGCATAGATAGCGCCACCGGCTTCAATGGCTCCTTTAAAATAGTCCCAGTCCGTTCCACCAATGGTTTTTGCCCAATCGATTTGGCCATTGGGTTTTAGCTTTACCAAAAGAGCATCAAAATCTCCGGCTCCATCGCTTTGGGTGCCACCGACAATCAAATAGCCTCCATCGGACAAAGTGATTATGCGGCGAGATCTTTCTTCATTGGCTCCGCCGATAGTAAAAGCTTGCTCGAAAAAGGTTTTCTGGCGAGCGCCAGAGGCGTGGGTGCCAACGACTTGAGCGTCGAGGAGGAGGTTGGGGAGCATAAAAATAAGAAGCAGGATCAATTTAGCCATGACAATTTTTAGTCAAACTCCGTAATCCATGAAAAGTAGGCGTGGGTTCCTGCCACTAGGATTGTGTACATCGTGTGTTCGCCCGCAGTGGTCACCCCATGGCCGCTTGGCAAGTGAACAGTAAGAGACGTGGATCCAGCATCAGAGTAAGCTGAGAATACGCACTCTGCGGAAGTGGTTCCTTGCACAATAAATGTATAGGAACCCCCATCTTTTAAGTTATGTAAATTAAAAGATCCACAGTTTGAAGTGGTGTATTGAATGTTACCTGTCGCAAAATTCACTGTGGATGTGCCGTTGGAGATAGCCGCCAAGTTGCGAGCCGCTCCATTGACCACAAGTTTAGATGTGGGGGTTTGGGTGCCGATACCCACATTACCCGTGCTATCGATCCGCATTCTTTCTAGAGCCGTAGCTGTTCCATCTGGAGTGGTCCAAAGAGTGAGTCGGCCAGGCATATCGGTATTGCCAGAGGAAGCTCCATCAATTTCACCCATAATTTTAGCAGCCGTGCCCGAGTTACCATCACCAGCGACACCATTAAAATCGATAACACCAATGTTGTCTCCATCGACCAGTTGAATGCCAGAGCCTTTATAGTGATTAAAAACCTGTGTCGCACCACTAGTGTTGTTACCTGTGTAGTAAAGGTTTTGTAAAAAGTAGTCCGAGGATTTGTAAATGCGCTGTTGATAGCCACCATTGCCAACACCATCTGCCTCAGTAACAGTCGAGCGCCCAACAACATAGAGATCAGCCAGTGGAGTGCTAGAGCCTATACCCACGTCACCGTTAGCGGCCAGAATCATTCTAGGGGTACCAAGTGCCGTAGATGAGGAGAAAGTCAGTGCCGAACTATTGGATTCGTCAATCCCAAGTGACCAACTCTGTGTGGTCGTTGTCCAAGTTGCAACGGCGTCATTTGCAGCTGTTGTTGATTCAATTTTTAATGTTGATGTTCCATCAGCAATATGTAAATCCGCTCCTGGTGAGGCTGTTCCAATCCCAACGTTACCCGATGAGTTTACAATCACACGAGTTGTGCCGCCATCTTGTGATCTTACACTGAAGTTATTAGCATCCAAGTAGGCATTTCCAGCCCAA
Organism: Bdellovibrionales bacterium; assembly: GCA_020435205.1. Classification (GTDB taxonomy): domain Bacteria; phylum Bdellovibrionota; class Bdellovibrionia; order Bdellovibrionales; family JAGQZY01; genus JAGQZY01. Next base: position 1,285 of record JAGQZY010000038.1, on the reverse strand, counting down.
GTGCTATGAGTGCCACCATAGAGTTCAAAGTTTGCAGCGCCACCGGCTAAAGTTCCTGCAACGAGCCAGAGGCCGCCATCATTGGTAGTACCTCGCCCTAATGACCGGTTGCTGCCTGATCCACCAGATAAGACGATATTTCCCACTACGTCTAAATTTGACTCTGGAGTGGATGTACCTATTCCTACGTTCCCAGTGTCTCCTTCGACAACAAGTTTGCTAGTATCCACAGTGAAATCGTTACCGGCCGCTGAACCAATGGCAATATCAAGACTTGTGGCGGAGGTGATGTCATAGCTGTTCACATCAAGGTTCCCACCCAGTTGTGGGGTGGTGTCTTCGACGATGTTGGCGAGTCCACTCGCATTCGTGATATTTGCCCAACCACCGTTTTCATAAACTTCCATTTTTGTCGTGTCAGAGTTGTAGCGAATCATCCCGTTTTCTGGTGTTCCTGGGCGCTCGGCCGTGGTTCCTTGCGGGACGATGATGGCGTCGGTGCCGCTGACATCTAAAGTAGCGGCAGGAGCCATGGTGCCTATACCAATCAATCCATTTTGGTCAATGCGCATGCGTTCTGGAATGGCCACGTCAGTATTATCGGTCTTTGTATAAAAGCGTAGACTTCCGCCGCGGTTATTAGCTGTCGATCCATCAAGTGAAGATGAAATAGCGGCCACTCTTTTTTCGGTGGAGGCCGTGCTGTTAATGTCGGTAAATTGCAAAATTCCTATTGAAGCATTATCAGCATCTGCTGACCCACTCAAAAATTCGACCGAACCTGAGTTGCTTGAACCCTTCACGCTAAGATAAGTTCTACCAGCCGTGGCTTGAACGCCAGGTGCTGTTGTTCCAATCCCTACATCGCCAGAGTTAAGGATGGTCATTCGTTGTTGTCCTACCATGGTGGCTACTAAAAACTACACATTTTTCTTCTAGGACCGTCTTATTTTGAGAATATGCTATTTTTTTTAATCTGTGAGTGGTGAGGTGTTTTAGGATGGAACAAATAGGGGGGTAACAAATTAAACTTTTAAGAATTTTTAACAACATATTAAGGCCGAGTGTGGACGATAGCTAATTGTTGCATGCACACGCTCTTCGAGACAAACCTTGACCCCAATCTGAAACTGTTGGCAAGACTGCGCATCGTGAGCGATTCACCCCGCCACTGGCCCATTGACAGCCATGGTTCCAGTTGACCATAGGACAATATCCATCAAGTCCAGTACCAGGAACACCTAAAGCATCTAGTGCAGCTATGCAATTAGCATCAGTGCCATTA
>JAGQZY010000037.1 GCA_020435205.1 Bdellovibrionales bacterium | reverse complement strand
ACGAGTGCCTTGATTGCAGCCGATACGATTGTGGCTGGAGACATTGCTACCAACGGTGTCGGTGCTGCAGAAATTGCAGCCGGAGCTGTAGGAACTTCTGAAATTGCCAACGGCACAGTAGCATCTGCAGATTTAGCTCAACAGTCAACGATCTCCTTTTCGGCGACTGCTGGTAATGGTATACGATTTTGGAATGCTGATACCTACAAAATTTATATGAGCATTCAAAGTGATGCCACTTGGGGTGGGCGTTTAGACGCTACCTCAGATTACAATATGTACTTCCGCATGAGTGGCGGCACTAATAGGGGCTTTGTCTTTAAAAATAATACAACCGCAGTGGCTCAAATTGATGGAGCCGGGAATGTCATCGCAACTTCTTTTACAGGAAATGGTTCTGGACTCACTAACATTGGTGCTGCAGCCTTGGCAGCGGGATCCGTGGGTAGTAGTGAAGTGATTGATAACAGCTTGACAGCATCAGATCTTGCTGCGAACTCGGTGGGAACTTCTGAAATTGTCAATGGTTCCGTCACAAGTACGGATATTGCCAACGGTACCATTGCAACGGCTGATATTGCTGCCAACGCGATCACGAGTGCCTTGATCGCAGCCGATACGATTGTTGCAGCTGACATCGCGACTAATGGTGTCGGTGCTGCTGAGATTGCTGCTGACGCCGTTGGTTCTTCTGAAATTGCCACGGATGCTGTTGGTGCTGCAGAAATTGCGGCTGGCGCTGTTGGAACTTCAGAGATTGCCAATGGCTCTGTAACCAGTACGGATATTGCCAATGGTACCATTGCAACAGCGGACATAGCGGCCAATGCTATTACAACTGCATTGATTGCTGCTGATACTATAGTTGCTGCTGACATTGCCACTAATGGTGTAGGTGCTGCTGAAATCGCCGCTGGTGCCGTTGGAACTTCAGAAATTGCTAACGGAACAGTCGCCGTAGCCGATTTAAATACAGCCAGTGTGGATACTCGCTATTTGCGAATCAATGCAAATCAGGAAACAACTGGGAACCATACTTTTAGAAATACTGCTCCTACACTTTTTATGAGAGATACGGATCATCGCTCAGGAATGATCCATGTAAATAGTGGCCATTTTTATGTGATTACAGCTAACGGCACTGACTCCACAACTATGGCCCCGAATGGAACTTATTATCCTATTGATATTAATATGACGAATGACCTCATTACCCTTGGTGGTAGCGTGCAAATTCTTGATGGCGGTACATTAAATGTCGCTGGGGCTGTCACCGCACCATCTTTCATTTCGACTTCCGATGCTCGTCTCAAAATGAACGTGGAAACACTCGATGGGGCGCTGGGTGCAGTAAGCAAGCTACGTGGAGTGAGCTTTGACTGGATCAAAAACGGTGAACCTGAAATTGGTTTTATTGCCCAAGAGGTTGAAGAGATCTTCCCTGAGCTTGTGGTCACCGATCCAGAAACGGGCATCAAAGCCGTTAAGTACTCTAACATTGTGGCTCCTCTTGTTGAGGCTACCAAAGAGCTTAAGGTGAAGTGTGAAGCCACTGAAAAAGACAAAGAGCGCATCGCTGAGATTGTGAAAAAGCATGGTCGTCAGTTAGCAAGTCATGAGTCTCGCTTGAATAAACTTGAAAAAGAGAACAAAGAGCTCAAAAAAGAACTTGAAGAGCTTAAGGATCTGATTCGTCAAAAATTAAAGTAATCAATCCAAACAAAAAGTTTGCGTTACCTGGTCAAGGACGGGGTTGTGGGTGCGTCTTTTGGTGGTGATCAAGTAAAACTCCTCATAAACACCGGGCATACGGCCAATCGCAAAGAGTTTTTTTTCTTTGAGTAGTTCTTCTACAGCTAATCTGGGCTGTGGAGTGAGCCCAATTCCTTCACTGGCTAATAACTTTTGCACAGCTGTGTCTTGGCAGACCGCCGCCGTTTGAAAGTGAATATTGTTCTTTTCTAAAAAATGCTCAACATCATGAAAGAGTTTGGAATCCTTGGTGGGTAAAATGAGGCTTTCTCCGTCAAGGGACTTAGGGAAGTTTTTGGCCAATCGTTTATAGCTAGCATCTCCAAATAAATAGATGGGGAGCTTGGCGAGTTTTCTTGAATATATGATTTTATCGCTAGCTGGATTGTGATTCGAAATAAAAAAATCGAGTTTATGGGCAAAGAGCTGATTGAGGAGCTCCTCATTACGCTCTTCAACGACGGTGAACTGACAGTCGGCCAAGGCTTTGGCTTGGTTGACGGCGCGGATAAGAATATGTTTCGGAATGCTGCTCAAGGACCCAATGCGGATATGGGGTTTTTGCGAGTAGGGCTTACCACTCATGACTTCCTTGAGCTCTTGACCCAGCTGGTAAATATCTTCGGCATAACCCAGGGCGACTTTACCAGCCTCGGTGAGGGTCATTCTGCGGTTTTCCCGGGTAAAGAGGGCTTCCCCAAAAAAGTCCTCCAGCTGCTTGAGTTGGGTGCTCAAGGCCGGTTGGCCTACGTGCAGAACTTGGGAAGCTTTAGATATGCTTTGATGATTAGCAATTTCACGAAAATAAAGGAGGTGGTGGTAATTCAGCATAAAATTCCTATATTGATTTAATCAATGAATTAATTAAATTTTATGTATTTTATTGAATTTGTCAATATCCATATAATAAGGGCAAGCGGAGGTGATTGGCAAATGACGCGCAAACAAAGCCAAGGTCTATGGAGTATCCTGAATCAGGTCAAAGAGTTCTATCCAATGATCATAATCTATTCAGCCGTGGTGAGTTTTTTGACCTTAGCCACACCGATTTCAGTCCAGTCTTTGGTAAACACCTTTACCTTTGGTCCCTACTTTCAACCTCTTTTTATTTTAAGTCTTCTTCTGCTAGGGGTCTTAAGCCTTCTCGGCTTCGTAAAATCGCTTCAGTATTTTGTGGTCGAGGCAATGCAGCGAAGGCTCTACGCAAAGCTAACTTTGGGCATTGTCCGATCTTTTTTAGCAGAAAAAGCCGAAGGGAGAGAAAGATCTAATAACTTGCAGTTGGCCAATCGTTATTTTGATATTGTGGTTTTGCAAAAGGCCCTTAGTTTTTTGGTCACCGATGGGGTTGCTGTTCTTTTGCAAACAGCCATCGGTTTGGTTTTAATTTCTCTTTACCATCCTTACTTTATTCTTCTGAGTCTTCTGATTCTTATTTCAATTTATTTTTCTTTATTTTTCTCTTTTCAGGGAGCTTTGGACACCTCGGTGGAGGAATCGACCAGCAAATATGAGGTGGCAGCCATGGTCGAAGGGGTTTCTGCTAGTCAAGTGGAGCCCAATAACCCAGAAGAGATTGCAAAAAAATTGGAACGGGCTGATCATTTGATTGGCCGTTGGCTTGAGCGCCGGAGCAGTCATTTCAAAATTTTATTCCGGCAGCATATACTATTTATGGTTCAGTTTGCCGTACTCAATGCCACCCTCTTGGGCCTTGGTGGGTACCTTGTGATTACCAATCAACTCACGGTTGGGCAGCTGGTAGCCGCGGAAATTGTGGTCAATGCCATTTTGTCTAAGTTTCTTTTTGCAAAAAAATATCTAGAAACCTTTTATGATATGTTTGCGGCTGCTCAAAAATTGAACCTTTTTTACGAGCAAATTGAGGATTCACGCGAGCGCCTTATCAAGGAGGAAAATAAGAAAGCCCAATTTCGGTTTGTACGTCTCGACGACAATCGATTTTACAATAAATATCGATCGGTTCGTTCCGTTTATGCACCTAAAAACTATAAAAAATTTCTTCGCAGTTTTTTGCTAGTAACCACGCTAGCCTTGAGTTTCATTGCTCTCACTCCGTGGCAACAAACCAGTTCTGGCGAAGGGCGAGTCATGGCTCTTGATCCCAACCATCGAGAGCAGTTTATCACAGCAACGGTGAGTGGGCGCATCGAAGAATGGTTGGTGCAAGATGGCCAAGCTGTGAAGGCTGGTGATCCTATTGTTAAAGTCATCGATAATGATCCCAATTTTTTAAATCGCCTTGAAGGAGCAAGAGATGCGGCCTTAAAAAAGTTTGAAGCCGCCAAAGCAGCAAGAGAAACTGGTCTACTGAATTATGATCGGCAACAAAAACTTGTAGAGCAAGGGCTGAGCTCCCGCAAAGAGTACGAAGCAGCAAAAATATCCTATAAAAAACTTCTTGCTGAAGAGGCCGCAGCGAGCGCTTTGTTGCAAAAGGCAGAGGTGGACTTGTCGAGGCAACAGTTGCAAATGGTTAGAGCTCCTCGGGATGGTCGCATTATTAAAGTTTTGCATGGGTCTGGAATGGTCAATATCAAGGAAGGGGAGAAGCTCGTTCATTTTATCCCTGATGCTAATGACCTGGTGGTTGAACTCTTTGTTGATGGTAATGACTTGCCGCTAGTGCAACCAGGACGTGAAGTTCGCTTGCAGTTTGAAGGTTGGCCGGCGGTGCAATTCAGTGGTTGGCCATCGGTAGCTGTAGGAAGTTTTGGAGGATTGGTGACAACGGTCGATCCCTTCGTTAATGAAAAAGGTGAGTTTCGGGTTTTGATCAAACCAGACCCTCGGGATCTCGTGCACTGGCCGGAGCAAAATATTTTGCGACAAGGGACCCGTGCTGTTGGTTTGGTTTTGTTGGAGCCGGTCTCTATTGGTTATGAAGTTTGGCGAAAGATCAATGGCTTTCCGAAATCAATGAATGACGTCCCTGATCTGTTAAAGAGGAAGCAATGAAAATAATAACAACTTTCATTGTATTTCTTTTCGGTTCAACTCTCTCTGCCCAGACCCTGAGTGAGGCCGTGGTGGTTCAATCCAGCCTAGAGCATTATCCCAAGGTCATCCAAAGTCTTCTTAGGTTTGCGGAAACAGAAGCCAGAGAAAAAGAAGCTCTAGGAGCCTTTGATGGTAAAATTCTTGCTGAAGTGGATCGGCCCACTGATGGGTATTATCGCGGCCGCAGCTACGGCGGACAGGTCGAAAAGCCGCTTTACTATATGAATTCAAAAATCTTTTCAGGTTACCGCATCTCTAAAGGTGATTTTCCAGTCTATGATGGGAAGCAAGAAACCCTTTCCAGAGGCGAAAGTTTTTTAGGTTTGTCTCTTTCGTTGTTGCGCAGTAGCTTTATTGATGGATATCGTTACAAATCAAGAATGGTCGAGCAAGAAAAGAGACAAGCTCGATTGGACGCCGACCAAGTGAAAATGGAAGTGCAAACTTTGGCTTTGCAGTCCTATTGGACATGGGTGGCAAAGGGTGAAGAACTTAAGGTTTACGAGGAGCTTTTATCCCTTGCCGAAAAACGGGTGCAAGGTCTAAATCGACGAGTGCGATCTGGAGATTTAGCTCCTATCTATCAGGCTGAGAATGAGCAGTATATTTTAAAAAGAAAAGTGGATCTAAAAAGGGTGGAGGCTGAATTTCAACAGGCAGGGTTCTATCTTTCTCTTTTTTATAGAGATAATCGCGGAAAAACCTTACCGGTGTCTCGTGCCCAGCTCCCTAAGGAACGACCGGCTCTTGAACATCTGATCCCTTCTTTAACCGAGCCCTATGAAAAATCAGTGAAGCGAAGTTTATCTTTGCGAAAAATGGAGTCTCAACTTTTACAAGCCCAAACCACTAAGGAGCAAGGTACGAATTTACTGTTGCCAAAGTTGGATCTCAAGGCGGAATGGAGCCGTGATCATGGGGTGGGGCCAGAAAGATTGGCACCTGATGAGGGACGAGTGATGGTCAATCTCGAAATACCCCTTGAGTTTCGTAAAGGTGAGGGCTTGCGTCAGCAAGGCTTAAGGCAAATGGAAAGCTTAAAAAGTCAAATGCAACTGGAAAAGGAAAAACTTAAGGCTGAGGTGGAGAGCCTTTTATTTAAAATTAAAAATAACCGACAAATTTATGAGTTCTCCAAAGATCAGGTCAATCTAGCCAGAAAATTGGTTGTAGCTGAGCGCAAAAAATTTCAAAGGGGAGCGAGTGACTTGATTCTTTTGAATCTCCGCGAGGAGAATCTCGCTCAAACCCGCGTCAAAAATATTGAAGCTTATCTCAAGCAACAGTACTTTCTGGCTGAGATACGCCAGCTGACCCTTGAATTTCTTTAGAGGGGCTGGTAACTCCATCCCATGGATTTATTTTGCATTCAGGGGGAGCCATGCGAGTCACTTTAGTCATCCTTTTTTCTATTCTCAGTTTTCAGAGCCATGCGGCCAATGATTTTTTGAGCCTATTTAAAAACAAAAAGCCAATGATTGCGGCACTCATGGTGGAAAGAGATCTCTCTACAGAAGAGAAGCGCCAAAAAGCCATTCAGTGGTGTAAAGAGCAGATCACCATTGCTGAAAAGGCGGGTATGGAAGGGATTTTGTTTGAGTTCCGTGGTGGTAAAATTCTTGAACCAAAAATTAATGAACAAAAATTTAAAAATATGCTGGAAGTGAGTCGGGCTTTTGTGAGTGCCGCTAAAAATATCGTGGTGGGAGTTGAAATACTTTGGCACTATCCCCAGGAAACCCTTCGCTTGGCCCATGAGAGTGGGGCTAAGTTTGTCCGAGTGGATTTTTTTTCGGATGAAGTAATTGCTGATGACAAAAAAGTGCCCTTAGACCCAAAAGGATTGCTGGCCTATCGCAAAAAGATTGGTGCTGATAAAGTGGTCTTGCTCACGGATATTCAAGTGAAGTATTCAAAAATGGTCGACCCTAAAATGGGTTTGGATCAGTCTGCGAAAAAGGCTCGCGGTTTGGGAAGCGATGGTTTGATTGTCACTAGTACGAAAAGCGGAAAGGCGCCAGATCCCGTTCGCCCGCAGACGGCCCGCAAAGGAGCGGGCGCTTTACCGATTGTGGTTGGTTCGGGATTTTCCTATAAAAACGCAGAGAGTTTGTTACCCTACGTTGATGCTGTCATCGTGGGAACGTCTATATCTGTCAAAACCGGAGGGCCTTTAGTTCCCGAAAAAGTGAATCAATTGATGACTAAAGTTCGACAGTTTAGAAAAGCCAAAGCCTTGTAAGTTGAGGTATCCATGATCCAACGATTTTCATTTTTTGTAGCTCTCTTCCTGGTTTGGGGTTGTACTCATCAACCCCTTCGTTCCTATCCTGATCATTGGTGGACTCCCGTTCAGCCTGCTTTAAAGAAAAGCTGGGAAATTTTGCCCCAAGAGGCGGATCGCTCTAAAAATGAAGTGATCTTATCAAAGCGCAATGAGTTGGGGCTTCTTTCTAATTTTGCGGCAACCCCTTTTGTGCTCGATGGTAAACGTTACGCTAGCCTTGAAGGCTTTTGGCAGATGCTCAAATATCCTGAAAGGGGGGATGCAAAGTGGCGCTCACAAGTTCAGTGGCCCTACACCCGTGAACAGGTGGGGCAGATGGTAGGGCACAAAGCCAAAAAAGCCGGGGACTTTGCAAGCCTTGCCATGAAAAAACATCAATGGGACTGGGTGAGTTACAATCATATTAAGATGATCTACAAAGAGGCGGGCAGCAGTCCTTTTTATGTGCTGATTCGGCGAGCTATGCAGGCTAAGCTAGAGCAAAACCCTAAGGTTAAAGAGGTTTTAATAGCGACCAAAGGATTGAGGCTCAAACCCGATCATAAGCAAAACCCAGATTCCCCGAAGGCTTGGAAGTATTTTGATATATGGATGGAAATTCGCGACCAATAAAAGGCTCAAGACGCTTTTAAGCGATGGCGTTCGAAGATTGATTCCAAAAAGCGACGAGGTACTGGAAACCCGAGACGACGCTGAGAACGAGGCTGAGCCAAACGCCCCAATAACCGATCGTCGCTAAGGGGACAAACAGAAACACTTCGCTAATCAAGAGACAGGGGATCGCCACCATCTGTACGGCTGTTTTCCACTTTCCCAAGGAGCCAGCAGCAATCACTTCCCCCTTGCTGGCAGCAATGGATCTTAAGCCACCGATGATGACGTCTCGATTGATCAAAACTAAAACGGCAATAGCCTCGATGCGCCCAATAGGGATCAGCATGATGAGGACGCTAGATATGAGGATTTTGTCGGCCACAGGGTCTAGGAATTTCCCCATAGTGGAAACGCTATTGAGCTTTCGCGCCAAATAGCCATCGAGCCAGTCAGTTATGGAGGCAAGAATAAATAAAAAGGCACAGAGCCAATTCCAATAGGAAACTTCTGCCATCATCAAGACGATAATCAAGGGGACCAGAAAAATCCGGAATAAGGTGGCTAGCATGGGCCAGGGGGAAGTTTTCATAGACCGAGCATAGCATTTGGGGGAAGGCTTTTGTATACTGAAATCTCTCTATGGAATTCAATCAGCGCTCCCTTTTTATCATCCTGGTCGTCTTAACAGTTTCTTTGCCAAATGGCGCGCTTGGCCAAGAGGAGCTCCCTTTTTGGAGGCAAAAAAAGGGGCTTTTCCAATCCATTCGCAACGAGCGAAAAGTGGTGGTCTCGGTCAAAGAGGAGTCGGTTCAGGGTCAGCAACGGTTTCGTATGGTTGGGGTGGGGGCAGTGAACGCGCCCCTGGAGTTTTGCGTAGAGAGAGTGAAGGACTATGAAAAGCTCACCAGCCTTTCAAGTGCTTTCAAAAAGGTGACTCATAACCCTCAGAAAAAACAGATTTATATGGTTCTTGAGGCTTTAGGTTATCAAGCTCGATTGCTCCTTGAATACAAATGGAGAAAGATCGATGACAAAAAACAGCAGATGGACTGGAGAGTGATTTGGGGGCCCTTTAAGGGCATGGTGGGTCACTATCAATTTCAAGACCTTTCGCGAGGTCAAACAGAGGTGTCACTCTGGTCGACTTTTTCTGCGGTGAAACTGCCGGTTCCAGATTTTCTTCTTAAATTTACGCTGGAAGTTATTGCTGAAAAAGTCGCTAAGAAGATGAGATCCTTTATTGAAGATAACTACAGAAAACAAAAGAGGAAAGATCCATGAGTCAAGACGGTGATGTAAAAGACCGGAGGAAATATCAACGGGTTCACTTTGAAGCCTCACCCCATACTTTAGCAGTGAGCGTGGAAGGTTATGGGAACTCTGTTGTTTTTGATATGAGCTACAGTGGTGCGGCTCTGGCTCAGCCCCAAGAAAAGCGTATTGATCAAACCGACCAGCCCATTAAAATCAATTTAGTGACCGACATTGATAAGGCCGCTATCGAGGCCAAAGTGATTCGTGCCACCAAAGACATGGTCGCCACCGAATTTTTATCGGTTCCTGTGGAGGCTCGCATCATCATCGATCGCATGATTTCTGATCGGATGATTGGTCTTAACATGCATTTGATTGACCCTAGTCATTACAGTGCCCATGCTCACTTTACCCACTGGTTTCATGGACCCAAAGAAACTAATTTGTTTTTATGGGCGAGGGGTGACGATCTTGATAAAGCTCAATTTGATTTAAATAATGTCAGCCTTATTTTTGAAGACGATGCTCTTTTTTATGAAAACAAAGAGACTGTAGCTAATGCGCCTCTTCTTAACAATCAGCAGGTGATTCGCAAAGCGCTGGCCATTATCACTCAAATGCGTAGTAACGTGAAGCCTCTCAATGAACTTAAAAAAATTATTGAAGAGCAGGCGGGATAATTGTTCACTTATAAGCGTCGCATTCATTTTTATGAAACCGATGCCATGGGAATTGTTCACCATTCTCATTATATCAAAATCCTTGAAGAAGCCCGAGTGGCTTGGCTCAGGCAGTTTTCTTCTGAAGAGGATAAAAAGCTCCTCGGTGAAACCAATTACCCTGTTCTTCATTGCGAAGTGACTTACAAAAATCCCTTGGAGTTTGACCAAGAAGTGAGCGTCACTGTCGATGCCCACCAGAAGGGCGCTCGCCTTGTATTTGACTATATTATGTCAACGAAAAGCTTTGATAAACCGGTAGCATTTGGTAAGACCATCCATGTTGCGTTTGATATGAAAAGTCGCCGGCCCACCAAGCTTCCTCAAAAGGTTTTGGATTTTCTCGCCGGCAGAGGATAGCCATGGACAGAAATTTAGCTCTAGAATTTGTCAGAATCACCGAAGCGGCCTCTTTAGCCTGCTCCCACCTGACTGGGCGTGGGGATTCCCACGCAGCTGATCAAGCGGCAGTCGATGCGATGCGAAAAGCTTTTGACCATCTCTCCATTGATGGAACCATTGTCATTGGTGAAGGGGAGCGAGACGAAGCCCCCATGCTCTACATCGGCGAAAAGGTGGGGATTGCAGGGAGTGGGGCTCCTAAAGTGGATATTGCTTTGGATCCCTTAGAAGGAACTAGCATTTGCGCTAGTGGGGGTGTGGGTGCTCTTTCTGTGATTGCTGTGGCAGAGCAAGGAAACTTTCTCCACGCCCCGGATACCTACATGGATAAAATTGCGGTGGGCCCTGAGGCTAAAGGAGCCATCAGTCTTGAGGCCACTCCTGAGGAGAACATCGAGGCTGTTGCCAAAGCTTTAAATAAGAATGCTGAAAATGTGACCGTCGTTATTTTAGATCGCCCTCGTCACGAGGAGCTTATCCAAAGAGTGCGCAAGGTGGGCTCGCGAATTTTACTCATTGGTGATGGCGATGTGTCGGCTGGGGTGGCTACGAGCTGGAGAAAAACGGGTATCGATATGCTTCTCGGTATCGGAGGGGCCCCTGAGGGGGTTATCACCGCCGCCGCCTTAAAGTGTTTAGGGGGCGATTTTTACGGTAAACTGCGCTGGAGAAGCGATGAAGAACGCGAACGAGCCCTCACCATGGGTGTTGAGGATCCTGATAAAATTTATTCCATGGAGGAGCTTGCCCAGGGTGATGTCATGTTTGTGGCGACAGGTGTGACGGATGGGCCTTTGCTCAAAGGTGTGCGCTACATGAGTGGTAGCCGCGTTTTAACGGAATCCGTAGTGATGCGGTCAAAATCAGGGACAATTCGTTTTATCGAATCCGAACATGATCTTTCCAAAAAGCCCTCAACCTTTGCGGGGAGCTCATTGACGTGAATCATGTGGTTTGCTTTTCCTGTGGTACAAAAAATTCCTTTGTCGATCGCTTGAGCTTTCGCGAAGAGTGCATCCAGTGTGGGGCTGACCTTCATGTCTGTAAAAATTGTGAATTTTATGATGCTGGGGCCTACAATGAATGCCGCGAAAGTTCTGCGGATGTGGTTCGTGAAAAAGAGCGATCGAATTATTGCGACTACTTTTCGGTAGGCCTAGGAAGTTTTAAAAAAGATAACAAAGCAGACCTTTTGGCCCAGGCCGAAGCTCTCTTTAAAAAGAAGGGTTGATCTATGGCTGATGTAAAACATTACGAAATTTTTGACTGCACCCCCGAACAGTTTTTTGATTTGTTAGTGGATTATGAAAGTTATCCTGACTTTTTAAACGAGGTCAAAAGTTGTAAAATTCTTTCCGCTGAGGGTGAAAAGAAAAAGGTGGAATACAAGGTGTCTGTGATTAAAACTTTCAGTTACACCAATGAACACGAAGAGATTCGCCCGACAGAGGTGAGGTGGAAGTTTTTAAATGGGGACCTTTTTAAAGAAATGCATGGCCATTGGAAGCTCAGTGAAGAGAAGGGTAAAACCAAGGCAGAGTACTATGTTGAAGCCCAATTTGGCCGTTTCGTTCCTGGAGCTATGACCAAAACAGTTTTGAGCGTGAATCTTCCTGCCATGATGGATGCTTATCATAAAAGAGTGAAAGACCTTTATAAGTGAGACAATATGGCAAAAGATAAAGTCGATTTGAATTGGGATGCAGAAGAAGTTAAAAAAGGGGGGATTGTCCCTGAAACCTTAAAAAGGCTACTGGCCACGGGGGTCTCATCGGCCTTTATGTCTGAGGAGCAGATCCGCCAGTACCTTTCACCACTCAACCTTCCCAAGGAAGTTTTACTTCAGGTTGTAAAGGGTGCGCAAAAGTCTAAGGATGATGTTTTGAATAAAGCCGGAGCTGAGTTTTCAAAGCTTGTGCAAAAGATCGATATTGTTAAAGAGTTTAAAAATATTTTGCGGGAGCATAAGATTTCTATCTCGGCTGAAGTGGAATTTATTCCCAAAGAAAAACCCGAAGAACAGAAACTGGATGAATGAACCTCGGTTTTAATCTCTCAAAACGCCTAAAGGACTATTTTCAGGATGAGTTTTTGCTGGCTGTCAGCGGCGGTAAAGATTCAGTAGCCCTTTTTTATGGTTTTTTGCATTTAAAAAAACATTTTTCCCTCCATTTTAAAGTGGCTCACATTCACCATGGCCCCAGCTCAAATTCTGAGCAGCAGACCTACCGCTGGCAAGCCATGCAGTTTGTTCGCTCCCTTTGTGAGTCCAATGACATTGAATTTTTAAGCAACTTTTCAGAGTCCTCGGAAGAGATATTTTTAAAATCCTTTTCGCCTCCTTTGTCCTCTGAAGAGGATTTTCGCCGGTATCGCCACCGTTGTTTGCAGGAAATAAAAAATGAGTGCGGTGCAAAATGGTTAGTTTTTGCTCACCATCAAGAAGACCTTTTAGAAACTCGGCTCATACGTATGATTCGTGGGGTGGGGCCTGAGGGTTTGGTGGCTATGGAACTGGAGTCTGGAAATATTTTACGTCCCTTGTTGTTAGAATCTTGCCAAGATTTGCAGACTTATCTTTTGAGTCGTGATGCGCAATGGATAGAGGATCCTAGCAATGAATCTTTAGACCCTTTTCGCAATTGGATGCGCAAGGAGTGGTTGCCACATTTGGAGTCTAAAAGGCCGGGTTCTTTAAAATCTCTGTCACGGTCTCTAGACCAGGTTCTAAGGTCCACAGACCTCCATCCAGAGATTGATTCTTGCCTGTCAGAAGATGGCGTCAATTTAAGCCTATTTTTATCTCTCCATTTGGAACATAAAAAACAGGTGCTCGCCTCCTATATGAGGCGCCAAGGGCTTAAAAATTATGGGCATTCCCACGTTATGGAGCTGATTAAGCGCCTTGACAACTCTCAGAGAAGCCTCACATTCACTATGCTTAAGCGTGAGTGGCAGGTTGACGCAGGTCGATTGAAAGTCCTTGGGCTGGGTGAAATTGTGGCCGAGTGAGATGAGTGGTATTCTGTAAGAAGGCCCGAGGGGAGTTTTTAACCTCTCCTCAAGATAAGGAAGTTTTATGAAAGCATCACGTGGTATGGCCTTCTGGGCATTAGCAATCATCGTTGGGGTGATCCTTGTTCAAATCTATCAGCAACAAAAGCAATCGCAGATTGTTGATTTTGATTACCCTCAATTTCGCAAAGCTTTAGAAGAGCAAAAATTAGAAAGTGTCACCTTTCGCGATACGGGGACCGGTGGCGACATTGGTGAGATTATCGGTAAAGTCAAAGAAGAATACGCGAAAGAGTTCAAAGGTAAAGAGTTCGTTATCACTGGTAACATTGGCGAGCAGGGGAGCCGTTTGCTTGAGCAAAATGGCATCACCCCAAAGTATGAGTCCAGCCATGAAAACTCTTTTCTTATGGCCATTTTGATCAATTGGTTGCCACTGCTATTGATCTTCGGATTATTTTTATTTCTTATGCGTCAGTTGCAAGTGGGTGGTGGCAAGGCCATGTCCTTTGGTAAATCCCGCGCTAAGCTTTTGACGGAAAATAAAAATAAAGTGACCTTTCTTGATGTGGCTGGAGTGAATGAAGCCAAAGAAGAACTCAAGGAAGTTGTCGACTTTTTAAAAGAGCCTAAAAAGTACACTCGCCTGGGTGGTAAAATTCCTAAAGGAGTTTTACTCGTTGGTCCTCCGGGCACGGGTAAAACCTTATTAGCTCGAGCTGTGGCTGGTGAAGCGGGTGTTCCCTTCTTTACAATTTCTGGCTCTGACTTTGTTGAAATGTTTGTTGGTGTTGGAGCCAGCCGTGTGCGTGACCTTTTTGAACAGGGTAAAAGAAATGCTCCATGTCTGATTTTTATCGACGAGATTGATGCCGTTGGTCGCCATCGCGGCGCTGGTATGGGCGGCGGTCATGACGAACGTGAACAGACCCTCAACCAAATGCTAGTTGAGATGGATGGTTTTGAAAGTAATGACGGCGTGATCATTATCGCTGCGACCAACAGACCCGACGTTTTGGATCCTGCTCTTTTAAGACCAGGGCGTTTTGACCGTCGTGTGGTGGTCAATAAACCCGATCTCGGTGGACGTGAAAAGATCTTACAGGTTCACGCTAAAAAGGTGCCATTGGCGAGTGATGTAAAACTGGGTAAGGTTGCCCGTGGAACTCCTGGCTTTTCAGGAGCCGATCTCGCTAACCTAGTGAATGAAGCAGCCCTGAATGCAGCTCGTAACAATCGCTCTAAAGTTTCCATGAAAGATTTTGATTACGCCAAAGATAAAGTCATCATGGGCTCAGAAAGAAAGTCCATGGCGATCAGCGAAGAGGATAAAAAAATCACAGCCTATCATGAGGCTGGGCACGCGCTTGTTGGTAAAATGCTTAAAGGCACTGATCCCATTCATAAGGTGACTATCATTCCCCGCGGTATGGCTTTGGGACTCACCCAGTTCCTTCCAGAGCAAGATCGACTGAATCTTTCTAAAAAGAATGCGGAAAATATGATTGCCATGCTTTTTGGTGGGCGTATCGCTGAAGAGATTATCTTTGAAGACTATACGACCGGGGCTGGTAACGATATTGAGCGGGCGACAGACGTGGCTCGTAAAATGGTTTGTGAGTGGGGGATGAGCGAAAAGCTTGGGCCACTCGCTTACGAAAAAAATGAAGGACCTGTCTTTCTTGGTATGCAGTCACAGAACCGTAAGGAGTATTCTGACTCCAAAGCCACAGAAATTGATGATGAAGTCCATCGTATCGTTATGGAAGGCTACAATAAAGCCAAGCGAATTTTACAAGAGCATATGGATCAGCTCCATGCGATTTCTAAAGCTTTGTTGGAGTTTGAAACCATTGATGGTGAAGACGTGGATATTATTGTTCGTGGTGGCACCATTGATGATGTTCGTAAGCGCCACTCCGAGATGGACGAAGCCATGGCTGAAGAGCAGAAGCTTGCCAAAGAAGAAGCTGATAAAAAGGCTAAAGAAGAAGAGGAGGCTGAGGATTCCTCTTCTATTACGGACACTATGGGAGACCCCGTCACAGCCTAGAGCTTGATTCCTCTTCTCTTAACTGAGAAAAGGAGGGAAAGGAGAAATGCCCATGGGAAAACGCCTTTTTGGTACTGATGGAATTCGAGCAACGGCTAATACCTATCCGATGACCCCCGAGATCATTTTAAAGGTGGGTCAGGCTTTGGGGTATATTATCCGCAAAGACCCTCCCCGCAATCAACACCCAAAGGTGGTGATAGGTAAAGACACAAGGCTTTCTGGCTATATGGTTGAGCAGGCGTTGACCAGTGGTCTTAATTCTATGGGTGTGCACGTACAGCTCGTGGGGCCGCTGCCGACTCCAGGTATTGGCTTTTTGGCGAGAAACATGCGTGCTGATGCCGGTATTGTAATCTCTGCTTCTCATAACCCCTTTCATGATAACGGCATTAAGATTTTTGGTGCTGATGGCTTTAAGATTTCTTCTGAAATGGAAGATGAAATTGAACGCTTAGTATTAGATACCAATCTCGAAAACTTTCTCGCTGAAGGTGGAGAACTTGGTCGCACCAAGCGCATTGATGATGCTGCAGGAAGATACATTGTAGACATTAAAAACACCTTTCCTTTGCAATTTACCTTAGAGGGTATGCGGGTTGTTTTGGACTGTGCCAATGGTGCTGCCTATAAAGTGGCGCCTGCCGTTTTTGAAGAGCTGGGTGCCGAAGTGATCGTTCTTGGTAACCAGCCCAATGGTTTTAATGTGAATGATAAGGCTGGAGCTCTTTATCCAGCAAAGATGGCTGAAGCCGTTTTAAGATATCGCGCGGATGTGGGTGTTTCCCTAGATGGTGATGCTGACCGTGTGATGATGGCCGATGAAAAGGGAAGGCTGGTCAATGGAGATCACATTCTTGCCATTTCGGCTCTTTATCTTAAAGAGGCAGGCAAGCTTCCTAAGAATACCATTGTCGCAACTCACATGAGTAACTTTGGCCTTGATAAGTTAATGAATGACAATGGCATTCAAGTGGTGCGCACCCAAGTGGGTGACAAATACGTGGTCGAAGAGATGCGTAAATATGGTTATAGTCTTGGTGGCGAGCAATCGGGCCACATCATTTTCCTCGAACACTCCACCACGGGTGATGGTTGTGTTGCCGCTCTCAACACCTTGGGAGTTATGAAGGCTAAGGGGCAAAAGCTGAGTGTCCTTAATGATGTGATGAAAGATGTTCCACAAATTTTGGTGAACACTAAAGTTAAAGATAAAAAGGAACTCACTTCCCTTGAGGGCTATCCTGAACTCAAACAAAAAATCGAAAAACAACTCAAAGGGGAAGGTCGCATCCTAGTTCGTTATTCAGGCACTGAGAACCTTGCTCGCGTTCTCGTGGAAGGTCCCGACAAAAGAAAGATTGGTCAGTTTGCAGAAGAGATGGCCAATTTCCTAGAAAAGAAACTGAATTAAATGCAAATTTTAGGTCTTGAACAGCTTGATAAGTGGTGTCTATCCCTCCTTTCTGACTGTTCGAGCCGGCAAATTGTTTTACTCAGTGGTGAATTGGGTGCTGGGAAAACCCGCTTGGTTCAGTCTTTTGTGCAATGCTTGGGGGGGGACACCACTGCCTCACCAACCTTTTCTGTGATCAACGAATACTCCACTGAATCCATAACCGTTTACCATGTCGATCTTTACCGACTAGAAACTCCAGAGGAGCTCGAAAGTGTGGGCTTTTGGGATCTTTTTGAAAAAGAGAGCGGCATCATTTTTATCGAGTGGCCAGAAAGGCTCCAGGAGTCTGAGTTGCCCCTAGACTGGGACAAGATGAAAATTCGCATTGACCTTGTTGAGGACCCAAGCTTGCGCAAATACACCCTGCTGCAGCTATAATCCGTCCAAGTGCTTTTATAGAATTCCTTGAGAATATAAACTTAGGCGGCCTTGCGGCGGCTGAGGTTTTCTAGAGCTGTTTGACTGAGAGTCATCAGGTGGCTGATCTTGGTCAGAGTGCTGATCAAATCGAAGACGGGCCCCTTATCAAATCCCACAATAAAGCCATGGACTTTTTTGTTGAGTACAACTGGGTACACGGTGGCATGGGTGGGTTTGATCCCATTGTTCCAATGGGCAAAATAGCTCAAGTTGATGTCATTGACTGAGATCTTTCCATGAAAGGGAAGATGAGATTGATGGGCAATCCTAAACATGTTCGGTTTTCTTATATTAACTGGGGTGATCCAAGATTTTAAGGACATTTTCCAGGGGCCATAGATAAAGCGAGGGTAGTAGTCGCCTTCCTCAGAGATCTCAATCCACATTAATTTTTCATAATCGGCCTTCAAGTGATTGAAAGTGTAAGTCATGATTTCTTTTGTGCTTGTGCTGTACTCAGGATCCTTTGCAGCTGCCATTTGGTCGATAGTGATCAGGTTTTCAGAGGGGACATCTCCCTCGGGTTCTGGTGCCACCAGTTTGCGATTGGTAATGTCTGTTTCCTCTCCAAAGTTTAGAGGCATGGATTGACTAGGAGGTGGCGGCATCGAAGCGCCCACTCCGATGGGGGGAGGGGTAGCATCATCATCAAACTCTCTGAGGATATCAGGATTTTTTTCTGTCACTGTTTCGCGGTCATCTAAATTGACATCAGTTAATGACATATCGAGCAGTCCCATCTTGGGAGTACCGGTTTGGGTTTGCTCTGCATTCTCACTTTGGGCACTACGGACAATATCTTGTTTTTTAATTTTTTCTGTTTTTTCGTCCACTTCATCAGGGGGAAGGTGCTGTCCAAAAGTAGGAGTTGGTGTGTTTTCTAAAGGGTCAAAGTCTTCACCTTCCCTGTGATGTTCTTGAACAACAATAACCTCTTCAGAAATCAATTCTGCAGATCCAGAAGCGGGCTCATTGATGTTCTCGGCATCTTCACCAAAGGACAATCCAGAAAAATCGACACTGGGTGGAGGAGGCATATCTTCAGCATGTTTAGCTTTAGGCTTTGCTTCAACAGTGGGGACAGTGGCTTTCAAGTCGCCACCCAAACCAATGTTCGCAAAATCCAAATCAGGAACCGGCGGAGGTGTTGGAACTTCCTCTGCTTGGCTCTCATGAGTTTCGGCAGGGGAGTCCACCATCACAAATCCCACATCTTCAAGGCTTTCAGAGTTTGTCTCTGAAGAGGCGACTTCGCTAGAGGTTTCATTCTGGGGGAATGCCTCCGCCATAGCGTGAAAGGGGGCGATGATGTAGCAAATCTTGCCATCCTCTTGCAGTGGCAAGGGTTTCAAACAAACCACATAGAGCACGTCTTCCCATTGGTAAACGGGGTAACAGTGCGCATTCCATGAAAAATAGTGCTCATATTTTTTAGGGAGGGTGGTATCAGTGGCCATTTTAAAGAACTCGGGCTTAATAATGGGTAAGTTGTAGTGATCACTCGCCCATTCACAGTATTCATTCTCGTCAATGAGGCCGATTTGCAGGGCCCATGCCAGGGCGTCGCCGCCACCCGGAAAGGCTTCAAAATCCTTTGCACTCAACGAGAAATGGGAAAACCAGGGTTCTTTCTTAAATTCCATTGGTTTTTTATCGGCAATCCCTGAAAAAAGCTTAGGATTTTCAGAGTCTAAGAGGCAGTTTATTGACCCTCTCTCGACCAAATGCTAGGTTACGACCGATGACACAAGGCAATATTTACATGGATTTTAATGCCACCACTCCGCCGGACCCTGGCTTGCGCGAAGTACTCGATCAATGGCTGGGGCAGTGGGGTAACCCTAGCTCCATTCATCAGCATGGTCGAGGTCCTAAAAAAATACTTCGCGATTCGCGCAGAACCCTTGCGGAGTTCTTGAACTGTCATCCTTTGGAGCTCATTTTTACCAGTGGCGGCAGCGAATCCAATAACCTGGCCATCAAAGGCAGTTTGGCAGCGCTCAAATCCATTCATCCCCATAAAGACAAAGTGATTTTCGGAGCGATTGAGCATCCCAGTGTGATGGCACAAAAAGAGTATTTGCAAAAAATAGGCTATGAAGTGGTCACAATCCCAGTCGATCGCTTTGGGCAATATGATCTCAATTTTTATAAACAAATTATCGATGAGCGAGTGGCCTTGGTTTCGGTGATGCTTGCTAATAACGAAGTCGGTGTTTTGGCGCCCATTAAAGAAATGGTGTCGATAGCTCACAGTGTGGGTGCTTATTTCCATAGTGATTGTGTGCAGGCTCTTGGCAAAATTAATTTTCGCCTAAAAGATCTCGGCGTGGATTTAGCCAGCTTTTCTGGCCATAAGGTTTATGCTCTTAAGGGTTGTGGCCTTCTTTTTTGCAATAAAGGAACGCCTCTGGAGCCACAGATTCTTGGCGGTGCTCAGGAGCGCCATCGTCGAGCCGGTACGGAAAATGTGCTAGCGGTGGCTTCTTTAGCGTGGTCCATAGCACAATTAAAGACCGATCAACTTTATGAGCAAATGAAAGGTCTGCGAGACTCTCTTGAAGCTCAACTTGTTGAAAAAATTGAGGGCGTGGAGATTTTCGCTCAAAACCAAAAGCGCTTGCCCAATACGACCTCACTTTGCATTGCCGGGGTGAGTGGTGAGGCCATGATGATGAATTTGGATATTCGCGGTTTTTCAGTGGGAACGGGGGCGGCTTGCAGTTCAGGAAACCCTGAGCCAAGTCCGGTTTTGTTAGCGATGGGTATTCCTCGGGCCAAAGCCCAATCCTCTTTGCGGATCACTATCGGAAAAATGACAACGGACCAGCAAATCAATGACTTTGTCAGGAATTTAGTAGAAGTTGTCTCCCACCTGAGAAACTTGCAGCCCAGCGGAGAGGTGAGACGTGGCATCTAAAGGCAGAGTTCTAGTGGCAATGAGCGGAGGAGTGGACTCCTCGGTCGCTGCGGCTCTTTTGGTTGAGCAGGGCTATGAAGTCATTGGCGTGACTATGCAGGTCTGGGACTATAGCGAGTGCAATATTGAAGAAGGCATGGGGACTTGTTGCTCTAGTGAAGATGTCGATGATGCCCGTGCGGTTGCGGATCGCTTAGATATTCCTTTTTATGTTCTTAATTGCGAATCAGAATTTAAATCCCAGGTGATTGATCCATTTGTTCAATCCTATATGGGTGGTAAAACACCCTTGCCTTGTGTGAACTGCAATACCTATTTGAAGTTTGACCACTTGATTTTTAAGATGAAAGAATTGGGTTGTGACTATTTAGCCACTGGCCATTACGCTCATATTGAAAGAGGGGAAAGTGGGCGCTGGGGTATTGTCACCTCTGCTGACAGCTGGAAAGATCAAACCTATTTTCTCTTTACTATCGAGCCATCCATCATTGATCGTTTGCTTTTTCCTGTGGGTGGAATGACTAAAAAAGAAGTGCGTGAGTATGCTGAAAAGAACGACCTCATTGTGGCTAAGAAAAAAGATTCTACTGGAATTTGTTTTATAGATAATTCAGGCTATGGAGCATTCATCGACAAAAACTACCCGCAACTGGCTGCAAAAAAAGGTAAGATTCGTCGCTATCCTGAGGGTGAAGTTTTAGGAGATCATGAAGGTATTCACTATTTCACCTATGGTCAACGTAAAGGTCTTGGCATCTCTTCGGATCGCCCCCTTTATGTCATCAAAGTGGATGTCGAAACGGGTGATGTTTGGGTGGGAGAAGAAAAGGATCTTTACTCTAAAGCTATGGAGATCGCTGACTGTCATTGGCTCGATGAAATGAAGGATGAAATTTACCAAGTAAAAATCCGTTACTCACAAAAGGGGGCTGACGCTCATTTGATTCCCTTGGAAGATGGTCGATATCGAGTGGAATTTGTAAATGAGCAACGAGCGGTGACTCCTGGCCAAGCCGCAGTCTTTTACAAAGGCCATAGGCTCATGGGTGGAGGCTGGATCCTATGAGTTCGTCACACGTCCAGCTCCATACTTTTGGTTGCAAAGTGAACACCTACGATACGGGTCTTTTGCAAAAGCGATTGCAGGCGCAGGGTTTTGTTACAAATAGTAAAGAGGCCAGCGTACACATTTTAAATTCCTGCGCAGTGACTGCGGAGGCTACTCGTGAGGCCATTCGCCAAGCCCGAAAAATCAAAGCTAAAAATCCTCTGGCCACAGTGGTGATGACAGGTTGTAGTGCCCAAGTCGACGGTGACCTCATAGATGATCTCCCTGGGATTGATTTGGTGGTGGCTAACTCACATAAAGGGGAACTTGAATCTATTCTGCGTAAATATTTTTTAGGAGAAATTGAGCAAAAGGTTTTTCGCTCTAATATTTTTCGCAATGAAAGTCTAGGTGAAGGTGGTGGCGAAGAGCAGAGTCATACCCGTTCCTTTTTAAAGATTCAAGATGGGTGTAATAGTTTTTGCACCTTTTGCATTATTCCTTACGCTCGAGGGACCTCGCGCAGCCTTCCCATTGATAGCCTTTTAAAAAAAATCCGCAGCCTCGATGAACAGGGAGTGCGCGAGGTTGTGCTCACCGGTGTCCACATTGGTGACTACTGTGACGAGGAGAGTTTTGGTGGTCCTTACTACCTTGATGACCTCGTTGAGCAGGTTTTGCAAAACACAAAAATTCCCCGAGTCCGCCTAACGAGTCTTGAGCCCATTGAATTGACGGATAAGCTTATGGACTTGTTCAAAAATCCACGTCTTTGCCCGCATTTTCATATCAGTTTACAAAGTGGGTCTACAGACATTTTGCAAGCTATGAAGAGAAAATATTCAGCAGTGGATGTAGAAAGAGCTTTGCAATGGATCGATGAAACCCTACCCAAGGCCTATGTAGGAATGGACGTTATCGTGGGCTTTCCAGGGGAAACCGAAGAGCTTTTTTTAGAAACCTATAATAATTTAAAGAGATGGCCTTGGACTCGTATTCATGTTTTCCCATATAGTGAACGCAAAGGCACCCGTGCGGCTCTTTCCAAAGATGTGGTGCCGGTGAGAGAGCGCAAGCGCCGCTCCAAAATCCTTCGGGATCTGAGCTTTGAACGGCACCAGTTTTTAGCCAGTCAACAGGTGGGTGAGTTAAAAAAAGTCATTTTACTTAAAAATAACAATGGGGGGGCTCGCGGCCTCAGTCGAGACTATTGGGACATTTTTTTAGAAAATACGGAATTGCTTAACCCTGGTGATGAAGTGGAAGTGAAAATTTTAGGATACGAAAGAGGAAGCCAAGATCGACTTCAGGGATATTTGCGAGGTGAGCTCAATGGCCGTTGATTTGGAACTGTTTCAAGAAAAGCTACGCTACCAGGCAAAGAACCCTGAACTTCTTAAGACGGCCCTTTGCCATAAAAGCTTTTCCAAAGAAAACCCAGGTTGGGATGACAATGAGAAACTGGAGTTTTTAGGGGATGCGGTTTTGGATGTAGTGATCAGTGATCTTCTTATGCAAAGGTATCAAGAGGATAAAGAAGGAAGTCTTTCTCGGAAGCGAGCCAGTCTTGTTAATGAAGATCGTTTGTATCGTATAGCGAGGCTTTACTACATTCCAAGTTTTATCTTACTTGGGGAAGCTGAAAAGCAAAATAACTTGCAAGAGAATCCTCGCATCGTGGCGTCGGCTTTTGAAGCCATTGTGGGTGCGATTTATTTTGATCGTGGTTTTCAAGCGGCTTTTGATTGGTTAGAAGAGGCTTTTGCTTACGTCTTGGAGGTTGGGTTTTCTTCCCATGACTTTGAAAAAGATTATAAAACTCGTTTTCAAGAGTGGGTGCAGGAAAAGTTTAAACAAACTCCGTACTATAAAGTGGTCTCCCAAACTGGTCCTGACCATGCTCGAGTGTTTCAGGTAGAAGTGTGGGTGAATGAGGAAATGTGGGGCCAAGGTGAGGGCAATAGTAAAAAGTCTGCAGCCCAAGATGCAGCCCGAGTGGCTCTAGAAAAGGCGATCCCATGAATTGTGGTTTTGTAGGTATTTTAGGTCTTCCTAATGTAGGTAAAAGCAGTCTGTTCAATGAAATTTTGCAGGATAAAATCAGTATCGTTTCGCCAAAGCCACAAACCACCCGCCAGTCGTTATCGGGAATTTGCACCACCGATGACTACCAATTAATTTTCTGGGATGCGCCTGGATTTGTGAACCCTAAAAAGGGAATATTTGACTTTTTAGCAAAAGAGTTTGATCGGGTGATAGAAAACAGTGATATTTTGTTGATTGTGATTGCTTGTGATCAGTTAGAATCCTTGGCCTTCCAACAAGCACTCGCTAAAGCCAAGAAGTCAAAAAAACCTTTAGCCTATCTATTTACTAAAGCCGATCTTCCTCTCAGTCCCTATGTCACAGAATTTAGAGAATCGCTAGATCCCCGAGACTCTTTAGTCTTTGATTTTTCTATTAAAGGTGAAAACAAAAAAGAAAATCTTGAGACAATTTTATCAACTCTTGCAGAGCAACTTCCAGAATCCCCACAGCCTCTCTATGACCCTGATATGATTTCTTTGGACAAAACCAGAGATATTGTTGCCGAATTTATTCGGGAAGCCTGCTTTGAGCTTTTACAGCAAGAGATCCCATTCGGTCTAGGTGTCATTATTAAATCCTTTAAACATGATCAGCATATCCTTAGGATCGAAGCCAATATTTTGGTGGAAAAAGAAAACCACAAAGCGATTGTTATTGGAAAAAAAGGATCCCAGCTGAAGGAGATTGGCAAGAAAGCCAGAGAGCAAATCGAAAAGTTTTTGGGCGAAAAAGTTTTTTTGGGATTGCATGTGGCTTATAAAAAGAATTGGCAAAAGGATAGCAATATAATGAAGGAGCTTGGTTACGATGACCGTCGGCGCTAACCCTATTTTTGCTATCATTGGTCGACCCAATGTTGGAAAATCCTCCCTTTTTAACTACTTGGTCGAAGAAAGGCGTTCTGTGGTGAAAAATCAACCCGGAGTGACTCGCGATCTTATCTATGAGGAAGCCGAGCTTTGGGGGAAAACCTATCAAGTGGTTGATACGGGTGGGATCACCGATGCCCTCGATGAGATTTCGCAAAACATTCGCGAGCATGTGATCGATTTTTTAAAATCTGTCGATTACTTGCTATTGGTCATGGACTACAAAAGTGGCCTTTGCCCAGAAGACCGGGAGATGGTTCGTATCGCCAAAGAGAGTGGAAAGCCTTTTCTCTTGGTCGTCAATAAAGTGGATAAAAGCCATGAACTGGATATTGCTGGTGGTGAATTTTACGAATTTGGTGTTCCCTTGGTCAGCTGTTCGGTAGAGGCTCGCTTAGGGATGGATCAAGTTTTGGAATGGATTCACGAAAGGCTTGGCGAGAGGGTTGTCACTGAAAAAACGGGCTTTGTGTTTTCTATTGTGGGTAAGCCCAATGTGGGTAAAAGCTCGTTAACCAATAAATTGCTTGGTGAAAAAAAGATGTTGGTGTCGTCAAAGGCAGGGACCACTGTCGATGCCGTGGACTTCGCCTTTCAGTACAATGGGCAGGATTATCGGCTGATTGATACGGCAGGTCTTCGCAGCCGAGCCAAGCGCACTGACCATATCGAGGCCATTTCAGCTTTTAAAACTCAAGATTCTATTGAAAGATCAGACTTAGTACTGCTGATGATCGATGGAGTCCAAGGCCCGAGTGATCAGGATACTAAAATATTACAACAGATCACAGATGCGCAAAAAGCAGTTATCTTGGTGGTAAACAAGTTAGATCTGGGTGAAGATCAAATTGAAGAGTTTCGCAAAACAACTAGGGAGAAAATTGCCCGCGAATTTCATTTTTATACTGATATTCCCCTCTGTTTTATTAGTGCAAAAACGGGTAAAGGTATCAAGGATCTTTTTGCTAAAGTTGAAGAGGTTCGCAGCAAGCTTTCTGTTCGCATTTCTACTAATGAGCTCAATGAATTTTTTATGGATGTTATTCGCAAGGCGCCAGCCCCAGTATGGGGATTTAAAGATGTTAAGTTTTATTATTTGACACAAACTCGGCAATCGCCACCTAGCTTTATTGCCTTTGCCAATCACCCCGATGGCGTGGATAATGCCTATAGGCGCTTTTTGATTAAGCGAATTAAAGAGCGATGGGGGCTCGAAGGAATCCCTATTCGTATTTTTGTAATGAAAAGTCGGGGTTAATCTCATGCGTGTATGGGGCTTCTTTTCGGTCCTACTGGCCTTCAGCATTGTCATCAACCTATGGCGCCTGCCTCATTTAGTTTTAGAGAATGGAGGTGGAGCTTTTCTTTTGCTCCTTTTTATTATGTTGCATCTGGTGGGGTTGCCATTGATTTTAGCTGAAGTTTCCCTGGCTAGAGTCTTGCGAGGTTCGAGCTTGCGCAGACTTTACGCTCTTAAGCGGGCGGAAGGGGTCAGCCGCTTTCAGTTTCAAAGTGCCCGCGTATTTATCTTTTTACAAACTTTACTTCTTTTTTTGCTGCTTACTTTTCTGATCCACATCAGTACAGAGTCTCTGGTGTATGCCTATCATTATTTGGCGATGGCGAGTGATTGGTTTCATCCCTCTCCTCACGAAGCCTTCCAGCCCCATTTTTATCATCGACTGCTTGCGATTTTAGTGTCTCTCGTTTTTATTTACGGGATGGCGCGTTTACAAAGTCCTTTTTGGCAAAGGCAGTTTACAGAAAAACTATTACCTTTTGTGTTTGCCCTCTTGCTTCTCATTTTTTTGAAGCGATTGTTTTATGTCACTAACATGGAGGCTATTAAGGGCCTTTTTTACCCCGATTTTAACTCTCTGCGAGCCTCCGCTTTTCTTGAAGCTTTGGGTCATTCGCTATTGTTGTTGGTGATCACCCTCGGTATTTATCGTTTTTCGGTGTTTAATCGCAAAATCGTGGATCCTGTCCAACTCTCGGTGCAAGTGGTCTTGCAGGTGATGGCCTGCTCCTTGCTCACGGGAACCATGGCGATTCCTATGCTGAGTGAAGTCAATGAGTCTCCCTTTGGAATGTCATGGATTTTTGAAGTGTTGCCGCGGTGGTTATCATACGGGGATTTTGGGAATTATTATTGTCTTTTGTTTTTCTCTAGTTTTTTTGTCATGTTAATTTATCTTTCTGTCATTTTGCTGAGAACTTTTCAAAAGTTAAGTAAAGATTTTCATCGCCTCCAGGTGGCTTCATCTCTGGTCTCACCCCTAGTATTAGCTTTCATTGTTGATCTTGGCTTTTATTTGGAAATGAACAAAGACAACTGGCAGGGATGGTGGGGCCAAGGGTGGCTCAATAGCCTTGAAATCGTTTACATTCAGTTCGCTATGCCCGCTATGGCTCTCGTCTTTATTTGGTTTTTGTTTTCATTTACCAATGAAAAGGAAAGGCAGTTGGTATTCACTCGGCAGCAAATTTTTTACCATAGCCGGGTCTTTTTTAAATCATGGCAGGTGATTTTAAAGTTTGTCATCCCGCCCTTGATT
>JAGQZY010000036.1 GCA_020435205.1 Bdellovibrionales bacterium | reverse complement strand
CCTTTGAGACTGTGATGAGATCACTCAATGGGTGTCTCCCTTAGACTTGGGCTTGCGGCGCCAGTATAGAATCTCAGGCAAATGTTGAAGGTCAGCGATCATAGCTTTTTCCGTCCCAGCAAGCCGGCTTTGCAAAGAGGTTAGCTTATGATCGTAGAGTTCAATCAGTTCTTGGTTCATGGTATCAAACTCTTTTACTTTCTGCCAAAAATAGGGCTCACCGATACAGCGATATAACTCCTCTAGACTCTCTACCTTACGCAATTTTTCTCGAATTTCACCGTCTATACCAGAACAGAAAAAAGCACCAAAGGAGTTAAGGTATCCTGATTTCAAATCACCCAAAATAGCTTTACCCTCTTGGTTGCGAACATCATAATCAAGAAGATCATCACTGCGCTGAAAAAGAATTCCCAAAATTGTACCCAGCTCCAACACCAGTGCTGATATCTCTTCAGAGTTTTTATGAGTCGCAATGAAAGGGGCAAACAAACACCAGCGGAACAAGGAGGCTGTTTTTAACCCATGCACCTCTGTCAGCTTTTCAAAACTTAAGTGAAAATCGCCGACAAGAGAATCCTGTATCCACTCGCCTTCAAGAAGTTCCGAAATGGTCTGGCTAGTGAACTGAACCAGTTCAATATTGCCGTGGGAGGAAAGATTGGTCATCACTCGGGCCAATAAATAATCTCCAGCAAGAACCGCATACTCTGGGGTGTATTTTAGCCAAGCCGTAGTTTTGCCTCGCCGCAAAGAAGAGCGATCAATGAGATCATCATGTAAGAGCGAAGCATTGTGAATGAACTCTATGGTTTGACAAAGAAGCCTGAGAGTTTTCTCGTCGACACCCAGCGGGCGCGCCACCTTTTGCGTGAGCAAAGAGCGGAAGCCTTTACCACCTTCAAACAAATCGTCATAAAGGTTGTTGAGCTTAGGCAAATAGCTGGGGAAATCTTTTTCGCTATAATATTTGATATTCATAGAGTTCTCGCCACCCTTTTCTAGCAGAGAATAGGGGTAAGCAAAACGCTAGCGAACCCAATAACGCTTTGCAAAAAGTAGATATTTCTCGGTATTTCCTTTTATGGCCCCTCCGGCCATGGCACAAGATCTCCTGGAGGTTACTATGGCCTTTCGCAGCCAATTTCGAGTGCACTTTGAAGAAGCGGACCCAGCAGGAATCGCCTTTTTTGGCGTCGTCTACAATAAGGTTCACCATGCCTACGAAGACTTCTTAGCCTCTATGGGTATCGATCTCACCGCTTGGTTTTTAAATCCAGAGGTGATCACGCCCATCCGTGGTCTAACCACAAACTTTACTCGCCCCTTGCTTCCCCTTGAAACCTATGACATCCAAGTGGTCGTCCCATCGATTTCTGAGCATTCCTTTCAATTGCGCTTTACAATTGAACAAGAGGGACAAGAGCACTGCCAAGTGACCACCACTCACGTTTGCGTTGAAAAATCGAAAATGAAAAAAATCACCATTCCCGAAACCTTAAGGCTTCAACTGGAAAAACATCGGGAGAGGTCGCCAGATCCTCGCTAGCTCAAGTGTTGATTTAAAAATTTTTGTAAAGAACTGATCACAATCATGGGAATTTCGTGCCCCCCATGAAAATCCACCCAAGTTCCAGGGAGGCCAAGGCCTTTCAATTTGGCAAAAAGTTTTTGCGCCCCTTTAATAGAAAGCACAGGATCCCCCTGGCCATGGCTCTGAAAAAAAGGAACTTTTAGGGCTTCGGGAAGGGTTGGAAAGCTTGAAGGAGAAATCAGAAAGCTCGATAATAGCACTAAGGCCCGAGGAGAAAAATTCAAACGGTAGAAGGCGTGGCTGGTTAAAATACCCCCCTGACTAAAACCTCCAATCATCACATTTTCATAGAGAGTGCCGAGGTGATTAAGGAAATCTGTCACTGATTGCAGAGTCTTTAGGGTTTGCGGATCTAAAGGCAGATCAGGAACCTCCCCTTTGACCAAAGGGTCTAAATCTCCAACCCTAATTTCAAACCACGCCCTGCCGGACATCATTGGACTTATGGGAACCTGCAACACACCCTGGGGAAAGAACCAATCCACGTCCTGATCAAACGAAAACAGAGAGGTGAGGCTGGCCAAGTCATTGGCGTCGGCACCATAGCCATGAAACATGACAATACAACTGCGCGAGTTGTCAGCGGTTTGGCAAAGGTAGTCGAGGCCAGAATATTTTTCCCATTTCATGGGGTCATCATACCTCGACTTAGCAAAATTACAATATTTCTTGAAGAGCGGCTCAATTCCACCTACTTTAGCGACACGCGGGAGGGTCTATGTCAATTCGCAACCAATATCTTCTTTTTGGTGCTTTAGCCATCACAGCAGCTTGTACCAGTCCAAATAAGAACAATGCCAATATCGACAAAGAAGGGATTCGAGCCACCTTTGTCGAACATCATAACGAAATTCGAAACTGCTATTCAGAGAGGTTGCAAAAGTCAGAAAAAGAACTCCAAGGCACTGTCAGTCTCGATTTTGATATCATCGCCGGTGGCGCTGTTGAAAATCCGGCCATCAATGCAAAAAAAACCACTTTAAAAGATCAGGAATTACAAAGCTGCATTCTCAGTAGCCTCAAAAACTGGAATTTCCCCGAGCCCCCCAACTCGAAACCCCTAAACGTGCACTACCCTTTGAGCTTCCAAGCTCATCCTCCGGCTAATTTTCAAAAACGCTTGGATAAATTTGAAAATTTTCGCGATGGCAATAAAAAGAAGGCCACGAACTCAAAAACCCAACCGAAAACAAGTTCTGAAAAAGCCAAGGAATAACTTATGTCTGACAATCCCCAAACCATTTATTTAAAAGACTACAAACCACCCTCTTTTTTAATTCCCAATATTGAATTGAATTTTGACCTTCACGAAGAAGAAACCATTGTGACGGCGACCATGCATTTGAAACGCAACCCCTTAGCGGAGCATGTTGACGAGCTTTTCTTGAATGGTAACAATCTCGAATTATTAGAACTCGAAATCGATGGCGAGTCCGTAAAGCCAGGACACTATCAGGTCTCTGCAAAAGGCTTAACTCTTACAAATCTCAGCAGTGACATGATGTTAACCACAAAGGTCCGCATTCAACCGCAAAATAACAAAGCCTTTAGTGGCCTTTATAAAACGAAAACTGTCTTTTGCACACAGATGGAGGCCCAAGGCTTTCGCAATACCACATATTTTTTAGACCGTCCCGATGTGCTTTCCATCTATCGCACTCGAATTGTGGCTGACAAAAACAAATGTCCTGTTCTGCTTTCCAATGGAAACTTCATTGAACAAACTGACCTCGCTGACGGGCGCCACCAGGCTGTTTGGGAAGACCCCTTCCCCAAACCCTGTTATTTATTTGCTCTGGTCGCAGGCGATTTAGATTGGATCGAGGATAGTTACCAGACGATTTCAAAAAGAAAAGTGGATCTTAGAATTTACGTCGATAAAGGTAAAAAGGAGCGAGCCCGCTATGCCATGGACTGCTTAAAGCAGTCTATGAAATGGGATGAAGACACCTATCGCCTGGAGTATGATTTAGACATTTACAACATTGTGGCTGTTGATGATTTCAACATGGGTGCCATGGAAAACAAGGGCCTTAATAT
Source organism: Bdellovibrionales bacterium (assembly GCA_020435205.1). Taxonomy (GTDB): domain Bacteria; phylum Bdellovibrionota; class Bdellovibrionia; order Bdellovibrionales; family JAGQZY01; genus JAGQZY01. The sequence goes on along the minus strand of JAGQZY010000036.1, from coordinate 23,449 downwards.
TTTTAACTCTAAATATGTGCTAGCCGATAGTGATTCCGCGACTGATGAAGAGTTTCAAGGTATCCAAAGGGTGATTGGCCATGAATATTTTCACAATTGGACCGGAAACCGCGTGACTTGCCGAGACTGGTTTCAATTGAGCCTCAAGGAAGGCCTAACTGTGTTCCGCGACCAAGAATTTAGTAGTGACATGAACTCCCGTCCAGTTAAGCGCATTGAAGATGTTGCACAACTGCGCTCGAGACAATTCCCCGAAGACGCTGGCCCCATGGCTCACCCAGTCCGCCCGGCCTCTTACATAGCTATCGACAATTTTTACACTGTCACTGTCTATGAAAAGGGTGCCGAAGTGATTCGCATGCTTCACACCCTCTTGGGCCATGAAATGTTTAAAAAGGGAGTGGCTAAATATTTTGAACTTTTTGATGGTCAAGCTGTGACGACCGACGATTGGGTTCATGCCATGGAAGTGGTTTCTGGCAGAGATCTCAGTCAGTTCAAACTGTGGTATGACCAAGCCGGAACTCCAGAAATATCCGTACACTCATCCTATGATGAAAATAAAAAAACACTGACATTAGAGTTTACGCAAAAGACAACGGACCCAACCACAGGTAAGGACAATAAAGCCTACCTCATCCCGATTAAGATGGGTCTGCTTTCTGAAAAGGGTCATTCTCTGGAATTTGTCGAGAAAGGGCGCAAAAAATCTTCCACGGTTCTTGAATTGCATCAGAGCACACAAAGTTTTGAATTGAGCGAAATTTATGAAAAGCCTGTGCCTTCACTTCTGCGTGAGTTTTCAGCACCGGTCAAATTGAACTTTGAGCAAACGGACAATGATCTTTACCTGATGATGACAAGGGATACCGATAGTTTTAATCGCTGGGAGGCGGGACAAAAGCTTTTTCTAAAAACTTTGCTCACCAATTATCGCCGTGCCTCTGAAGGGGAAAACCTTGAGTTTCCCCAGGCCCTTTTGGATGCCTTCGGTCAATCCGTGGAGCTGGGACTGGAAGATCCTGCCCTCACCGCTTGCCTACTTAAAAAACCCAGCATGCAGTATTTTGCACAATTTCTAGAGGAGATTGACCCTTCCCTTGTTGACAAGACGTACACTCATTTTACTCACAGCATAGGTCATGCTCTTCACGAGACCCTTATGAACCAATATTCTGCACTGGCGCAAAAGACCCTCGGCAATAGCTCTAAAGATATCGCCTTGCGCTCTTTTAAAAATACTCTTCTTTCCTATTTGTATCGCCACGATGAAGAGGCTGGAGCCCCCTTCTTCTTAGAGCAATTTGAAAAATCATCCAATATGACTGACTCGCTGGCGGCTTTGACCCGCCTTTCCCACGCCAGCACCCCTCAAGCCCAAAAGGCGATGGATGTGTTTTATGCCAAGTGGAAACAAGATAGTTTGGTCATTAATAAATGGCTGACCGTCCACGCCATGTCTCAAGGTGAAGATACCTTCGAGCAAATCAAAAAGGTCTGCAAGGACCCAGCCTTTGACTCCACCAACCCCAATAAAGTCTTTGCACTTTTTTATTACTTTGCTCAGTTCAACTGGCCAAAATTTCACCGCTTGCAAGGGGACTCCTACGCTTGGCTTGCCGACCAGATTTTAGATATCGATAGTCGCAATCCCATGCTGGCATCCCGCCTGGCGTCCTGTTTCAACAACTGGAAAACTTTAGCCGAGCCCTACCGCAAAAAAATTGAGCCTGAGTTGCGTCGAATTCATAGCGCATCGCCATCAGATAATGTGTTTGAAATCATAGATCGCGCCCTCAAATAGATGAGAGCGCCCTTGGAGCCTGATTTAAGAAAATGAAACAACTTGTTAGGGCTTTTCATTAGTTTTATGTAGATTTTTCAAGCACTTGCCTCCTATCATAAAGATTCCACGGCAGGAACATATAGGGGGAATTTATGAAACGAATAGGATGGTTCGTCATCATCACACTCACGGCGCAATGGGGCTTGGCCAGGGACCCCATTAGCGATGAAAAAATTGGTCAAATCATCGATCAATTCCAATATATCACTAACTACCAAATTGACGAGATGGCTCTCGACACAAAGGGTTCAGCCCGTTGTCTTATTTACGATTTGGATCTGACCACTGACTACCCAGGAATGCCCGATCCATTGAAAGTTGATGGGCGACTTTATTTACCCAATCCCAATCGCTTAGGGGGGGACACAGTTCCCATGGTCGTCATGCTGCCACCGATGGGCGGGATCAACATGCTGGATCGTCGCATGGCTAACACCTTTTGCGATGAGAAAATTGCAGCTTATATTATAATGAATGATTTTACTGGAGTCCAAAGTGGTAACACGCCACCTGTGGATGACCACGATAAGGCCTTCCATCGCACGATTTCAGCGCTCAAAGCCTCTCTCGCTTTTGCCAATGACTATGAACACACCAACGGAGAAAAAGTGGGTCTGTTTGGGGTCAGTCTTGGCGGAATTCTTGGTTCTTTTTCTATGCAAACCCAAGCACAAGTGGCGGCGGGCTTTTTCATTGTTGCCGGCGGCGACGTGCCTAGTATTCTCGCCGACAGTGATCAAGAAGACGTCACCAGAGTTCGACAAGAACGTATGCAACAGGAGGGCTTTAACAGCAAAGCTGAGTACGAAGCCTGGCTTCGCCTTCACTTAAATTATGACCCACAGGATCTCGCCCCTTCGGTTCCTACCGAAACGGTACAGATGGTGATCTCCCGCGATGACTATCATGTGCCTACGGCTCGGCAAGTGGACTTGCATGGTGCCTTTGGTGAGCCTCAGGCCTACTACTTTAACTCCGGTCATGTGGGAACGGTGATTGACGTTCTGCTTTGGGAAAGCAACAGGCTGATCATTTCTGACTTTTTTAAAGAGCGATTCACCTTGGAAAATCCTCGTGTGGAATTAGCACGGCAGTGGTTGAGCGGGTTTTCCCTGGGCCGATACTTCTAATCTCACTCAAAACGGATCAGAAGACTCCAACAAGCCACAAGAAAGCCCTAAAAGGCGAATCTTGTGGCTTTTTTTTTCATTTTCTGCCATCCTTAAGAGTATCAGATGTCAGCAACTCAAGATGAAAAGCTCTATGCTCGTTTAACCCATATCATCAGCGAAACCAATGGCCTCAGTTTGTTGGATACCCTGACCCTGCTCAATGGTGCACAAACCTTACCCTCAGATACCAAAAAAGCTGTGGAAGACTTTCTGCGCTTACTCAACGAATACCGCACCACCGAGTCAGATATCCAACCTCTTTTAAATCACCCCGTAGGCAGAGCCTTCCATCGCTTCTTTAAAAACTTTCCCTTGCGCTATCGAGAAGAGCATATTCATTTAACGGGCTCACTGACAGCAGAATTTATTTATCCTCGCCTGAAGAAACTTTTAGAAGGCCCCAACAAAGATCGCTATGAAAAACAAATCACCCTTGTTTACGGAGAAAAGGCTCTACCCATAAACAACGTTGAAGATGTGGATCGCCTGATTCGCTTACCTGAGGGCGAAAAATTCAACCGCTATTTAGAGATTCTATTATTGGCCAAATTAATTTTGGTTGATCGCAAAGCCCACGAAGAGGCCGCTTACCACCTCGCCGAAAGTTTATGGGACAATTATAATATCGGCGCCATTCGCCTCAAGTTCTCACTTTCGCGCGCCACTACCCGCGAGACAGAAAAAATCCCTGGAACCGAAAATGTGACTCCTGAGGATGTTGTGCTCGGTCTTTACACTGGACTCAAAGAATTTCAAAAACATCATCCTGATTTTCAATTTATTCTTTCCCCATGTTTTCGCAAAGAAGAAGACTTTTTTGATGGGGAACGCTTTAAAAATAAACGGGAAGATTTTGATCACCAGGTCCAGCAGTTGCGCGATCTTTTGGCAAAATACCCTGAGCTCAGAAAATCCATTGTTGAAGTGGATACCGTAGGCAGTGAATCTAATCTTTTTCGTAAGTCTCATTTTCAAGTCATGAAAGTAGGGTTCCGAAAATTGCAATCGGAAGGAATTAAAATTCGCTCTCACCATGGGGAAACCTGGGGTACCCTACGCCAAGGTATCCAGTCCGTGGACAACGCCATGAATATTTGGCACGTTGATGCGATTGAGCATGGGCTCAGTCTTGGTATCAATCCCAACTTCTATTTTCATAGTATTTTTCAGAGAGTCATGGGCAATAACCGTAAAGGCCTGCCCATCAAGGTCCATTCTCTTGAATATCGAGAAATTGACCAAATGGATTTTGGAAAAAAAGACCATATTAAAGGAAAGTTATTTAATGGTGAGCCCCTCAGTGATGAAGAATTCACTGTTTTCATAAAAACCAAGTTCCATGTCGCACGAGAAATTGAACATTACCAGCATGATATCCTCAATCGTATGATCGACAAGGCTCTTTCCGTGATTGCTCTCCCCTCATCCAACAAAAAACTCACAGGGCAATTTGAAGACTATAAAGATCATCCATTCTCCTGGTGGGAAAAAAAGGGCGTGAAGTTGGGGGTGGGTACCGACAATTATATTACCCTCAACACCGACTACATCAAAGAGATGCTCATTTTACTTTTTACAGATTCTATCGATTTGAAAATCACTAAATTATTGCTCGTTTGCACAGGAGACTCGAGACGCCCCTATATTAGCCAAAAGCTTTGGGACATGAGAAAACAAACACCACTGCTGGAGTAGTTTATGAGGAAAAAAGTTCTGTTCGTTTGTCTTGGCAACATTTGCCGCTCGCCCGCGGCCGAGGGCGTGATGAAACATCTCCTGCACCAAGCACAACTCGAAGATCATGTCTTTGTCGATTCCTGCGGGACCTCTGCTCATCACGAAGGGGAAGAGGCTGACCCGAGAATGCAAAAGCATGCCGAGGACCGCGGCTATAAAATTACCAGTATTGCTCGTGGCTTTCGCAAAGCGGATTTTGAAGAGTTTGATTACATCATTACCATGGATGAAAGCAATTATAACAATTTGGTATCTTTAGACCGTAAAGGCCATTTCCGAGAAAAGATCGCCAAAATGACTGACTTTTGCGAAAGTATTGAGGCCCCATCTGTGCCAGATCCCTACTATGGTGGCCCTGATGGCTTTGAAGAAGTTTTGGATATTCTTGAAGATGCCTGCGATGGATTTTTAAAGAAAATTAAAAAAGAGTTATGAGCATAGAAAGTTCTTTTCGAAAAATCATTGAAGACCAACTCGAAGAGAAGATCACTAACCTTGAACCACTCTCTGGAGGCTGTAGCTACCCGAGCTACGTTGTTGAATGTGGCAAATCCCGATATTTTTTAAAATCTTCACGAGAAAGCACTGATGCTTTTATCAAGGAGGCCCATGGCCTCGATGAGATCAACAAGGCTGTAGATATAGTCCCCAAAGTCTATGCGGCCAACACTCATTTTTTAATCCTCGATTATATTGAAACCCAACGCCCCACCTTAAGCTTTTGGCATAACTTGGCAGAGCGTTTGGCCCACATGCACCGCTATCACCGCAACACCTTTGGATTCTACGAAGATAATTTTATAGGTCCCTCACCACAAAAAAATACGGGCGGCCCTTCACTCGATTGGGGAGATTTTTTTTGGCACAACCGAATTGAATTTCAATTGGGCCTTAATAAAAAACAACACGGCTGGGACTTGAACGAGAAAACACTTAAATCCTTAGAGGCTCTCATTAAAAAAGAACTCTCCTCATTTGGAGCTCAACCCTGCCTTTTGCATGGCGACCTGTGGAGCGGAAACATTGTGTGCGGAAAGCATGACCAGGGCTATCTCATTGACCCCGCCGTTTACTATGGAGATCGCGAGGCTGATATGGCTTTCACAGAGCTCTTTGGTGGTTTTAGCGAGGAATTTTACAAGCACTATAACGATTGCTATCCCTTGCACGAAGGTTTTAAAAAAAGAAAGGTGGCTTATAACCTTTACCACCTTCTTAATCATTTTTATTTGTTTGGCTCTACCTACAAAGGTAGCGTGGAATCTTCTATCAAGACTATTTTACAATGGAATTAAGTAGCGAATCCACGACGATCAAAGGCTATTGAGCAGATGATGTAGGTAGCCCTCGGGATTAGCGACCAACTCCGCCGTCACCTCGAGAGAGGTTACAGAGGTCGAGGGAAGCTCAAATTTGAAAGGCCGCAAGGTAGTCTCAAAGACTGCATTGAGGGCCCTGGCGCCGGTCTTTTGTGTATGGGCTTTTTGAGCCAGTGCCCGCAGAGCCTCTTCAGTAAACTTTAAATCCACTCCATAAAGGGCAAAGGATTCCACGTATTGCTTCACAATGGAGTGCTCCGATTGTTTGAGGATTTTTAAAAGGTCCTCTTCACTCAAATTGTGGCAGGCCACGCGAACGGGAAGCCTACCGACAAATTCATGTTCAAAACCAAATTGGACTAAATCTTCAGCCTCCGCAGACGCCAGTAGTTCATCCCTTTTTATATCTTTGGCGGGCTTATGAATGCCGATAGATTTCTTATCGATCCGGTGAGCAATAACATCTTCAAGGCCATGAAAAGCACCACTAAAAATAAAAAGAATATTTTTAGTGTTTACAATTTCTTTTTCCGCTTTTCCCTTCCTCTGAAAAGACATAAAAGTTTTAAATTGAGAGGCAATATCATGACTCGCATTTAAGTCGACGTCAGCATTTTCCAGCAACCTTAAAAAGCCGAATTGCACCCCTCGTCCGCTCACGTCCCGACCTCGCTCCGATTTTTGCGAAGCCAGCTTATCGACTTCATCAACGTAGACAATACCTTGCTCTGCAAGAGAAATACGACCGCCAGCAGCCTGGACTAAGTCGCGAATCACGTCGTCAACATTTGCACCCATATAACCCACTTCACTAAAGCGAGTGGCATCGGCTTTAACAAAGGGCACACCAATGAGTTGCGAAATTAATTTTACCAAATAGGTTTTACCAACACCGGTGGGACCTAAAATAAGAACATTTTGTTTTTGGTAGTGGCTATCCCCTGAAGTCTTCACTTGTTGGTTTCGCAAATGATTGTAGTGGTCGCAAACAGCAATCGCTAAAGCTCGTTTGGCTTCGTCCTGGCCAATGGCAAATCGGTCGAGATGGACTTTGATATCTTTTGGTTTGTAGTGAAAGCTTTCTAAGATCTCTTCAGCAGGCTGAGGGTTTTCATCAATATCATCTTCTCCAAGCATTTGGCTGGGATCGACAGCCATCACCTGCACTCGGCCCCCAAATTTTCTCTCGATAAGATCGCTAAACTCTTTTTGCAAATCCTCAGGACGAAAGGAATCCGGGTCCGCGAAAGACTCCCCTTCCTCAATTTCATTTTTGCGAATGTTTTCTCCCTCTCTGGGATCAACAGGTCTATCCATAATCATTGGATTCATAGCAAAATTCAGAGGCAAAAAGTACGTTTGAAGGATAAAAATGTAGGAAAAGATTTCAAAGAAGCTCCGTCTACAAAATGAGGGAATTTTGGGGATAAGAGACGGAGAATGTCACTTTCAATTAACTCATAGCGTTATCACCATGAAACCTAGTTATAACAGGGACTTAAATCCCTAAAAAGCCTGTAAAAATAACAGGATGGAGGTAACGACTGACTAAATTGTTACTATAAGAAAACTCTATGGATTGAATAATAATTATCAATTTTTATTATCAAAAGGGTCTTGCTATACCTAATCCATCACGGGGGGAGAGGGGTTGAAGAAACTCCCTAAAAAGAGTCTCTTCACCACCCCCGGGGGCGTAAAGCCACCTCAACCGAAGCTCAAAGTTGAGGGAACTTTACCAAGAAAGCCCCACAAAACATAAAGCCGTCAGCAAACACATCCGACTGACCTATCTACGTACCTTCTTAACCGCTTCGAGCCAGCGGTCCCACCAACAAAGCCACCCAAAATTGGGTCCCGCCTCCGGCTTTTGTGCCAATAGGCACATTTGTGCCTGGTGCTGTACTTTTAGGATGGGGATTTGTTTTAAAATCAATGGCTTTTAGCAAAAAAAAAACGCAGGCTGAACCTGCGTTTTTCATATCAGAACTCAATAAGCTAATTAAAGTGTTTGAAGATCATCCATGTTGAAGCTATTGCCAAAGACATCGACGAACTCTTTCACCTCTACCACGCGTCCGTTGACGTAATACTTGAGCTCAAGCTCTTCCTCAGCTTTCTCATCAGCATCAAAACTTCCTTTGGCTTCGACAACACCCACAGCACGAAAATCAGGGTAGGTTTGATCAAGCACAATTTGAATGTTCATGTCCGTGGATTCCAACACGCCATCTTTATTGAGATGTAATGTTGCCGGACCACGAATGGAGTGGATGTGACGAATAGTACCATAGGCTCGAGTCTTGACCGTGGTGTCATTCACAATATCCATTGTTGCTGTCAGGGTGCGCGCCGCCTCACTGCCCGAGGCCACGAGGTTAAAGTTCTTTACGTTTTCGTAGGACTGAATTTCAGAAATGCTAGAAATCTCCAGGGACTTGTTATCCGTTGGTACGGAGGTCATAGTTGTCACCTGTCTAGATTTGACTGTCATTGAATTGCTCGATGCCTTGTTTTCCGCCTCAATCGTCATTGAGTACTCAACGGGGCAGGAAAGATCTTTGTTTCCCTTAACCTCAACCTTGTAGGTTTGTTTTTCTCCAGCAGGAGCCGGAGCCAGGCTTTCCGTTGGGCCTCCAGGCACTACGGGCTCGCCCACAGTCGTAACAAAGCACTCACCGTCTTTAACAGCCTGCTGGACTCGATTAAAAATTTCAGTGCCAGTGTTGCTAAGTTTATCTGTCTTTGCACTAGAATTTTTATCGAGCGATTGAGCCACAACGCCAAAGTCTACCACTTCACGATTAAAATTTTTCATCTGTACTTTTTGGCTTGTGGTGAGTTCAGGTAAACCTTCGCCAGGAAAAGGCGTTGGGGTCGAACTGTTATCGCCGCAGGACGCAAGCATAAACATGGCCATCGCCATCCAAAGAAATTTCATATCTCCCTCCTAAATGAATCTTACTTGTAACCCAGAACAGTGGCTGACGAAGAGAGGATTGGCAAGCATTTCGCGGCGAGTTGAAGCCCTAAAGGGACAACCAACGCCTGGTTTGCAGACTCAGATAGGCTGTAAGGCCAAAAACAAAGGTGCCCCATGTCACATCGAGGATAACCATGGGCCACGGGTAATGGGCGAGAATCGCACGATTGGTAAAATCAAAAATACCGTAGACGACCAATCCCAAAAAAGCGGCCTTAAAAATAAGCTCCCTTTCATTGTAACCCTGAAACTGCCTGAGGACGAAAACCTCAAGAGCCAAAGCCATAAGCACGTAGACCACTAAGGCTGGCAGCAAGCGCGGACGCATGGCACCCTCTTCATTGAGAAGAGCAATGGGAGCCAATTGCCGGGTGAAAAAGCCTCCGACAATAAACTTGAGCCAAATCCCGTCAATAACCAGAAAAATGAACAAGTTAATAAAGCTGTATTTCATAATGAAATCATCTCGAATTGGATCGACATATGCAAAATAATTCGACGCCTCAGGATCGAGCAAAAAGCCGAGGGTTGCTCCGAATTGGGACAGAAAAATTGAGGAAAGGCTGAGAAATTCACCTAGATATCTGGCATTAGCCTTGCTGTAATATGAGGAGTTAGGGGGAGTTGGTTATGGGTAAGATCATTTCTTTTTTCGTTGTTTTTGTGTCCACTCTTTTTCTTTTTCAAAATTGCGGTGTCTTCTCTGGCAACGAAGGTAAAAAATTTAGTTTACTGAGCCAAACTCCCATTTTTGAAGATCAAGCTATGCAAAATGACTTTACTAGTGGTGATGGCGACTTAGGTGGCCTCAGTGGCGATTCGTCTCTGATGAATGATGATGGAAATTTGGATAGTTCCAACAATAGCGGAAATGACGACAGCAAGACCCCCCCCGTAGTTATCAATGATGGCGGCGGTTTTGTTCCGACACCACCAGATCTACCTCCTAAGCGTGAGATTGGCCAAACAGTCCAGCATATTTTAGATGTCCTCAACCAGGGGCTCTCCCATTTTGGAATTCAAACGGATGAACAAAGAAGACATTGGGAACACCAACAATCTGACCTGCTTGGACAAATGAATAATCTGGGCAGCAATGATCATCATCATTCAGGTAGCATGTCAGTGAATGATCCCACACCCGTTGCTGTTGAAGAGCTCTTCGTGCACAGACTTTGTTCAGACAAAAGAATTCGTCGAGATAAAACAAATCAAAATACAAAGACTCAGTTGTTAAGCACAGACAAACCAGCCATAGTTTTAGCAAACTCTCTTAAAATCATCATTACCCACATGCCTGATGGCAATGTGGTTTGCGAATTGACCGACACTGATAAGATTCGCAATGACATCATCCAGAACCGTACCATTGATTTAACCGCCTGCCCACAACAGGTCATGACACCCTTTAAAATTACAATCACAGGAAATGGTGAAGATCCTAGCGTCAATGATAGTGATCTTGTTCAAAATAATGGAACGATCACGTCAGGATCTCTGGCCAGCCTTGCCAAAAAAGGAATCAAGGTGCTTTTCTTGGAGAATGAAAAAAATAACACCATCGACTTCAGTGGTTTTGTTGATGCCGCCCTCTATGAAAAATGCGATTCACACGCCTCTCCATTATTTGTCGATATGCGCACTGAGGCAGAACGCTCTAAAGGCTATGAACTTTCGGCTCCTTGGGATGGGGTGATGTTTGATATTCATGGGCAAAAAGCCAAGCCTTATGCCCATGCCAAGAAAAAAATCAGTTGGTTTAAAAACAAGAGCATGGGCTTTTTGGTTCTTCCAGACATCTATGGGCAAGTGAAAGGCATTGATGAGATGTTTGGTGACGGAACCATGGGACCCGATGGCCAGCTCGCTAGCCATGGTTTTGAGGCTCTTAAAAAATTCGATGGGCTCGCGGTTGGCGATTCAACAAAAATTGAGTCTTTGCAGGTGATGTGGCAAACCATTCCTCGCCACCCAGATGGGGTTATTGATGCGAACGATGACATTTACAGTCGCCTTCGCATCTGGGTTGATGCCGACTTCGATGGAATTGCAGAAAACAATGAGTTACAAACTCTTGAGGAAGCAAAGATTGCCCGCATTGATCTTGGCTATGATCCTAATTATTCTGAAGAGGATCGCTACGGAAACGTTGTTAAGTATAAATCTGTTGTAGAAATGACGACGGGGCAATTGAACCTAATTTTTGACCTTTGGTTTAAGGTCGATGGAAATTAAAAAATAGTCATTTTTGTGACTCTGGGGGAGTGAAAGGGGTTCCAAAGGGAACCTCTTTTTTTTTGTTACCCAGATGAAGCCATGCTAGCCTGGCCCTATGCAAAGAAAGGTAGACCCTCGCATTTTTCAACTTCTGGCCATTGGCTGTTATGCCATTTTGGCTCCGATGGTGAGCACTTTTGAGCGCCCTCATTATTTCACGATGATTCTCCTCATATACGGAGTGCTTCTCGATAGCCTGATCGGACATTTTTTTTATCGAAAGGTGAAGCCACCCTACACTTCGATTATTGTGGCCTTTGCCTGCTCTATTATTATGGACTCCCCGCATTTGTGGATCTATATGGCGGCAATGACTATTGCCTTGCTAAGCAAGGCGTTTTTTAGGCTCCACGAAAAACATATTCTCAATCCCGCAAATGCTGGTGTGGTCATGGTCTTACTCATGTTTCCTGGCTTAGTGGCGGGAGTCCCAAGAGTTTTCAACTTTGATTTTAAGATTTTCACTCTTCTTTTTCTCATTGGATTTTTGGTCGCCTGGTATGCACGAACCCTACAAATGGCTATCTTTTGGGTTGTGGGTTTTTCTGTTTTCTCTGCCGGCCGGAGTTTGATTTATCAAACCCCACTCACACTGTCATTTTTGCCAGCACTTGCCCCTATTTTTGTTCTCTTTACTTTTCATATGATCACAGATCCCGCAACCTCTCCAAAATCCACCCGCCAAAGATTGTTATTTGTACTCTTAGTTGCCGGCTTGGATGGAATTTTACGCGGAGAGTTTATTCCTTTTAGCAATTTCTTTGCCCTATTTTTTACAAGCATGGCTTGGGCTTTTGCTAGCGAAGCTAGACATTGGCAAAGACTGAGTTGGCGCCATCCTTTAACGATTTCCATTCCAGTCCTCGCTATTCTTGTTGCTTACCGCAACACAAGGATTGATGACTTGTACCAGAATGCAACTCGCTCCCCCCAGCAAACCCACAATGGCGAGACCCTACCGCTTTTTTTAGAAAAGCAAAATGAGCTAGGCATCCATTTTACATCCGAGGAACCGAGTGTTGATCCTCAACTCGATCACCAGTTACGTATCCAATGGGTGGCACCCGGAGTGACCATATATGATTTTAATAGTGATGGGTGGATGGATATACTTCTCGTCAACAGCAATAGCACAAAGTCAAAAAATGCACTTTACATAAATCAAAAAGGACAGGGATTTGTCGACGAGGCCGAGGCCTGGGGGCTCGCCTCTATTCCTGAGGATCTCATACCCCAATCTTCAGTGCCTTTTGACTACAATCGCGATGGCAAAGTGGATCTATTCCTCGCCGGCCCTGGCTGCAGCCATTTTTATGAAAATCAAGGTCACTCTTTCATCGATAAAACAGAAGAGGTCGGCCTCAAGCATTGTGGAAACTCTATTATAGCCCTGCCGCTAGATTTCAACCAAGATGGTTGGATGGACCTTTTTGTCGCTCGATTTTTTTCGAAGAACATCGATCTCAAAAATGTAAAAGATCTTTTTTATTTTGGACCTGATGATTTTGGTAATGCTCACAACGGAGGGTTTAATACTCTTTATCAAAATCACCAAGGAACTTTCAAAGACGCATCTGAAATTTACTCAGAAAAAGAGGGCTCTTGGACCTGGGATATTGGCCTGGCCGATATTCGCAATAACGGCAAACCGGTTTTAGTCATTGGAAATGATTTTGGTGATGATTTCTATGTTGAGATTGGGCCCCAAGGATTTCGGGAAATTACTGATGATATTGTTCGGCGCGATTCAAGATCCAGTATGAATGTTTCCTTTGGCTTTTGGGACGGCCCTTATCCCGATATTATTCTAACCAATGTCTATTCAGCAAGCTATGTGGTGAGAGGTAATTTTATTTGGCAATTCTCACCTGACAAAAAGCAGCTTGTCGACCATCAGCACTCTCGCCAAGCCAATCTCTGTGGTTGGCCTTGGGGAGTCGCTTATGGAGATTTTAATTTAGATGGCGAACAAGACATGTACATGGCCAACGGAATGATCACTCGCTATAAATTTTCTGAGCACAATGGTAAGGATGAGAACTTCTTTAAAGCCATGACAGTCGGAGTGGTTCCTCCTAAATCTTGGGCCGGAGGAAGTCTATCCGTTTTTCAGTTTATTGATGACCAAAAAAATTTCTCAGGGAATCAGTTGGATTGTATTTTTATCAAAGATCGAAAACGTCAAGCCTACGTCAATCGTCCATGGGGTATTGATACTTGGGATGGCCGAGCTGTCGCTATCATCGATTACGACAATGATGGGCGCCTGGATCTTTTGGTAACTACCCAAGGGGATGGGACCAAGCTCCTGCAAGCCAACACCCCTCAAACAAAAACATGGATTGGTCTCGACTTGGGGCTGGCCCCAAGCTTAACCATGGGTTCCACAATCATAGTCAAACAGGGAGAGCAAACAAAATACCATTGGTATCAAAATGGGAAGTCTGGTTTTCTTGCATACTCTGATCCCAGAATTCATCTTGGTTTGCACCGATCTGACCTGCCTGTAGACATTGAAATTCGCCTTGCATCCGGAGAAATTAAAACTGTTCAAAACCTAATGCCAGGCCAATACCATAGACTTTTTTACTCAGATAAAAATTAGAGAAACTTCAGGTGGGCTGACTACCACTGGTGCCATTTTGGTACTGACTAAAATCTCTATCCTTTGACATTCTCAACTTTAGATTTTCTTCTCAGTTTGCTATAAAGGTGGCAACAGCCTTTCTGGCCGGCATATAAGAATTTATCATTTTATTTTTTCAACCAAATTGCCGATGTCCACAGGTCACTATAAGGTAGGTTCAATGAAGTTTAGCTTTCGTCGTTTGCTCGTTTTCATTTTGATCACGGCTCCTATGATGGTTTCAGGCTATGCCACTTTGGTTGCGTCCTCCGGCCCATCTATGACGACTCTTGCTAAGGACTGCTCCTGCCACAGTGAGGATCCTTTTGAAAAACCCCGTCGCTACCACTATGTGATCGGTGGCTCTTACTGTATTGATAGTTGCAAATACCGAAAGCCCATCCCCCTAGCTATTGATGCCACGTCGATAACTTTGGCTAATATCAATAGCCACAGAGAGTTTTATTCAGCAAAACTTCCTCTTGATCAAATTGAATCCGTATCCCTTGTGTATGAAGAATTTCGCCCTGGTATACACCACACGGCTTTTCTTTTTCGGTTCAAAAAATCTTTTATGATGCGCAATCAACGCCCATCTCAAAACAAGGATTTGCTGAACTCCAATGAGCTCATTGTTTCACCCGAAGGCGTGCCTCCTAAAGATTATAAGTACTCAGTTGTTGACGGAGCTATAGGTAATTATGTGAGCCTGATTCGCTATCGTTCTGCGAAAGATTTCTTTTCTGAAGCCGAAGAAAAAGGGCACCCCCTCACTCTTTTCCAACTGGACGATAAAGTTTTTGATGCCAAAAAGTTATTAATGGCTTCCCTAGAAATGAGCGATCAAAAAAGCTTTCAAAGTGTCTATCAACTCATTTTTAACAATTGCGCCACCATGGTTACTGACTTATTGCTCATGTCGAGCGATCAGCTCATTTCTTTGGGGTGGGATAGCTCTGATGTGGTCAATTGGACTCGAGGCCTACCCTTAAAAGGGCCTATTGGCACCCTTGCTCATTTGCAAGCCTATAAGTTTATAAAGCTTGATGGGGTTATAAAACCCACCCGATAGATAAGGGTTTGGATTTAGCGAGCCCCCGACCGGCTTCTCCGAATCGGATGTCTGCGATTGTGACTTTCAATAAGCTTTTTGATTCCTGGAAGGGATTTTTCCTCGCGAGCACCCACCGCCGATTGAAGACTGCGTTGCTTGCCATCATTTTGCAATTCATTGGTCTGAAAATCTTTTATCACCTTACGCAGACCATAAATGTTGAGATGGGTTTTTCCACAGTTCACCTCGTGCAACCTGGAAAACAAGAAAACTCTGGCATTACTTTTTTTAGAACTCGCTCTGGTAACTTCAATATCAAGATTTTGCACAATTCCATTATCAAAGACTGCCGGGAGCATAGGTTTACAATTATGGTTATATCTCTTTGTATAAATCTTTAATATGTTCGGAGATTGTAAATTTTGTCGATTGTCATATTTTTCCACGACGAGATTACATTTATAGGTTTTTCGATTGGCCTTTACGGAAAGCGAAGCTCTGCCACTTTTGTCTATACTGATCTTGTACTTTTGTTGCGGAGATAAATTGATATCGCACTCAAATAGATTGGCATTACTTTTAGCAGGCTTCCTATTTTTTGCAGATTTTGCCAACCCAACCTGGGATTGAAATACCAAAAATAATATGACGATTAGATATTTCATGTCTTTACCTCGGCCTGCAGTAGCGGACTAAGTTAGTAGAGCAATGAAGATTACCCTGGTTATTGTGCTGTTGTACTGTATTGATACTACCGGTCTGAATTCCAAGTTTGGATGCCAATCCGCTCATGTAATCATCAAAAGGCTTATTGAACTGCTTGGGAAAGACAGTTCTTCCATTAATACTCACTCCATTAGTCAAATTTGGAAAAAGAGAAAGAGCATGGGCGCCTTTTATTTTTTCAGCTGAGGTGTTTCCATCAAAGGGGCCGTGTCGTGAACCAAAGATCATTGGCACCCTCACTATTGGATCTCCGCACTGATTTCCAACTTTTTTTCTAAGCTCTTCTGCAAAACGATCCATCTCTTTACCAATCTCATCATTAAGAGGACCATACAATTTACGATAGTGCGTCGCAAAGTCACTTCCCGTCATGGAAGAACATTTACTCTCGTCGAACGTAAAAACTCCTGCATTTGGAGAATCTTTACCCGAGCTTTTATCTGAAGAGTCACCAGTATCTACAGAAATACCCGCATAGGCCTTTGCAATGAATAGTTGCTCAAATAAGTAGGTGTGACTTTTGGTCCCACTTCCCTTTTTATCCTGGTCAAATTGATCTCTCTGCCAGGCTTTGCAAAGATCTAACATGTGGATTCCGTTGAAGAGTTGGGCGGCACCATTCCTGTCGTTAAACATTGGGGAGTTGCCAGAATCACTAATCAGCTTTTCACCAAGATTGGTATCCGCCACTAAAATTTTATAATTGCAAGGAGGCTGGCCGCCTGTTGGAATCACTTTCATAATTTCATCAGTATGGCCTACTTCCATGAAAGAAGTGGGTGGCGTGATTACATCGGCTCCTTCACAAGCGTTGTCTGTCATCTCTTTGTATTCGGCATCAGACAAACCGTCGTTTCCGACAGCGCAAAGTCCATTGGGAAGGCCTTCAATATTACCTCCCATATTCCCATTCCAACGCCCACTGAGGTTTTTTCCCAATTGAATTCCCCCACAATTTTGCAACATGGCGGGTAAATTTCCATAGGCTTTTGGACCATCGTTGTTGTAGTAATCGGGATTAAAGCGAACCACGGCTGAGCCTGTATTTCTATCAAAATAAGGTTGCATAAAGTCTTGTTGCCAATTCCAAGCCACGCCTTGGTTGCATTGAATAGCGGCTTTCCACTCTTGAGCTTTTTCGGCCGACAAACCTAAGGTATCTATGTGCTCCCGTACATAAGAGCAATCCGACTCTGAGCTGACAAATATAGCAGGCGGCTTGCTCGTACCACTCCTCACCATCTCTGTGACAAAATCAGTAACTATTGACTGGTTCACTTGGTCCGATACGGTGGCGGCAACAACAGGGTAGGTTTCATTCAGCAACCCACCCTTTTCTGGACACAAGGGAACGCTGGTGTCTGTCGACACGTGGCGATCACAAAATCCAGCAAAAACGGGATGAGAGTATCCTAGCAAAAGGAGCAAAAGAAACTTCATCCTTAGATGTTACCAATGAATCTCCAATTTGAGACGTCTAAATTGGGGACCATAGTCTTAAGTACCAGCAATTACAGACTTATGTTCAGCCACTTCTATCAGGTTCGTTTCAAAATGGAGCAAATCCCAACAAAGACCACTGCTTACTGTGGTCGAATTTTATCTCCAGGCTTCAAAGTGCTCCCTGGGTAGAGCACAACCTGAGTTCCGACGGGAAGGTCGCCATCAAGGAGAGCAAACTGCCTATTGCGAGCCAAAACCTCTACAGGGTGGATTTGAATTTTTTTGTTTTCAATGACAAAAACAGCCGGTTTGCCTTGGTCTGAAAATAAAGCACCAATGGGAAGAAGCTTCGCCTTGGGTTTTTCATCAGTGACAATG
Source organism: Bdellovibrionales bacterium (assembly GCA_020435205.1). GTDB lineage: Bacteria > Bdellovibrionota > Bdellovibrionia > Bdellovibrionales > JAGQZY01 > JAGQZY01. Next base: position 5,888 of record JAGQZY010000036.1, on the reverse strand, counting down.
GCGACCTCGACACGAAAGCCGTCACCTAAGCTCCTCCATACGCTTTTATCTGTGGTGATATTGAGATAAACGCCAACCCTTTGCTCTTTAACTCCAAGAGCTGAAACCTCTTCTTTGGCCGAAGGCTCAATTTTATAAACCACGGCTTGCAGGTCTTGATCCCCACCCCATTTAGAAATCGTTGCTTTCTGCCCAACCTGAACTTCAACCACCTCCTCGGAGAGGATTTGAGCAATGATCTCAACTTGGCTTGGGTTACCCACTTCAAGAATAGGCGTCCCACGCATGACATGGCGACGATCCTTTTCAAAAACTCGGAGAACAAATCCATCCAAGGGCGAAGTGATTTTAAAATCTGAGTCCCATTCAAATTTGACGAGCTCCTGCCCTTTTTTAACAGGATCACCGGCTTCCAGGGTCAATGTAGGCGTGATGCCGTCGGCAGGCGCTGTAATCACATGCTTCTCTTTGTAGGAGCTGACACCCTCATCAATGATGACCTTTTGAAAAAGGCCCTCGGTCACTGTCCCCATATCCACAGGTGATTTTTTGGGTTTTAAGGCCATGGCCGAACCCACAACAATCAGGCCTATCACAATGCCCCAAAATAACTTTTTAGGAATTCGAATGTATTCTACAGTTTTGCGTATCATGTTCTTTTTCTATCCCCTGGATTTTAATGTGGCAACCAAATCTAGTTTTTTTAACCGACCGTAAATCAACCAAGCGCTAATCAGGCAAGAAAGGAGCAATATGACAGATGCCATAAAAAAAGTGACTGGGTTAATGACGAAAGGGATTTCAAAATTGTCCATGCTCATCGCTGAAATGAGCCACAGAGAGTTCCAATAGCCCATCACCCAGCCGACTGGAATGAAAAGAGCAAGGAGGAAAAAGATCTCTCCGACCAAGATTCGAAAAACCTCGGGGACTGTAAAACCTAAGATCTCCAAGGTGGCCATCTCCCAATCTCTTTCGGCCAAGGTGACTCGCATATTGTTATAAGCAATTCCAAAACCAATGGCTCCCGCGAAAAGTGATAATATGAAAGCAAAGACCAACAAAAAGGTGGCACTGGTTTCATTGAAGACCTTGAGAGCACTATCCCTAAAATTAACGGTAAGTACCTGGGGCATTTCTTTTAATTTGGTATACAACTCAGAGCTTCCTGCATAGGAGCGGAAAAGAACCCGATTCACCAAATCATCTTCACGCAAGAGTTGAGCCAAAACGGATCGTGAAGTTAAAATTTCAGATGCCATAAAGCTATCCACTATCTTTTCCACTTTTAGATTGAAGGTTGGCTTTTTTCCTTCCAAAACTTCAATTTCAATAGTGTCACCCTCTTTTGCAGCTAACTGTCTGGCTAAAATTCTACTGATGTAAACGCCACCATCGGGCAGATGAATCTTTTCAAGCCTGTCGTTGATCACCCCTTGCAGTTGGGGATTTGGGGGCATCCCTTTAATCACTGTGTTTTGTTCTTTATTTCGAAATCGAGCTTTAACCGCAGTTAGCCGATACCCTTCCGCTTGGATAACCCCCGACAAGCGATTCACTTCATAAACGACACTAGACTCAATGCTTTGAATCAGTTGAATACTACCTGTTTCTTTTTGAATAAAAGAATATTGTGCCAAAATTAAGTACTTCATTGAATCTTGCCAAAAGAGGCCACCAATGAGCAATACAACCGCAAAACTCAGGCCGATCCCTGTTGATAGGGCTCGCAAAGGGAAAGCGGAAACTCCACGAATCATCATGCGAGCGCGGCTAGAAAGAAGTCGAAACCAATGGGATTTTTCAAAAAAGCTTTGGTGGTAAATCGGAGGTGTTGGCGGGCGCATAGCCTCAGCCGGTTGTAAGCGAAACAGTCGGCGTAGTGAAGAAAAAACTCCAATGGCAGCAGTGACTAATGAGATCGCAACCGCAAGTCCCACCTGTAAAAATGAAAAATCGTAGCTTAAGGTCGGAAAATGATAAAAGTCAGCATAAAGCTTAAGCATGCTATCGCCAATCCACAGGCCCAATAGAATTCCAATAAGGGCGCCAATAAGAACGATTAAAGACCCTACTTTAAAATAATAGGAAAGAATGTCCTTATTGTGGTAGCCAATCGCTTTAAATGTCGCAATTTGAGGTCTTTGAGATCTGACCATTCGGGAAATCACCACGTTTAAAATAAAGGCGGCGACCAAAAAAAAGATAACTGGAATGAAGGTGGCGTGGACCTTCAGCTGCTTTAACTCCTCACTGACGTAGACACTGGACACCTGTTTGTCCCTACCGAAGGCGCCAAAACCTCCGTACTTATCCAAACGCTGATCGATGGCATGGATCAAGGCCTCTTTATTCACTCCAGCTTTGGTTTTTATGATGGCACTATTAAAAGAGCCACGCATATCATAAGAGGCCTCTAAAACAGACTGATTGGTCCAGATCAATGTAAAGTGCTGATCATCGGGGAAGGGCGAGCCGGATTGAATGGCGATGATATGCTCGGGAGTCACCCCAACCCCAACAATCCTAAACTTTTTTTGCCGCCCATTTAAAGTTCCCCAAAAATGGTCACCTAAATTGAGTTTATGAAATTTAAAAAAGCCCTCACTGACAACCACTTCTTCGGAGGCAAAAGGAGACGGCAACCGACCGAGCTTAACAAAGATTTGATTCATCAAGGGCTGTTTACCGTCGGGAATAGAGACAAAATGACCAACAGCTGGTTCAATCATCTTTGGAACCGACAATAGAGCATCATATTCTAATCGGGTTTCGATGAGGGCAACACCAGAGATATCCTGCAGCTCTTCGGCCGCATAAAATGGCGCCTTTTTAACATTTAAAAATAAATCTGCAAAATTATGGGATTTATAAAAGTCATCCCGACTTTTTAAAAGGGACTTGTGGGTCGTGCTAAAGCCAAATAAGACAGCCACCCCCAGCCCTACAACCAAGGCGATAGAAAAAACTTGTGCTTTCAAGGAAGACAAATCTCGCAACAATTTTTTATCAAAAGTTTTAATCACCATTTTAAATCTTGGGCCGAAATCTTTTGTTGATTGGTTTTTATGTGTTCAACTCTGCCGTCAACAAGAGTGATCACTCGATCGGCCATCTCAGCGATGGCCACGTTATGGGTGATAACAATAGTCGTCGTTCCCAGGGTTTTATTCACCTTTTGAATCGCCTCCAAAACCATGATCCCCGTTTTTACATCTAGAGCACCCGTTGGCTCATCACAAAAGAGAAGGCGAGGTTGCTTGGCAATCGCTCTGGCGATGGCAATACGCTGCTGCTCGCCTCCGGACATTTGTGAAGGAAAATGACCAGCCCTTTCTTTGAGCCCCACTAAACTTAAGGCCTCAATAGGGTCCATCGGATTGCTGGAAATCTCAGTGACAAGTTCCACATTCTCGACGCCTGAAAGTCTTGGAATCAGGTTGTACATCTGAAAAATAAAACCAATGTTTTCCCGTCGAAAGAGGGTTAACTCGCGATCCGAGTACTGATCAATCCTCTCACCAGCAAAGTAGAGTTCACCCGAGGTGGGTCGATCCAAGCCACCGAGAATATTCAGGAGCGTGGACTTGCCGCTCCCAGAGTGTCCAAGCAGGACCACGAACTCGCTTTCATAAAGTTCGAGATTCACATCAATGAGGGCTTTGACCTCAACCTCACCCATTGCATAGGTTTTATTCACATGGATTGTTTTCATCAAGGGTTGGGCCATGGGGCATCTTACCGGTCCAGGCTCCTTGATTCATGGAGTAGAACCACGCGGCATGAAGATTTATCCGCGAGAGGCCAGCCATCGGGGTTGAATTATTCCCCAAGGGGTTGAGTCGAGTCCAGGTTGGGTTGGCTTGCCAAATCTCCACGGGTAGACTTTGAGTTCTACAAAGGAGTTTCCATGAGAATAGCCCTATTTCTTTCTAGCTTTCTATTTGCATCCTCGGTGTTTGCGAGAGTGCCCGCCTATGAGATCGATATCTCGTTGCTGGTGGATGGTAAAGTGGTGAGCCGCCCTATGATCAAAACCGTGGCCGATGAGCACGCCTCTGTCACTATAGAAAACGAGGACAGCAAAACCTCAATTTCCCTGAAAGCGACCGATGAGAAGGTGACGAAAGGAAATGCCATAAAGATGGAACTCAACGTCAAATACAAAGAAAAAGGGGAAAAACGATCCTTTCGATTCAACCCCACAATCATCACAATGTCTGGTGAACCATCGACGGTTTCCATTGCTGGTGAAAATGGAGCTCCTGCCTTAGAGCTGCAAGTTATTGCCAAGAAAATTAAGTTGTAAAAGAAAAGCTTAGCTCTTTGAGCTAAGCTTTCTCTATTTATTCAAGAATCAATTTTGCTATTCGCAAGAGTCACCAGCACCCTGGCTACCATAAAAAATCCCATCTTCCTCTTGCACAAAAGTGTAAAGCTGTTGATCATCCCCACAGATTAAAACTTCAATTTGGTACTGACCGGATGAGCTTAACTCCACTTGAGTTTCATCTATGCACTGTTGATAAGTGAGGGTGGGTAGCTCGGCCGCTGCAACGGAGCATAGCTCCCGCTGAGCCGCTTCGGCGGTTTTGCTGTCATCATCAGGACAATTGAGCTCAAACGCCTTCACCTGAATGGTGGCCTTGCCTGGCATCCCCGCAGGAGGAAGTATTCTTTTAACTTCTACCGGCAGGTAACACTCACCAATGTTGATCACATATCCGGATTTAGATTTATCAATGGAATAAATTGTTGACGACACGCCAAGCTTTTTAATGACATCTTTGTCCGCCAGCATGGTGGTGATCGCTTCCGTCGACCTATAGATGGGTGCAACAGCAGTCACCTGGGCAATGGCAACAGGAAGACCCACGAGTATTGCAAATACAAGAAAAACCAGTTTCATTAAAACCTCCAAAGTTGGCCTGACCTTAGGTTATGGACGAGGACAGGTAAATCGAGGCTGAAATGTTTTCAACAAGAACAACAATTGGGTCACTAATATTTTTAAGGCTTTATTGAGGCGCCCCCATCCCCTGACACATTTCTAACAATTTGCTCACGCCAGGGAGGACCTCTTGCACGCAACTAAAAGGGGTAAACTCGACGAGCCCCTTGTTTGTCCAAATCACTTAAGGTCAAATCTCCAGTGCCTCCGCAAATTAAGTAATGCATCACAGAAGACGAATCATAATCCGTGACTGGCGCTAAGGGGCGATCCTCGGGACAGATATTGGGATTGTCGGGATGGGCATGCTCATGACGAAAACCGAGCACATGACCAAACTCGTGAAGAGCAATACCTTTAAGTTGTTGAAAATCTCCCTGCACAAGCTTGCGCTTAAAATAAACATCCCGTTTGCTATCTTCTGTATAAGGAAAGAAGGCTTTTGCCGAGTAAGGAACGCGACGACTATTAATCACCTTCACTCGAAATAAAACTGAGGAGTTACTATCCACACACTGGCTATCGTGTTCAGGCAAGTATTCAAACTTCACATTGGCGTACTGCTCCCATTCTCTGACCGCCGCTAAGACCGCCTCTTTTATGGTTTCTTTGTCCTTTTTAAAGTGGTCATGGATACAAAAGGTCAGGCGATCCTTAATGCCACTTTCCCAGATGTTCCACTCACCACTGGCATTTTGATCTACGACCAGACGTGAAGAGTCTGCTAAACGAGGAGCCCCCTCTGGGTCAGCACTTCCGCAAAAGGCAGGCGCGGCTTGAGATATTGAGCTTGTGAGCAAAACAACAGCGAGAATAAACGAAAACATCGATCCCTCCTTGGATAGCCTATTGTAACGGGTTCAAAAGAAATCTCTAGGAGCGTCGTGCTAGAAGAGTCCGAGCTGTGGAGTCTTTGGGGTGACCTTTGCAGACTTGA
>JAGQZY010000035.1 GCA_020435205.1 Bdellovibrionales bacterium | reverse complement strand
GCAGCGGGATTCGGCCAGATGATAATTATCGTCGTTTTCTTGCCTGTTTTTGCTTTAACAGGAGTTGAGGCAAAAATGTTTGCACCTATGGCTGCAGCATTCAGTTTTGCTTTAGTGTCTGCTTTTATCTTTTCATTCACAACTATTCCCGCATTTGCAGCCCAATTTCTATCTGGCAAAGTCACAGATAGAGAACCATGGATAATGAGGAAAATTGAAAGTATATACCAACCAATAATTTCTCTTTCTTTAAAATTTAAAGCAATAGTACTTTCCATTGGAGCTGTCTCCATTTTAGTTGGAGGAATTTTATTTTCATTTTTAGGATCTGATTTTTTGCCACAACTTGATGAAGAATCAATAGCAATACAATTTGTTAGACCTACAAACATTAGTATTGATCAGGCGGTGGCTATGCAATCTTTATCAGAGGAAATCATTTTAGAATTTCCTGAAGTCGAAAAAGTGTTGTCGCGTATTGGTACAGCAGAGGTTGCAACGGACCCAATGGGGGTCAATGTTTCTGATACTTATGTAATTCTAAAAGAAAAAGAGATGTGGCCTGAAGTTTTAGGAAAACAAAGAAATAAAGCTCAATTAATAAATGCAGTAAAGGAAAGATTAGAGCAACTCATTCCCGGACAAACCATGGTTTTTTCACAACCTATTCAACTTAGATTTAATGAACTTTTGGAAGGAGTTAGGGCTGACGTTGCTTTGAAAGTTTTTGGTGAAGATATAGAGCAAATTACAGATATTGCAAAACAAGCAGCTCAAGTAGTATCACGCATTCCAGGCGCAGGAGATTCCGAAGAAGAAATAAAAGGAAAGTCCCCTGTTTTAAGGATTCAACCTAAAAGCGAAGAACTTCAAAAATTGGGTTTACCTAAAGAGAATGTTTTGTCTACTGTAGAAACGGCAATAGGTGGCACAGAGGCTGGTAGTTTTTATGAGGGAATTATGCGTTATCCAATTATTGTAAGGTTAAGTGATGAGGATCGATCAAGCTTGGTCTCTGTAAAAAATGTTCCCGTCGGAGTTGGAGCTAATTTTACTGTTCCAGTTCAAGATTTAGCAGAAATTAACATTCAAGACACTTATAGTGATATTCGTAGAGAAGCCATGAAAAAACGATCTGCTGTACTTATTAATGTCAGAGGGCGTGATATGGCAAGCTTTGTAAAAGAGGCGAAAAGCAAAGTTGAGGAAAAAGTAAAACTGCCCTCTGGAATTTATCTAGATTGGGGTGGAAGTTTCAAAAACCTACAAAGAGCAAAATCACGACTTTTAATTGTGGTGCCTCTAGCGCTTTTGTTGGTATTTATTATGATTTTTATGGCTTTTAAGAGTTGGCTTCAAACTCTTATGATCTTTGGCTGTATTCCGATGGCGCTTGTTGGTGGCGTTATTAGTCTTATGCTTAATGGCCTAAATTTTAGTATCTCTGCTGCTATAGGGTTTATTGCACTTTCCGGAATAGCAGTACTTAATGGCATAGTGTTGGTCAGCTATTTTAATAAGTTAAAACTAGATGGTTTGACTGGTGATCAACTGATATACGAAGGAACCAAGATGAGATTAAGGCCCGTTCTAATGACAGCATCTGCAGCAGCCTTTGGTTTTTTACCAATGATGCTATCTACAGGAAGTGGTGCCGAAGTACAGAGACCCTTAGCTTCTGTGGTTGTGGGAGGAATTATTTCAGCTACGATTTTAACACTGATTGTTTTACCCGTTGTTTATAGGCTATTAGAGGATAAGATGAAGGTTGTTGATTCTAGAATGAGTCACTAAGAGGTGTTACCCACCTGTTACCTTTTTGTTACCCGGCTTTGAAATATTCCGAAATACTGTGAAATGGTGGGATCTGAGCTAGGCTCCGGTTTGTGTGATTTTAAATACTTAAGCTCTTTGGGTTTTTAGGTCTTTTGGGTGATAGTCAAAAAATTAAATGGTCGGCCCGACTGGATTTGAACCAGCGACCTCCACCACCCCAAGGTGGCGCGCTACCAGGCTGCGCCACGGGCCGACGGTGATTTGGTGAGCCTTCTTGTCCAGTATTCACCCCTCAAAGTCAAGAAAAGGGGCCTAAATCCTTGAAGATTCTTCAAATATTGAGACCTTCTGCTAAGAAGATTTTTTAATGATCCCTCCAGATACTAAATAATTTGAACTTATTAGATTGAGCCTGCTAGTTCTAGCTCTAACGTAACAACTACACACCCACAAAGGGGGAAAATATGAAAATCAGCCTTATTTTTAGCTTAATGCTTGCCAGCCAAAGTGTCTTCGCAAACTTTGTACCTACATTGATCGATGCCGATTTCCAGGTCGAATACTACCGCAACCTTATGCCCATCGTTATTGATCCTGGTATGCCAACTCCTGGCGTGCGAGAAGTCTACACCGTCACCGCCATCGTCGAGTTCTGCCGTACCGTCCGTCCCGAAGATTTCCGTCTCATTGTGACCCCCGTTGAGCACTACCAAAACCTTGCCTTGGTTTCTGACGAGCCCATGATTGATTGTTTTGGCCCCACCCGCGTGCAGACTCTCACTTACCCGCTTCCTGCCGATGTGGCTGGTGGACCTTTTAGTCAAACTCGTCCGGCTCCAGTAAAGTTTTTAGGCGACGTTCATTAATTCAGACAGAACTGCCTAACTTTTGAAAAGCTCGCCCTTGGGTGGGCTTTTTTTATGGCCAAGGTCTATAATCTCAAAAATCCCCCTCCCTCCGTCTGCTGAAAACTAAAATCTCCAATGATTTTGCCGATAAATATTTAGTCAATTTTTTCAGGAGAAGACCATGTCCTATTGGAAATCTACATTGTTTATTGCCCTTGTTTCCATTTTTACCGTGCAATGTTCAAGCACCCAGGAAAGCCATGAGGTTGAGAACTTTGCTCGTTACGAAGATTACTATAAAAAGGATGAGGCCGTTTCATCAGATATTGATGTCGCAGAGTCGACTCAGATGGACTATGGCGACGACGACTATGATAAGCCTGCTGCTAGTGCGACTGATGAACAAGTGGCTTTTATCGATAATGAAATTAGCAAGGATGACCAAGCCGATAATTTTGATCATGTTGAAGAGAAACTTCCTGTGGAGAAAAACTGGAAACCTAAAAAACCGGCCTCGGTTGCCTTCAAAAACGGAATGCACCGAACCACTCGCAATTGCAACATGAGAGCCAAAGCCTCTGCAAATTCTAAAAAAGAAGGACTGGTCAAGGCGGGTAAAAAGCTATGGATGGAAGCCCACAATGAGGGTTGGGTGAAAGTTTATAAAAAAGCTGGTCCCGTCTATCTAAGTAAAGACTGCTTATAATCCACTTTTTAAATCTCGAATCGCGTCCAAAATTCTTTGGGCCGATTCGACAGCAGAACCTTCAATAACCATTGTTTTTTTCGAAGCCACTTCTTCCTGCGGTTCTGGCAAATCCTTCATCTGCTTGCGCAAACGCTTGAGCGCTGTTCTTGCGCCCTCAATGGAAAAACGATCATCATGCAAAAGCTTACGAATCAAAAGAGCGGTTTCCACATCTTTTTTTGTATACATGCGCTGACCATTTTTTGATTTTTTTGGGTGAAGAACGTCAAACTCGGTTTCCCAGTAGCGAAGCACATATTGCTTTACCCCTACAATCTCGGCGGCTTCACCAATTTTAAATCCCATTTTGTCTGGAATATCCGAAATTTTTTGTTGGAGGTTATGCACTGGAGAAATCCATTCAATTTCAGAAACTTCGTTTTTGTCATTTCTTGGTTCTTCGACTTTAGCCTCCTCTTCTTCAATGGCTTGGTCAATGGTCATGACACTCTGAAAACTAGGATGGGTTTGCTCTAAAAAGCGTTTCCACTCATTCATCGTCAGTTCCCTCAACTTCCTGACCATTGAGCATGGCTTTTAAAACCTGACTGGGGCTAAAGTTTAAAACACGACGGGCACTGATCGTGATACGGTCGCCAGTTTGAGGATTGCGACCAATGCGAGATTTCTTTTCACGGACTTCAAATTTTCCAAAGCCGGAAATTTTCACTTTTTCGCCAGCAACAAGTTTATCTTTCAAGGTTCCAAAAACCAGCTCCACCAATTCAGAAGCTTCTTTCTTTGAAAAACCAATCTTCTCGTACACTCTTTCTACAATGTCCGCTTTGGTCATTGTTGATTTGGAGATATTCCGTCCTGCCATTAAAGAAGCCTCCTCCTTGGATGTTCTTTAATTAGGCTACCAAGTTGTTGAAAACTTTCAAGTTTTATCGAATTTCCAGACCGAGCTTTTGACAGACAGAGTTAACAACTTTGTCTCGAAGCTCGTTGACCTGTTCATCATTAAGGGTCTCTTTGGCGCTCTGGAAGTGCATTCGAAAGGCAATAGACCTTTGGCCAGCCTCTTTGAGGGCCTTGTCCTGATAGACATCAAAAACCTGAAAAGACTCAAGCAAAGGTCCAGCTGCTCGTTTAATTTCAGCGCCAATATCCTGGGCAGAAACCGTTTCTGGACCCAGCAGAGCAATATCGCGCTCTACTGATGGAAATTTAGGCAAAGAGTGAAACTGGGGCTGACGTGGCTGTCTTGCACTCAAGGCTTCGAAATTAAATTCAGCCCAGGCTACTTCACTGCGAATTTTTTGATCGGCTTTTAACTGGGGATGCATAGTCCCCATAAGTCCCACAATCTTACCTTCATAAAAGAGCTGAATGGATTGGCCGGGGTGAAAACCTGGAGCCAGCTCGGCCATATTCTGCCATCGCCAGTTCTTGGCTCCAATTTTTGTGAGCAAACCTTCCACCACCATCTTTAATGTGTAAATGAGTGGAATTTTATTTTGCGTGTCCCACAAACCTTCAGCTTGCCCCCAAAAAGCCAGGGCCAGGCGCATTTCCTCTTTATAGACTTCACCCTCTCTGTAATGTGTTGGCGCCAACTCAAAAAGCCTTCCAAAAGAAATACCATGGTTATTATTGTGGGAGACATTTTTAAGTAAGGATGGCAAAAGGGACTCCCTCATCACAGCCAATTCCTCACTAATGGGATTTTTCAATTTTACTGGGGCTTCAGAAATCTTTAAACCGCAGCTCTGAGCCACGTCAACACGTCCCCAAACACTCTTCCAAAGATTTTCGCCAGTAAAAGCGTAGTTCACTGACTGATAAACACCAAGGCCTGCAAGTAACTGAGAAACTTTATTATTGAAATCAAATGCAAACGCATGGGGGGTTGGCTCTTCGACAAGCTTTGGCAAAGTCTCTTCAAGTTGGTCATAGCCGTGCAGCCTTGCAAATTCTTCCACCAAATCTTCTGGAATATTGAGATCCCAGCGATAACTGGGAGGCGTAACTTCATAAGTATCACCACTGCCATTGACTTGGCAGCAGAGTCGTTTCATCCAACCAACAAAATCCTGAGCTTCGATGGTAAAACCCAAACGTTCACTCACATAATCAATGGAAATTTTTATGGGATTAAATTCCACAGGCTTTGGATAAAGATCCACGTGACCTTTTTGAATTTCTCCACCGCCAAGCTCTTGAATGAGGGCTGCGGCTCGATCCATTGCCGCCAGCGTTTGTTCGGGATCCACCCCTCTTGAAAAGCGGTAGCAAGAGTCTGTTTCAATGCCATGGGCTCTCGAAGTTTTACGAACCCCTTCCGCAGTAAAAAAAGCACTTTCTAAAAAGATATCGGTGGTGCTTGCGCTCACACCGGAGTTCTGTCCTCCAACCACACCAGCAAGGGCCACAGCTCGCCCACCGTCTTTAATTAAAAGATCGTGGTCGTTGAGTTTGACTTCAGTGCCATCAAGAGTGGTGAAACTTTCCCCAGTTTTTGCTTTTTCAATGGTGATAGTTTGTTTTTGAATTTGGCTATAATCAAAAGCATGCAGAGGCTGACCGTACTCAAATAAAACATAGTTAGTAATATCAACAATATTGTTAATGGAGTTCACTCCCACGGCCTGCAGCCTTTGTTGCAACCATGTAGGACTTGGGCCCACTTTCACGCCAGAGATGATTCGCCCACAGTAGCGTGGACAACCTTGGTCATCTTTGAGTTGTACCTTGATCCAATCATCAATGGCTTTGCCAGACTCTCTGATTTCAGGGCTTGTTTTTTTCACTGGTCGATCAAGCAAAGTAGAGAGCTCACGAGCCAAGCCAATATGACTTAAGCAATCTGCTCGATTCGGAGTGACATTCAGTTCAAAGACCACGTCACCTTCGCCAAAAGCCTCTTTCAGCGGCGCTCCCACCTTCACAGCCTTGTCCATAATTAGAATGCCATCACTCTCTTCGCTCAAACCCAGTTCTGTTTTCGAGCAAAGCATACCAAAGGATTCCACACCGCGAATTTTTGATTTCTTAATCTTAAAATCACCAGGCAACACCGCACCGACAGTCGCCACCGCAACCTTGTCCCCTTGTTTATGGTTTTTAGCCCCACATACAATTTGCAAAGGTTCTTGGCCACCGACATTCACTTTACACAAAGTGAGCTTATCCGCATCGGGATGTCTCCCGACCTCAAGAAGTTCACCCACCACAATGTGGTCCCAATGGGCGCTGGGGTTTTCCATATCTTCAACTTCAAGGCCAGACTTGGTTAGCAAGGACGACAACTCGTCAAGGCGGTCATTGTAGTCACGAAGGTCGATGTAATCGTTCAGCCACTGTAATGAAATTTTCATGATTCAAACTGCCTTAAAAAGCGAAGGTCATTTTCCACAAATAGACGAATGTCGTTGATACCGTATTTAATAATAGCCATGCGTTCAATCCCAAAGCCAAAGGCGAAGCCTTGCCACTCATTGGGGTCAACACCCGCTTGTTTAAGAACATTGGGATGAACCAAGCCACTACCACCAATCTCAACCCAGCCACTTTGACCACACATACGACAACCCTCGCCCTTACACAAAGGGCAGGAGCAATCCACTTCTGCCGACGGTTCCGTAAAAGGGAAAAAGCTTGGACGAAAGCGAGTCTTAATCTCGGAACCAAAAAACTCTTTGATGAAAAAAGAGATCGTTCCTTTGAGATCACTCATGGAAACTTTTTTATCAATAAGCAAGGCCTCGATCTGATGAAAGTTGGGCGAGTGTGAGGCATCACTGTCACAACGGAAGACACTGCCTGGGGCAAGTACCCGAATGGGCGGTTTTTCGTTTTCCATAGTGTGAATTTGCACAGGACTGGTGTGAGTTCGCAAAACATGGTTCTCATCAATATAAAAAGTATCCTGCATGTCACGAGCGGGGTGATTCTCTGGAATGTTCAGGGCCGTAAAGTTGTAACGGTCCGATTCCACGAGTGGGCCTGAGCGCACGGAAAAGCCAATGCGACTTAAAATTTCAACGATCTCATTGATCACGCGCGGGATGGGATGAGTTCCGCCCAAAGAAAGATGGGGGCCAGGCAAGGTAAGATCTAAACTTTCTTTTTGCAGTTTATCGGCTAGCTCGGCGGTTTTGAGACGAGATTCGCTATCATCATAGCTTTGTTGCAAAGCCGCCCTGACGATATTCACCTCTTTGCCAAAAGCCGGGCGGTCCTCTTTGGGTAGAGCTCCCACTTCTTTCATGAGTAGGGAAAGCTCACCCTGTTTTCCAAAAAATTGCACCTTCACCTGGTAAAGTTGCTCAGAAGTTTTGGCCTCAGCAATGGCTTTTTGAGCATCTTCTTTGATCTTTTTCAGCTTTTCCACTAACATGCCCCCATACTTAGTGATTTGTTGAATATATTCAACCCATTCGAGGGCAACGTGGCGCATAAAAATACCTCCAATTGGAGCCCCTACCAGGGGAAGAAAAAGGGCCCCAAAAAAGGGACCCACAAAAAGCCTGTAAAAATTTTCGGGTTTGCCGAAGCCGACGATCGCCTACGCGATATTTTTGAAAACCATGGCTTTGGTGGCAAAATCGACCACCCCATCCGCAACCAGTTTACCCGTTTTTATCAACTTCTTATGCACCAACAGGAAAAAGACAACTTTACCCGCCTGACTTCCCTGAGAGAAATCGCCATTAAGCACTTTATCGACTCCATGATCGTTAATAAGCTAACCCCTCTGAAATTTCCCCTGCTGGATATGGGAACCGGCCCCGGCTTTCCGGGGATTCCCCTCAAAATTATGGTGGGCCCTGAAAAAAGGATCATTTTGGCAGAAGGTGTACAAAAACGGGTGAACTTTCTAAAAAAGGTAAGAGACGAGCTCAATCTTGAAAACTTAGATATCATAGGGCGCAACGTGACTGAGGACTTCCATTACCCGGTGGAAGGGGTGATCACCCGGGCCGTGGAAGATGCAAGAAACACCTTGGGTAATGTCATGAATTGCCTGCAAACGGGTGGCTGCGTCTACCTTATGAAGGGCCCCAACGTGGACCCCGAAATCGAAATGGCTAAAAAGGTTTGGGGAGAGCACTACAAACTCGAAACCAACAAAGCCTACACTCTCCCCAACACCCCCCACGAGCGAAGACTTTTAGTTTATCGCAAAATCAAACACCGAGACAGTGATGAAAATTAGTAGTTCTAGTAATGGAATTTTTAAAGAGCTCAAAGCCCTCAGCACCAGCAAGGGCCTCAAAGAGCAAGGGCGAACCCTGGTCAGTGGTCGAAAAATCACCCATGAAGTTTTTAGAAAGTATTCTAGCAAGGATATTTTTTGGGTTTGCGGCCCCAATATGGAAATCCCCACACCTGATCTCAAAAATATCGAGCTGAGCGCAGAACTTTTTCATGAAGTCGACAGCCTTGGCACAAAAGCCCCCCTATTATCGGTACCTCTTCCAACAAAGCTTGCATGGACAGATCTTGATTCCCAGACCCCCGCTTTGTTTTGTGCGGCCACAGATCCCAGTAACTTAGGAGCCATAGCCCGCTCCATGGTAGCCTTCGGCGTAGAGCAATTAGTGGTCCTCAAAGAGGCTGCCCATCCTTTTTTACCCAGATGCCTTCGAGCCTCAAGCGGACTTATTTTTGATCTTAGAATCTTCGACGGTCCAAGCATTCACGAATTGGATGCTTCCAACTTGTTTGCCCTTGATATGCATGGAAAAGACATCGCAAAAGTAGAGGCTCCTCAAAATTGGAAACTTCTAGTCGGCGAAGAGGGGCAAGGGATCCCAAAAAGCTTTAAAGGAACAAGGGTGTCTATCCCCATGACTAAAAAGGCAGAGTCACTGAACGTGGCCATTGCCACCAGCATATGGCTCCATCGGCGATATCCTGTTTAAAGTTATAAGCCGGAAAGATTGAGTTCAATTTCCCTAGTGACTTCCATACCGCTGCCATTATCCACCTTTATTTGGGCGACAATCACATCCAACTCAGCAGAGTTTTTACATTCGGCAATTTCAATATGATTGTTGCTACGGTTCACTGTCGCGGTGGTGCGAGGGCAAACTAACTTACCATCTCCATCCAATAAATGAATTTCGACATCAATATTTTGATCGGGATTGTCAATATCTACAACACTGGCAATGAATTGGTAGTTCCACTCTCCAGCATCAAGAACTTTATTGATCAATTGAACATCTTCGTAAAAACTAGGCTTCGTTGAATAGGGATACAGATCCTGCAAAGACCCTACGCACTGTCCCTGGTCACCACACTCGCTACTGAGATTCGTTGTCGTATGAGTCGCTGAACAATTTTGAAAAGCTATCGTACTTGCAAACATAAAAACAAGGATAAAAACAATATTTGGCATATTACATCTCCTCGTTAATGTACTTAACTAAAGCGTTAATCTTTTCATCATCAGCATTATATTTTAGATCTAAATTGATCGATTTCATTTGGCCACGAGCCAAAGCCGTTCTCACCGAATTGGCCGTTTGCCCCTTAGTAATCACTTTTTGGCCTGGATGGCACTGAGTGCAATCTTGCTTAAATAATTTGAAGCCCAGACTCTCTCCACCAGGACCTACCGGATCATCAGGTGGTTCAATAATAGAAACTTTTGCAACCGCAATTGCTGGCGCCGAAGTTGCGACCTCGTGACCATCAACATCAAGAACGAGATCCACCGAAGGACTCCCCTCTTCCCAACAATATACGAGAAAAATATCTTTGCGATAAGGGTCCAACATGGCTCGACAACCACTATCAACAACAACGGACTTGATCTTTAGATTTCCACTATCGCTCACCTTAAAGGGCAAAAAACGTCCAGTTACCAAAGCGTCTGCCTCATAAAACGAAGTGATCTTTAAACTTGCCAAGGCTGAAGAGCCCAACAAGAAGAATATTAAACCAACGGATAAAGGAAAGACCCTCTTTAAAGTCATCACATCACCTGCCAATGGGGGCTTAAGCAAACGCTCTTGATCACTGATCGCCAGCCCTCTTTAGCGTCAGTTTCTGCTTGATGGGCAATTTTTAAAGCATCGGTAAGATTAGCACTCGGCAAAGGCTTACCTCGAAAAAACAGTTCAAACACCCGGCTCAAGTTTTTATCGCTCAACTCTGGAGGTTTGGCCAGAGTGGCCGCCGGATCAATTTTCTTCATTGCATATTGAAGGGCACCATTGTTCTGAGTCGCCGCTTCACAAGCTGTGATTCTTCGCCCTTCGCGTGGAGCCGTCACTCCAGCAATGGGTGGTGCGTCTAAATCGAGGATTATCCCCCGCGTACAAGCATAGTATGGGTCTCGGATTTTAGTGCAATCAGCATGGTTAATCTTCGCATAAGGATCCCAAGGCGATCCAAAGTCCGATGATTGCCAAGCCACAGAGGCCACCATAAAAGATTGCATCGTGGGTCCAAAAACAGAAATCATAGTATTGTAAATCAACATGCGGTCCGCAGTGAGCGCCTTGTATTCAATGTGTTTTTTAAAAGTTTTATTCTTGTCATCATCATCCTCATCACCAACGTCAATGATAATTTCCTGTTTGCTATTATCGCCCTCAGAAGAGATATTAGCTGCAAAATTGCCCTCACCACAGTTCTGATAAAGAAGAGGAAGACTCGCCAACAAACACAGACCAAAAAGGATTTTTAGTTTTTTATACATTTCTAAACCCCCAAGCTTTTGACCACTGCACCTTGCCTCCTGATTTAATGACAAGAGAAAGTCCTTTCGTCGCCACTTTTTTCACTTCAAGGATTTCACAAATGGTATTCACTAAATCATCATTAAGCAAAGGTCGGTTTTTTCCGTTCTGAGATAGGAAGTTTGCACTCTCACCAAAAGATCCAGGATAGCGGGCCTTGTCCGTGCGATTCGGTTGCTTTCTAATATTCCCAACCAAACCAGGGGTGGAAATCATACCACTAAACAGAGTCGATGAGCTGCCGTTGAAGCCATGATCACTTCCAGATGCATCAGATTTGGGGGTCCGACTAAATTCGGCAGTGACGTGAATCAAAGTGTTATCAAACAGTCCCGCTGCATCCAATTGATTTTTCAATTCTAGGATACAACCTAACTTAGCTCGCCAAAACAAGGACGTATAATAAACGGAGGAGGAAGCTCCAACAAAGTGCTGGTCACAAACAATGTTTCCAACTCCTTTTACGTTTTGCAGGATCGTACCACCACTATTAACAGTGACTGCCGTCGATAAATTCTTTGTAAGAGCAAATTCCGCAAAGGCACAAGAAGCGGCTAGATTATTATTTGTGGTTTTCCCATCAATACTGGCATTTAAGCCACCAGTGACACGCTTGTCATTGCGATCAACATTAAAGTACTCAGAGTCGTCGGCAGTCGGATTCCCAGAATTGATTCCAGGAAAAGCAGCCTTTAATTCCTTTTTAATAATGGATGTATATTTATCAAATAGTGCTTTATACTCTTTGTTAAAGTTTGCAATATTCTTATCAAACATTTCATAGGCAGCTGTTTGCGCCTCCTCAAAACCCTGAGAGGACAGACCATGATCAATAGCGTATTGGTCCATACTCTCCACCGCCTGAGTGATGGAGCGAGGGAGATCCGAGGCTTTAGTCACCTTCCCTGTAAAGGCCGAAGTCATAGCTGGGGTTGGATTGCCTGAAGATACTTCCACCGTTGACAAGCCCCTTTCGCTACGAAAACCAGTAGTGGTTTCAAGACCAGCAAAACCTGCTGCAGCTAGAGGAAGTTTAGATTGGTCAGCAAGCATGCCAGTTATACTTGGTTGGCTCGCGACAGGGCGAATAGTTCGAGTTCTATTAACGTTGTGCCCATTGATCTCCATATCAATACCACGAAACATCATGGTGTGTGCAAGCAAACTAGAGAACTTCTGACCCGAATGAGCCGAAGACAGGCGCCAAACCGGTGGCAAAAAGACATCCTTGCCACCAAAACTATGACGATATCCAACATGGACTGGGCGAAAAACGCCACCTTGCTTGCGCAACTCAGTGCCAAACTCACCCGCAATAAACTCACCGGCCTTATTAGCTGGATTGAGTGGCTGGTCAAAATACCAACGCGGTGGTGCACCTGTTGTTTGGATATTTACATAGCGAAGTTCCGTTCCCTCTGCTGCTTTTGCAAAATTAGCGTGAAAACAGGCTTCAAGCAAAGATTGCACGCCGTAAAAATATGCCGAAGTAAAGGCAAGATGACTGGAGTTCTTTAAAAATTTTCTTCTCTTCATAACTCCCCCTACTCACTCACCGTCACTTCCAAACCAGGGTTTCTAGTTTGAAAGGCATCTGTGTTTAAAATATCAACAATTAATTTTTGTAAGGATCCATGTGTCTTAAAGGATTTTCCTATTTTTACGATTTCATCTCTATGAGTCTTGTAGAACTCACTACTGCTCGGAGAAGAAACAGCCACTTCAATACCGGTAAGAAACTGATAATATCTTTGAGCGGCACACATATAGATGTCGTCTTGCTGAGAAATAGCGGTCCCCAACTGCGCAACGCCATTCACTGCCTTATTCACGAGTTTCCCATCATAGTTTCGATAAAATAGACGGCCATCCGCACGACGACGATGATAAATATTGTCGACATCAGCAACACTCTGTTCATTGGTTCTGACTTTGTATTTTAAGGCCACTTCCATTTCAAAGGCACCACTGATGCGATCACGTAAGTTCGTGCGAAAGCCATTAGTTGATGTTCGCACTGTTTGAATGTTTCTCGCTGCGTGAGCAAAAGGATCCAAAGTAGCGTGACAAGCGGCACAGCTCTTATCCGTGCGAAAGGCAAGACCCGAACTCTTGTAAGTGTTTAAGTAACTACCAAGATCGCTTTCTTTAAGATTTGGCAAGCTCAAACACATGAGATCATAAAAAGCACTATTTGCCATCCGACGATAAACTTTTGTACCACCATCAGCGAGACCCGTAAATTCTTTGTTAATATGGTAGTAAGCCGGACTTCCCAAAATTCCACCGCCAAAATTTGACTTTAAATTGAAACTTTGTACGTCTTCTAAAGACGTTCTCCACTGAGCCTCTGTGATAGAGGCTCGCCCCACAAAGGAAGGGAGCTTGAGTACCATATTTCTTACCGGCTCAACACCCACTAAGTTTCCGTTCTTTACTCTTGGAAAGTTAATCAATTGGATATTGGCATCACTCGTATCCTTAAAATCAGTTGTGAGTGGACCACTAAAAGTTTTTAAGTCAGCGTAGTTGCGATTGGAATACATAAAATAACCATTAGAGGCCGCGGATTTCCGTACGCCAGTGAGGCTATCCCCTCTAGTAAAGACGGTGCGGTAGTGTCGACGAGTAAAAAGAGCATCCGTAATATAGAGGGCCGGCTCTGTAAAATCTCGATAGGTAAAACCCAACTCGACAGACACATTATGGCTTGCCGCAAGGTTTGGAAACCAACTCAAATGAAAGGCATGTAGGTTGCGAACTATACCAACAGCAATGCTATCCTTTTCATTTTTCAACAAAAACTGGTCATCCGTTTTAACAAAATTAGCGCGGGTCAACATCTGCTGACAGGCCGTCACGGGATCCAACTTCCCCGCCTTCACGTCAGAATAAGCCTTTGAATCAATGTCCACTGGAAATCCCGACAGTCGCGCATGACAGCGCGCATAGACTTCTTCAGGAGCCATATCCTTAGCCCAGCTGACGCCGGCTGATAAAACCAATAATAATAAAGAAAATAATCGAAAAGCCACGCATTCCCCCCACGACTCTTGCATACTCCTAGTATGCCACCACTCGTCGCAATGGCCCATCCACTTTATCGCAAGCTTTTTGCTTCATAATGGAACATTTCGATGGTAGATCGAAAACTCTTGGGGAATCGAAATTCACGGGGGGAGACTTACTTTGCTGCAAATACAAAGCTTTTTTGGCATCTTCGTGTTTTTGAGCATCGCTTATGCTCTATCCACCCACCGTTCGCTCGTCTCAAAACGAATGATTTTATGGGGCTTGGGCTTTCAATTTTTTTTAGCACTTTTTGTTTTAGGTGTACCAGCCTGGAACATAAGAGGTCCTCTCAAGTTTTTCTTTGAAGCCGCCAATGTCGGGATCCTTAAAATCTTACTTTTTACCGAGGAAGGCACACGCTTCCTTGCCGGTGATTTGGTCGACCCTAGTCGATATGGCTTTATCTTAGTTGTACAAGTTCTTCCGATCATCATATTTATTTCATCATTGATGACTGTCCTTTATCATCTGGGGATCATGCAGTGGGTAGTCAATGCTTTTGCCATTGTTATGCAAAGGCTTCTTGGGATTAGTGGCGCTGAATCCCTCGCGGCGGCCGCCAATGTCTTTGTTGGACAAACTGAAGCCCCTCTTGTCATACGTCCCTATCTTAAATCCATGACTCAGTCCGAATTATTTTCGGTCATGGTGGGCGGCATGGCCACAATTGCTGGCTCGGTGATGGCTGCCTATGTTGGTTTATTAAAAGATAGTATTCCTGGTATCGGTGGTCACTTGCTCACTGCCAGCATTCTTTCTGCACCAGCAGCCCTCGTCGTTGCTAAAATAATGATCCCTGAAACAGGAAAGCCAGAGACCCTAGGTCATGTCCCCAATAATAAAAAATCAGAACACGTCAATGTCATTGAAGCTGCCGCCAATGGAGCCAGTGATGGAATGAAGTTAGCCATCAATGTTGCCGCAATGCTTTTAGCTTTTATCGCATTGATTGCCATGGTTGATGCCATGTTTATCACCTTTGGCGATTGGATCGGTTTCTCGCAATGGGGTCGCTCTTTTACCCCAGAGTTTCTGATGGCTGAGCATGGAGCCCAATTCTCGTTGGCTCTCATTCTTAGTTGGCTGTTTACACCGGTCGCTTTCTTTTTAGGCATTCCTTTTTCTGATTTAGAAATTGCCGGCGCACTCATTGGTAAGAAAATTGTTTTTAATGAATTTATTGCTTACTTGGATTTAGCTAAACTTGCCAAAGACCTAAGCCCACGTTCAGCTATTATCTTATCTTACGCTCTTTGTGGTTTTGCCAATTTTTCTTCAATCGCTATTCAAATTGGCGGAATTGGTCCTCTTATTCCAGCCCGAAAATCCGAGCTCGCTCGCCTCGGGATTCGCTCAATTATTGGCGGAAGCTTGGCGGCCTTTATTACCGCTTGTGTAGCGGGTCTTTTGATCTAAAACTTGTATCTCTTTGAAACATTTAAAGAAAAGGCACTAGACCTCTGCCCTGTATTAGCTGCAAAAACTTAAGGCACAAAGCCTAACCTCCGAAACATTTATAGACGGCAAAACCGCAGGGGGGATCAGCTTGTTGACGTTTCATCAACGCTCGAGCAACTACTGTACGTCAGCTAGCGGTTTGCCGTTTTTTTTATCTTCCACTCTATTGCTTCTTATTTTTCCTTTTAAATAGTACCCAGGCTGCTACAGTCAGTGGCATAGATAATAAAATAAGAAATTAGGTTTCGATGAGCTCGAAGGGGAAGTCACTGGCATTCGGAATTTTATCCCAGAGACTGATCACAAAACCACCCCCTCCGCTACCGGTGGGCTTGGTCACCAATGCACCCTTGTCTATTAAAGCTTTGCTGTGAACCTCAAGATCACGACTGATGAGATCCCAATCTTGAAAACACTGATTGGCTCTTTGAATGCCTTCAACCAATAAAGAAAGATTGTTTTTTTCCAGCAAAGCTTGTTTTGCCATTTGCACAGCCTGTTCCATGCGCTGGTCAATCTGCCGAGCTTTCTTCTCATCCGTTTGCCAAAGTTTTTGCACTTGGCGAACACAATCTGCCGTTACTCCCCTTTTTCCGCAGAAAGATAAGTACAGATGAGGCTGCCAAATAGGGATAAAACTTTCCATGGAGTGAGGCCGCTGAAACTCCAAAGCCTGATTGCGTAAAGCCACCGCCACATCCACGCCACTGCTCTCCCCATGAAAGATATCCTCAAGGCCTTTGGCAAATTCATATTGTTCCTCTTCATCAAGCCATCCCAAAGAGCAAAACCATTTGGCCAGACTCACACAAAGCGTGGCACTAGCCCCCATACCTGCACCCACAGGGATATTGCTATTTAAAAAAAGTTCCCCTTTAAGATCACTGCGCTTATGACCAACGCGATGAAGGGCCTTCTCCAGAACTCCCCAAAAAGCCATTTCAAAATCGCGATTTTCATTTTTGATATTTAATTGGAAATCTTGATCTTCTTCAATATGCTCAAAAAGTAAAAACTTAGACCGTACTGGAAAGACCAAAGCATGACCACCGCGCAGAACACTATGCTCGCCAGCTAGGATCCATTTGCCGTGGGTTTTAAACTTTGGCAAAGCCAATCTCCTCGAGGTTACTAAGGCAGGTGAGTTTACCTTGAAGGGATTTGTTAAAATAATCAAGGGCTTGATCCTTTTGGTCCTCTCTCCAAAGTAAGTGTACATTGGGACCAGCATCCATGGTCACTAAAGGCCCATCGTTCATTTGACTCCAAAAGCTGCGGGCTGAATTGAGGGCGTGAATAGTTCCTGGTAAAAAGTAACCAAAAGCTGGATGGGAAGTTTCAAAAAGGGCATGCATATCCCAAAACTCGGTCCATGCGATTTCATAAAGATCTCGCCAGCTTTTGGTTTTCATAGCCTGCATAAAGTCTTGCAAACGCTTTTCCGCTCTTTCTACCCGTCCCAAAAACAAAGGACTTGAAGGCACAAGTTTATGGGCTTGAGATGATGAAACTTTTTTTGATTTGTCGCCTGCGATCACCACCATGTGTAAAAGATCGTCATAAGGGGTTGATACTGATTGAATCTTCCCTCCGTCCCAAAGCACCCAACCTTTATAAAAGGATCGACAGGAGGAGCCCGAACCTTGAGAGCTCAACTCCGCTTTGGTTTCCGTGTCGATCTTCCTTCCCGAAAGCTCACTCAAAGCCAGGCTACTGGCTTCAGTCAGGGCGGCAAAGCTTGATGCCGAACTAGCAATTCCACAGTCAGCAGGGAAATTGTTTCCCGAGGAAATCACAAAGGAGTCATGGATACCAAAATGATTTTTCATACGATGAAAATGCTGGATATATCTTCTTTTGCCTTCATCACTCATTTGAAAGGGATAGGGGGTTTTTAAAGGTAGCCATATATCCCCACTTTTTTGCGAAGCCTCAATCACCACTTTTGTTTTTAGGTGATTGAGTGTCCAAGAAAAAGACGCGTTGGTGGGACGGTTCACCCCCTCAGGCTTTTTTCCCATATACTTGATCAATGCAATATTGGAAGGCATTTCAGCAGTCCACATAGTTTCTCCTAAAAAGCCAAATTCCAGTGGAGGGGCACTTGGCTCCTCTCACTCATCCTGTTCATATAGTTGTTAATTTTTGGTGGCAACTCAAGACCCCGCACCGTGGTCAAACAGCGTAGAGAAGCAAAAACATGCAAATCATCATAGCTAAGCTCTTTCCAAAAGCTGTCTTCACCCTCAATAATCTTTTCAAGCACATTCAAATGCTTATGGGCTTGAGCCATAAGCTCAGGCGTTCTTTTTAAAGCCTCTTCAAAAGGACCAATGGAAAGTTCTTTTTTCTTACGAAAATACTCTTGGGCTGATGGGCTGGCAAATTCCTCTAATCCCATCACCACCCAGCGTGGCATCGCCAAAGCATAGTGATACTGGCGAATCTCTTTCAACCACGTGGCAAGCCTCGGGTCCTCATGGGATGGATTCATCACCGGCTCTCCATACTCTTTTTTTTCATCTAGATATTTAACGATGTCCAAGGACTCTGGCATGGGCGCATGCCCCTCTTCGACTAAAATAGGGAGCATTTTTTGCCCAATCAAAGAAATAGGTGTTTGCTCATCGTCGTTAGCTAAGGTGATCAATTCCAAGGGAATCTTTTTAAACCCAAAAATCATGCGCGCTTTCACACAATAAGGACAGTGGTCATAAACATAAAGTTTCATTGCTGACCACCCAAGTCCAAAGAGGCACCACCACAAAGCTCATCCGTCGAGGCGATCCACTCCAGATCATAAGTGCTTGCCAGTTTTTTAACAGCGGCAAGGTCTGAACTTTCACAAAGAACTAACACCGTATCCACGCCCATGGCCCCACAGCCTTTGGCCGCTAAAATTTGTGGATAGGTCCTTAGCTCTTCGACGATTTTCCAAACACTGGGATCACTAAGCCCCATAGCATAAAGCTGGTCGTAGTAATAATTAATGGCATGAGCAAAAACTTTTAAATTGGCTTGAGCAAAAGAAGTCCGTGCTGACACCACTGTTGGGATCAATGAGTGCAGCTCTAATTCTCCAAGTTTAGATAAATGATCATGGGTTGGAATTTTTTTACCCGTGTGAAAAACAGTAAGAGAGTATCCTGGGAATGGCCACTCTAAATCTTGGGCCTGAAAATTCATCCCATCATACCAGCAAATTCCACCACAAAGCTGCGCCACCATATCAGCACCACTCGGCTGGGTTTCCGATATGGAAAAACTTTTATAGGTACTCACTAAATCAGTAAGGTTGTCCAGCAAGGCTTCTCGCGGGTTTTGAAACTCTCTTTTATAGGCCATCCAGTATATTTGCACAGCGAGATATTCGGCGGTGGATCTACCAAATCCCCCTTTGCCATTATAGGGATCTGTGATTTTCCATTGAATGTCTTGTAACTCTAACTTTTTAGAAAGCATGCCTGCTGGGCTTTCAGGATGAAAGAGCTCTCCCCCGTCCTGTACAGGCAAAAACTCAAAACAAGGCTCTGTGGTCATGATCATACTGGCCGTCCCCTGCAAGGCCAAATACTCACCAATGATAAAGGTTTTGCTTGGAATTTTAATGGGTCCCAAATTAAGCATCAGGGTGCCGAAGAATCCTGCAAACTAGAGCCTCGCCGCAACTTTTGCAAAAGTTGAATGGCATCAGTGTGGGAAATTCGTTTTTTGACAGCCAAGAGCTGCTCCAAGGCTTTTTGTAAAAGATGAGATTCTTTTTCGTTAGCCCCAACACCCAGAGTGAGGTTTTTAATATGAAGTTTCATATGTCCTTCAATGATCCCCACTGTAGTCAGGGCACGAATGGCTCCAAGGTTTTGCACCAAGCCTACGGCCGCACAAATCCGCGACAATTGTGAGGCTGACTTAATACCCATCATTTGTAAACAGAGCCTTGCCGTTGGGTGCAAACTTGTCACACCACCGACAGTGCCAACAATGAGTGGCGCACGAAACTCGCCAGTCAGAGTGCCCTCTTTATAACGCCATTTTGTGATAGAGCGATATTGCCCATCGCGAGAAGCATAGGCGTGAATTCCAGACTCGACGGCACGCCAGTCATTGCCAGTTGCAATGAGAATAGGATCAATCCCATTGAGGACACCTTTGTTGTTCGTTGCCGCCCGATAAGGATCACTTTCCGCAAAAATAGATGCCTCTTGCAATTTTTCACCAAGCTCTTGATCCACGTCTTTCATTTCAATTCGCGCCACGGTGAGTTTACTATCCACCAAGTTGGAAAGAATACACATGGTCACCGTCTCACCAGATTTTTCTTCGATGGGGTTTTTTAAGTACTCACAAACCTGGTTAATGAGGTTAGCACCCATAGCATCACAAGGATTAAATAGTACATGGAATACGGCCATAGTTTCGCCATCACCGCGTTCCACCTTGCGTAGGATGATATCTGTAACACCACCGCCTCGTTTCACCATAGTGGCAGCCACTTGCTCGTTGAGCTCGTCAATCCAAGCCTTCTTATGGCCCGAGAGAATGCCCTCAAGGCTGGAAAAGTCTTTCACTTTGCCAATTTGTATCTGCCCAATAATGTCGTCACCCACCACTTCTGTGGTTAACTTTCCTGCCTGCCGAACCCAGCGAGCCGTTTTGCTAGCCGCTGCAATGATGGAAGTCTCTTCAACGGCCATAGGGATCACAATATCTTCACCATCAATATTGAAGTTAGTAGCGACACCTAATGGAAGTTGAAAGTAGCCAATAGAGTTTTCAATAAAATTGTCGGCCAAAGATAAATCGTGCACACCACCGGCACGAAGATAGTCGATATCAGCCTTGCTCAAAGCCCCCATTTCAAGAAGTCTCTGGAAACGCTCATCGCGATTCAGTTTTGAAAATCCTTTGAAGAGTCCTTCTACTTCCATACCCACAAATCCCTTTTACCAATAATCTCCGGTAATTTGGCACAACCTAAACAGAACATCGCAATTTTCAGCTCAGTTTCTAACCTTTCCATGAGCTTCGCAAGCTCTAGCTCACCCTGCAATGCGGCCTGCAATATAGGACGAGCTAATCCCACTTTGCTAGCGCCTAAAACTAGTAATTTCCCAGCTTCCAAGCCATTGCGAACTCCACCTGATGCCCAAATTTCTCCACTAAAGGAGGAGTGATTGCCATGTAGAACAGAATCCACTGTGCTCAGGCCCCAGTCCTTAAAGGTTTCCGCTACCTGGTAGCCAAGACTATCTTCAGGAAGGCGCAAGCCTTCAACCCGACCCCAGTGGGTCCCACCCATTCCGCTCACATCAATGGCAGCAAGACCGACATCACTGAGAAGCTCAAAGGTTTTTAAGGAAAATCCACAACCCGTTTCCTTGAGAACCACCGGTTTACCAAGCTTTGCACAAAGTTGGGCGAGGGCTTCAACCCCACCTGCAAACTGAGGGGTTCCTTCATCTTGTAAGACTTCCTGTAAAGGATTGGTGTGAACCACCAAAAACTGAGCACCTAAGGAGTCGACTAAACTTTGGACCTTTTCCACCGGAGTTTGAATGACCTGAGACAAACCAAGGTTACCAAACAAAACTAAATGGGGAAATTGTTCGCGAAGGGCCTCACATTCACTATAGGCATGACTATCAAACAATTGACGACGTTGCGATCCAACACCCATCATCCAACCACGCTCTTCACAAAGTTTGGCCATAATGTGATTGATGTCTTTGGCTCCATCATGACCTAAGGTCATGGAGCTCACAAACAATGGTGACTTTAATCGGCTGGAAAAAACCTCACAGCCAATGGTGACATCCGTATAATCAATTTCCGGGAGGGCGCAATGCTGGAGCTCGACTCGTGAAAACTGATCCACAAAGGCTTGGCTTTCCTCTCGCAAAGAAATGTCGATGTGATCCTTCTTCCTCTTTTCAAAATCTAAAGAGGAAGGCCTTGTGGCGGGCTTCAAGTCGGCTCCTTTTGAGGGTGCCACCTTTACTTGGGTAGCACCTGCTGAACAATTTGAGTAAATGCTTCTGGATCAAAAATAGCCATATCGGAAAGAACTTTGCGGTCCAAATTGATTTTGGAACTCGTTAAAGCACCCATCAACTTAGAGTAGCTAGTGCCATTTTGTTTAGCGGCAGCAGAAATTCTTGTGATCCAAAGTTTTCTGAACTCTCTTTTTCTTTGTTTGCGATCGCGGTAGGCAAAAACCATACCTCTGTCATTCATCTCTTTAGCCACAGAGAAAACGCGACTACCAGAACCTCTGTAGCCTTCAGCGCGATCTAAAACTTTATTTCTACGACGACGAGCTTTTACGCCTCTTTTTACACGCATCTTAAGCCTCCTCCTATAAGTTCAACGCACGCTGAATTTGACGAATATTGGCAGAGTCGACATACAACATATCGCCAAGATGTCTTTTGCGTTTTGAGTTTTTGTTCTTAAGAAGGTGGCGCATACCCTGTTGACCACGTTTGATCTGGGTGCGGCTCTTAACACGGAAGCGCTTTTTAGCACCCGAGTGAGTTTTGTTCTTCATGATTTTTCCTTTCCCTAAAGGCGAAAACCCCGCTCTGGGACTATACTTAGGGGCCTTTAGAAGATGTAAGGGTTTTAGCCCATTGAGGGGGCTTTGTCCAGCAGAGTCATAGCCCTGAAAACCACTGAAGCTATTTTCTATAAGTTACTGTAATTATGAGGTATTTTTCGGTATGATCGGGCGCTGACGGCCCCACACCAAAGGTGGCTATCCCCAGAGGCTGTGCTATGGTTACCCAATGGCATCAAAGAAACTCGTCCTCCTGCTCATGGGGAGCCTATTTTTTGACCCTCATTTCGCCCACGCTAAAGTGGTCAGCTTTGGCCATAATTTGACATCTACCACCCACGTCTTAGACAAGGGGCAATTTGAATTGGGGGTACCAGCCGTCGCGGTTGGAATCTCTGAAAAGTTCACCGCCGGCACAAGCACATGGCTGATGCAGGATTACAATATGTACAATCTTTATCTGCGTTATCTCTTAAAGAAAAATGAATCTTACAGCCAAGCCCTACAAGCCAGCTATTACAAAACCGATGGAGGCAGCAACACCTATCGCATGGAAGCCGGTTGGTTAAACTGGATTCATGGATGGCATTTTAATAGTGGATACATTTTTTTCTTAAATGCTCAATTCATGTATTTTGTTGACGAAACAATACCCTTTTCTCTTCGCCGCCCCCGGGTATGGCGAGACCCAACTGAATTCAACATTTCCACATTGCATGAAGTGAAACTCGTCCATGGTTTTTATCTTATGGGTGAACTGGGTATTCTTGGAGTGGTGAGAAAGTTCCCACTCATACATTCTGGAGCTTCTTTGCAGTGGCGCTCAAATCACTGGTTAATTCAAATTGGTTATTCAACTACGGCTACATTAGCCGCCATTGGAGGCAATAGAAAGTACCGACAGGATGTTGCCACCTATATTTCTAACGGTGATGACCACGGTCTAGGAGATCACTTAGCTCAATTCATTAAATATGATTACTCACTTCATCCTGAAGTAGTCATTCAGTGGTACTATTAATTTGTTTCAGACGTGTCTTCGACCTTAGGAGCCGCTTTAGCCTTGGCTTCGTATTCCTTGATCTTAACAGGATCGGGAACCAAGACCACAAAGAGCTGCCGGCCCTCCATTTTGGGGGCAACCTCGACAGTCGCAATCTCTTCAAGCTGCTTAGTCACCTTCTCAAGAACTTTGGCTCCCACTTCTTTGTGAGCCATTTCCCGCCCCTGGTAACGAAGATTCACTTTGACCTTGTCGCCACTCAAAAGGAACTTCTTTGCATTTTTCATTTTGGTTTCAAGATCATGATCATCGGTGCGCGGACGAATTTGAATCTCTTTGATTGAAATCACAGTTTGCTTTTTCTTAGCAACCTGAGCTTTCTTTTTATTTTCATATTTCCACTTACCGTAATCCATCATTTTACAGGTTGGTGGATTGGCATTCGGAGCAATTTCAATAAGGTCAAGATCCTTATCTTGAGCCAACCTCAAAGCATCCTGTGCTGAAAATAATCCTAGCATTTGCCCACTATCATCAATCACTCTCACTTCACGGGCCGTGATGCGATCATTCACTCTGTATTTTTCTTTAGGTGGAGCCTGACGTCCGCCTCTACTGGGTTTGGCTATAGGAACCTCCTTCTTTCGGTTTCAATTCAGCCGTAGCACTAATGAGATGGTTTAAATTTTTTTGTTCAATTTCATTTTTTAAAGTAGCAACAAAAGTTTCTATGCTCATTTTGTCGCTCATAGCACCGCTTCTTAGGCGAACAGCCACTTTATTATCTTCCATTTCCTGATCCCCAATAATCATCATATAGGGAATTTTTTGCAACTGAGCTTCGCGAATTTTATAACCAAGCTTTTCATTGCGATTATCAAAATGAACGCGAATATTGTTGTCTTGAAGCTTTTGTTTAATTTGTTCACAGTACTCGGTTTGTCGATCTGTCACATTCAAAATTTGCACCTGAGTCGGACTCAACCAAAGAGGAAAACGACCATCACAATGCTCAATATAAAT
This sequence comes from Bdellovibrionales bacterium, assembly GCA_020435205.1. GTDB lineage: Bacteria > Bdellovibrionota > Bdellovibrionia > Bdellovibrionales > JAGQZY01 > JAGQZY01. Next base: position 2,980 of record JAGQZY010000035.1, on the reverse strand, counting down.
GCCAATAAACCTTTCCAAGGTTCCTAAAATCGCTCGATGGAGCATCACTGGGCGATGTTCACTATTGTCTTCGCCCACATAGGTGAGATCAAAGTTTTTTGGCATGTTAAAATCCACTTGCATGGTTCCCAACTGCCAAGTGCGTTTCATCACATCAATAAAATGAATTTCAATTTTAGGCCCATAGAATGCGCCATCACCAGGACTGATTTCATAGGGGATACTCAGCTTTTTAAGAGCTTCTTCAAGTGCAGACTCCGAGGCATCCCAAACACTATCATCACCCATGCGATCCGCTGGGCGCGTGGCAACCTTGACTTTAAACTCCCCTAAGCCAAGAGTTCCATAAATTTCTTTGAGCATCTCCATGAAACTTTCAATTTCCGGCTGCATTTGTTCGACAGTGCAAAATATATGGCCATCATCTTGGGACATGGAACGAACACGGGTAAGCCCATGCAAAGCGCCACTGGCTTCGTAGCGATGCAGTCGCCCAAAATCAGCAATGCGAATCGGAAGCTCACGATAAGAGTGTCTTTCTGAAGCATAAAGAAGGCAATGCCCAGGACAATTCATGGGTTTGACACCAGTCATCCCTTTTTCACCAAGATCGCTGAAATACATATTCTCTTGGTAGTGATCATAATGTCCCGAAGTCTTGTAAAGAGAGACATCGTAAATTTGGGGCGTGATCACTTCGCGATAACCATAATCTTTATAACAATCGCGAATATAATTGGTGAGCTCATTATATATAATGGTCCCTTTATGAGTGAAAAACGGCATCCCTGGAGCCACGTCATGGAACATGAACAGACCTAAATCTTTACCAACTTTGCGATGATCCCTCTTTTTTGCTTCCTCTAAAAAGTGAAGAAACTCATTCATTTCTTTTTTATCGTAGAAAGCGGTTCCGTAGACTCTCTGCAACTGTTTGTTGCTTTGATCACCTCGCCAGTAGGCGCCAGCTAAAGACATCACTTTGACAGCTTTGACTTGGCCAGTGTTTTGCACATGAGGGCCACGGCAAAGATCAAACCAATCCCCTTGCCTGTAAATGGAAACCTGAGGTTGATTTAAATCACGAATGATCTCAGCCTTGTACTTTTCACCCATGTCTTCAAAAACTTTAATCGCTTGGGCCGAATCCCAAACTTCACGCTCTACCTTCAGATTGCGCTTAACAATCTCTTTCATCTTTTTTTCAATCTTAGCGAGGTCATCCTGATGAAAGGGAGTTTCCGGGTCAAAATCATAGTAAAAACCAGTTTCAACCACTGGACCGATAGTGACCTGCACATTTTTGAATAGTTCTTGCACAGCTTGCGCCATGATATGAGCCGCTGAATGGCGAAGAACCTCACACCCCTCTTCCGACTGAGCTGTGATAATATTAAGTTTGTCTCCATCTTTCAAAGTCGTGCGCAGATCTTGAATCTCTTTATCGCCATTGATGATTCCGCCCACAGTGGCTTTGGCAAGGCCCTCACCAATAGACTGAGCCACTTCAAGAACCGTGGGTTCATGATCAAAACTTTTGATAGTATTGTCAGGGAGTTGAATATGAACAGACGACATTAAGACTAAAAGGTTTGGGTCATGGTAAAAATGGTGTTCATATTCATACTTAATTTATCGCCCCGAATCTGGCGAATATCAAGTATTTTTTACCTGACCCGACCTCAGGGACGCTTTAATAGGTCACGTGGTGACTGAGAGACTCATGAACCCGTGGATCTTTAAGAGGAACCAAGGGGAATCTCTTGAAAAATTGGACAATGGCAAACAAAAAGAGGCCCAAAAATCCAAGAAATACACCAACTTCCATCCATGAGAAGTGAACTCCCTCTTTATAGTTGGGGTAGACCATCCAAAAGATGTCTACGTACTGCATAACTAAAACCAGAATACAAACCGCAATCAAGTGACCTGGGGTGCGCTTGGCCCAACGGGGCAAGAGGGCGACAAAGGGAACAACGAATTTAAAGATGATCAGAGCCATCGAGACCGCAGCCCAACCATGCTGACTTCTATGCATAAAGAATACGGTTTCCTCGGGAAGGTTAGCATACCAAATCAACATAAACTGAGAAAAAGCGATATAGGCCCAGAAAACTGTGAAACCTTTAAGAAATTTTGCCAAGTCATGGACATGTTCAATAGTCATAAGACCCGTGACCCAGCCTTTTGAGCGCACAAAAAGCACCATTAAAATCATGAAGGCAAGAGCCGACTGAAAGAGTCCCGCAAAACAATACACGCCAAAAATGGTGCTGAACCAATGAGGCTCAAGGCTCATCATAAGATCAACACTAAACAAGGAGTAGCTCAGCGCAAAGAAAACAAGAAAACCAATGGACCAGGGCACATTGCTAAGAGTCCACTTATGATCCCCGTCTTTATCTTGGTTGATAGACTTACCAACAATCTTGCTCGCAAAAAAGATCCAAGCAGCAGTAAAAAGCAAAAGACGAATAGCAAAAAATCCCATGTTGAGGTAACTCGATTTCCCCTGCAAAACGGCATCCTTAGCAACAATGTCGTGATCAAGCCAAATATAAAGGGAACTCCCACCAATAAGGACACCAATAGCCCCGATAAAAACCACAGGAAGGAAAGCGGTCATGGCCTCAGGAATGCGGCGAATGGTCACACTCCAACCGGCATTGGCCGCATGCTGGATGGCTGTAAAAAACAATCCACCCATGGCCAGGCTTGCAAAATAAAAATAGCTCGTGAGATAAGAGTGCCAAACCCTTTCCGCATCAGCAAAAAATCCAGCAATCAGAGTCAGAGCACCAATAGCTATCAGGGCAAATATTCCCATTTGCGCAGCCGATGAAAGCTCAAATTTTTTCGGTTCAACTTTTTCAACACTTGCAGAGTGACCCATATTCAATCCTCGTTACTTTCTCTGTAAACTTCTAATGTAATTAACAACAGCCCAGCGGTCCTTCTCTTTGGGGAGCTGATGAATGTA
>JAGQZY010000034.1 GCA_020435205.1 Bdellovibrionales bacterium | reverse complement strand
TAAATTTGTTCCATAGGCACTTGAGTCAACCCAGTTTTGTTCCGCATAGGCAGTCACTGAAGCCGTATTGCGTAGACTACTAGCTGACGAAGAGCCACCCATTACGACTGTTCCCAAACGATCTCCGCTAGCCATAGCGGATCCATCATTGGAGAAAATAGCAATACCACCCCCAGCACCAGCACTGGATGCCGACGTCCCTTCAACAAGCACTGTTGAAGCGGAAGTTGCGGTTAAGCTCGCTGCAGAGTTGGTTGCCATCCCCGCTAATGATAGCGAAGAAGGGCCCACTGAAAGGGGTGTTATTGGACCTGTAGTTCCGATACCTACACTCCCTTGAAAATAGTTTACATCGTCACTACCTTCTTGATAGATACCAAAACTGTTTGTGGCTTGTCCGTCCCCAACATAAACACCGTAGCCGTTGGTCAAAGTACCAGGGGCCTGATTGACAACTTTAAAATAACCCGCATAGGAATTTGTGACCGTTCCCGTTCCAGAGGTAAAAGTTCCTGCATGCCCTCTCACCCCATAGGCTGCCGATAAAGTCCCATCACCATTCAAATAGCCAACACCCTGTAATCCCATGGCATAGCCCGAATCTGTTATACCAACGTTGACATCTTTTTGAACTCTCGCGGAAACACCTAAATCATAATAAGTTCCATTGGCAGTGACTGTGGGTGACCCCTTTGATAATAAGCTATTTGTTCCAAGACTTGTATTAGACAACTCTAACTTGGCCAATGGAGCACTGACTCCCACACCCACTCGCCCATTGGCATCGATAGTCATGGCCTCACTACCAGCTGTGGTAAAACTTAATGTGTCACCAGCGCCACTAAACACACCCGTATTAGAATCTGCATTAAAACTTAAGCTCGGGGCCGCAGCACTGCCACCTGCAAGATTAATAATATTGTGATTGCCAAGATCTAAATCCCCAGTCATCGCCGCCGAACCATCAGCAAAAAAGTCACCACCATCATCAGTCACCCATTGCAAAACTCCGCCACCCGTGGTCGAAAGAATTTGCCCTGCCGTGCCATCTGTCGCCGGCAAAGTCCAAACTAAATTGGCTCCTATTGGATCTGGCGCTTTAAAGCCCACATAATTGGAATTATCTGCATCACCCAATCTCAGTTCATTTTGATTGGTCAATTGAATGGGGCCACTGGAATTGATTCCCGTGCCCACACCAATACCACCAGTCACCGTGACATTATTGCCAACACTCAGGTCATTGGTGAGTGCAATGTCATTGGCATTGGTAATATCATTCCCACCCATGTTGATATTGCCAGTCATAGTGCCACCAGTAGTAGGTAGACCGGCTGGAGGACTTTGCGTCTTCCATTCACTAGCAACACCATCCCACACCAACACTTGTCCATCTTGAGCCGCACCTAATGAGGCAATGGCTGCGTTCACCGATTGGCCGCCAATAAAGGTGTCACTGTAGTTTTTGGTCGCAGCCTCGGTGGGGTTACTGGGATCTGCAAGATTGGTGATCACTTGGCCGTTGTAGTCCACACCAGCTGTGGGAGCGCTCACCATGTACTGGGTGCTCGTCCCACCAATCAGGGCTAAAAGCTCTGTGTAGTTTGCATTTTCAAAAATGGTATCAATACTCGCTTGGTCCAACGTATGAGAGGCATCAGTGTTGACAACAAGGATGTCAGCAGCCTGCAGACCACCCACACTGGCAGCACTCATCGCAAAAGGCGAAGAGTTCACATCGGCAAGGGCCGTATTAATAACGTTCACTCCATCATCAATGATCAAACGAAACTTTCGACCATCACTAGCGCTGGGCGTGTAACTGCCTACGGAATCACAAGTCGTCGGCGACACGGGGCCTAGATTATTATTGAAAGCATTGAAAAAACTGGCTGTATCTTCGTAATCAGTACCAGATTGCACGCCATCACCCATTTTGAGGCTAAACAAACCTGATGAATTGACCATATTCAAATTGTGAACCTCTTGATAGAGCAAGCACTGCTCGCTACCCGGAGAATAAATCTCGACAGTCACATTGACCGAATTTCCTTCCACAGCTTGGCCGTTGGGATCAATGATTTGTCCTTGCAAGGTTAAGTAATTGGGTGCTGCCATCGCCGATAGGGCAAAAATAATAATTGAAATAATCAATGACAGTAAACGAAACAATGGATCCCCAGTATCTATATAAAGACCTTATAGAAACTGATCGGATTTCAATGGAATAACTAAAGCAAATTCCCTATTTGAAACAGAAGTTTGCGAATTTTTAATCAAACTTTAGTCGATAGCCTTTGTCTCACTCTCAGACACTGCAGAATCATCCGGGCAAAATAAACTATTATAGGCATGAATATAATAGCCACAGGGCGAATGTCCAGAGGACGACTCATTAAGAAGAGTGTATTTATCTTCATAGGACATATTTAAAAAGTTGGCCATCTGTCTGGACATCTTATCTCCAGGTTTAGGCAATTGCATTTTACACTTCATACTTAAAGGGAGTCCTGCAATTTCTGGATCTTCATAGTAAGTAGGATAAAAAGGAAAGGCGTCATGACAGCTTTGCTGATTCTTTACGTAAATCATGCCGGCACTCACCGCAAGGGATGCCAAAGTCAAAATTCCCCCAGCAAAGCGAATACTTGTCTTTTTAAACCCTTTGCGCAAAGGTCTTCTTAGTTTTGTCGTCCTCGGCAACTTGCCAGCGATTCCTTTTTCATGCAAAAGACCTCGGTGACGAGCGCCAGCCTCCCTCAATGCCTTATCCATATCCTTCAAATCAACAGCATTCATCATTCGGCCATTGTTGGGGCTTCCTAACTTGGCTTTGAGATCATCAATACTTCCACCGCTCATGATATGCTTCTTGGCTTCATCATACCAGCGCGAAGCATAGTCCCGGTAAGGCGCTTTCACTTCTTTGTAAGCCCCAGGGCCGACTCTTTGCTTGAAATTATCTGGAATTTCATTCCACGGAGTGTTCGCGATATCCAGTGAGTTATCAAGCCCCCAACGTAAAACCTTGGGCTCACTGATCTTATTCCACCGACCACCATGTTGGCTTGCCGCCTTAATATAGTCTCGATACCGAGACTCAAAGCGACTCAACTCAGCACGAAATTTTATTGCCTTACTGGGTCTTGCCTGAATTTTTAATCTTTTATATTCGTTTTCCAAGTCACTAAGACGTGAGTACTTCTTTTTTAGATCATCACTTAAATTATCAAGCTCAAAATTCGATCGATTGCGATTCCATGGTGGAGGGTTTGCTGGCTTTTTATAATCTCGATCAAACATATTTTTAGCCATCTCATCAGTGATGTGGTCCTTGTTGTCATCAAAAAATGACTGCAACTGCTTTGCGACCTCTTCAGGCGGAAGCTTTCCAAGCAAAGACGGTGGAATAATGAATGCCAAGCGATGATTCACATTCTCAGAGCGAACTTTATCAAGACAGGATTCCTTGTGCCGACCAAGTGAGCATTTTAAATAGTCTCCAATCATATCCACTTGATCGACACTAATCGTGCAGGCATCTCCAGCGTATTTAGGGGCTGGAATTTTACAATCGGCAAATAAAAGGGGAAGTGTCAAAAGGAGCTGTAACATACTCTTATGCTACCACAAGCCTCAGTAAAATGGCTCCTCAGTCTAGACAAAGGGGCCGCAACTTCTCAGAGTCTCTTTTTTAAAATTGAACGCAAACGTTTTGAGTTTCCGTAAAAAAGTTTAGCGAGTAGTCCCCACCTTCTCGACCAATGCCCGAGGACTTCATTCCACCTAAAGGAACGCGCAAATCTCTATACATCCAAGAGTTAATCCACACCGTCCCCGATTGAATATTTCTTGCGACCCTATGGGCTTTGGAAATATCTTGTGTCCACAATGAGGCAGACAGACCATAGTCTACACCATTGGCCATAGACAAAACCTCTTCTTCTGTTTCAAATGGGGTGATCACCACCACGGGACCAAAAATTTCTTCCTGCTGTACACGACAGTTGGGAGCAAGACCAGTGATCACGGTCGGACGCATAAAGTAGCCCTTTTGATGTTCAGGTTTTAGACCCCTAACCTCTCTAGAAGTCAAAACTTTACCACCCTCTTCTTTAGCAAGTTCTACATAGCCTAAAACTTTATCCAAATGATCCTTCGAGACCAAAGCTCCAATAAAACTGCTTTCATCAAAGGGGTCACCGACTTGTAATTTTTCAGTTTCTTCTACAAAACGACTAACAAACTTATCGAAAATGCCTTTTTGCACAAACATGCGCGAACCACACAGGCAAATCTCACCTTGATTAAGAAAACTTGCCCGAATACTGCCGCCAATGGCTTTTTCAAAATCACAATCATCAAAAATAATATTGGGGTTTTTACCACCCAATTCTAAACTCATTTTTTTAAACATCGGCCCCACTGTTTCCGAAATATGAGCCCCCGTTTTAGTTCCACCCGTGAACGAAATCACTGGCACATCAGGATGGGTGATCAAGGCTTCGCCTGTGGTCTGACCCAACCCATGAATGATGTTTAAAGTTCCAGGGGGGAAATCAACCTGAGTCGCCAATTCACTGAGCAAAAAGGCAGTCATAGGTGTCAGCTCTGAGGGCTTACAGATCGCTGTGTTGCCCGCAGCTAAACAGGGGGCAATCTTCCAGGTGATCAAGTACAAGGGTAAATTCCAAGGAGAAATCAGAGCACTTGGACCAATGGGAATACGATTGATATATTGCAATATTCCATCAATATCCGTGAACGAGACCGACTTCTGGTTTTGGATCGCATGGGCAAAGTAGCGCAGGTTTTGACTGCCTCGAGGAATATCCACGGACTTGGCTAGCCAAAGAGGTTTTCCTTGATCGATGGACTCAGCTTTAGCTAAACGATCAGCATTCTCTTCGATGAGATCTGCCAAATGAAAAAGACGATCGGCTCGCTCTTTTGGAGACATCTTAGACCAAATAGGGAAAGCTTTCTTAGCCGCCAAAGCCGCTTTATCAATATCCTCTTTCCCAGAGTTGGGAACTTTCGAGTAAACCGCTCCAGTCATTGGGCTGTAATTATCCAGATACTCACCAGAAACCGGTTCAACAAGCTCACCACCGATAAAATTTTTTATCATCTCCATTAAAACCTCACAAATTCGGAGCCACTTGCTCCATAAAGACCTTCATAGCCTCTTCGACTTCAGTTCCATTGTGGTTATTAAAATCAAACCAAAGCATTAAGCGATCTTCTGGATGAAAACGCTCTTTCACTTGTTGTAAAATGGTTTCCGGGTGCCCAGCCAAAGCGTTGTCCACTGCCATGGCAATGCGAACCGGATCAATGGTACCTTGGATCGCCGTCATATAACTTTGATTGGCCTTGGTGGCCATTTCCCGAGCCTTTTTATTGTTTTCCTCGATACTGAGTTTTGGATCATTGCTCACAAAAACCAAAACAGTTCTGGGCATGAGCGAGCGATTCCAAGCGCCCCCTGCCGGATTGTAGACTTCCTTCATGTAATTATGGGTAGCCTCAATCACTTCTGGAGGTGTGATCGACAAATTGAAAACCCCACAAGGATGATACTTGTTCGCCAGTTCATGAGCTTCCCGCCAATGGGCGCCAATGGTAAAATTGATAAGCTCTAAGGGAGCATCAAAGGGAATGACGCCAACCTCATCAAATTGCCAAAAGCTTGGGATGGGGATCTCCTTACCCCCGCTTCCACCCTCGGCTTTATAAACATCTAAAGCCTTTTGCCAATCTTCTTCACTGCGAAAGTGTTCGGGCTTCAATGCAATCGGAGTCACATCTTTACTCGCAATCTCCTCACCTTTTATCAAACGCATAAAAATTTCTGTTGCTTGTAAAAAAATTCGTCCCGTGAGGGCTTTCCAAGCCACTGACTCTGTTTTCGATCGTGGTCGAATTCCAAAAGGTATATTGGAAAATGGAAAACGCCCTGACGCAAATCCCCACTCAAACTTTCGGTCTGCTGATGCTTGCATAGAATGGAGAGTAGCAAAAGTTTTTAGAGCTTCCGCGTGAGCAATGGGACCTCCATTACAAAGGATATTTCGGATCGCAGATCCCATTTTGATTTGTTGAGTTTGAGCATAAACCAAATGGGACAATTGCAAGATATCAGTATTTAAACCTATCTCTCCCTTGAAGTCAGGAATGACGGCAAATGGGTTTCTCTTTTGTACCTGGCAAGACAAATGAGTTTCTGCCACCCAAGCTGTTTTAAAACCGAGCCGGTCTGCCAACTTGACCTGGGAAAAGAAATTCTCAAACATTTGCTTTTCGCTAGGGATAAATCCATCCACTTCATTTTGGCAAATGGATAAAAAGATATCAAAATTCATAGGCAACCAAGCCTTCCACCGTCAACAGCAATATTTTGCCCAGTGATATATGAAGCTCCATCAGAAACCAAGAAACCAATAAGGTTCGCTGTTTCCTCAGGGTAAGCAAAACGCTTCATGGGTACTTGGGATTTCCACTGCTCACGAACCTCATCAACGCTTAGACCAAGATCTTTAGCTTTGGCACTGATTAGGCTCTCTAGGCGTGGTGTTTCCGTGAAGCCTGGCATGACGTTATTCACAGTGATACCAAAGGGAGCGAGTTCCAAAGATAAGGTTTTACCCCACGCAGCCACAGCGGCTCGCACTGTATTAGAAACTCCTAAATGAGGGATAGGGATTTTTACCGAGGTTGACGTGACTGTAACAATTCGACCGAACTGTTTTTCTTTCATAAAGTTCATACATTCGCGGACCATGAGACTGTTAGCAACAAGATGACTGTTCATAGCTGTTAAAAACTCTTCAGGCTGAGCCTGTGATATGGCTCCCCCTTTGGGACCGCCAGAATTTAAAACCAAAACACTATAGGGGGTTTCATCGTGAAGCTTCTGAAGTTTTGGGAGCCAACTTTCTTTGTTACCAATATCACAAGCCAAATAATCGTGACCCTCGCCAGAAAGCTCAGCGGTCAAACTTCGTAAAGCCTCTTCGTTGCGCGCGAGTGATGTGATCATCAAGCCATCATCAGCTAATTTTTTAGCTGTGGCTCGACCAATACCCTGGGAAGCCCCACAGACTAAGGCTCGTAGGCGGGCCATACCTCCTCCTTATTTATGGCTTGCTAACTTAGCAGAGCTTTTCATGGTGGTCACTGCAAAAATCGGAAGCGAAGGGTACGCAAACCCACGAAAATAGGGCTTTCTAGGCTAAAGGGACCATAGACCATTTGCGTAGGTCAATTTTTCCCCCTATGCGAAGTGCCTGATTCAGCATGAGACAAAATTCGTATCAAAGTAGGAATCTTGCGGTCCAAAAAGAGAACACCTGTCAAGAAATCACTCATTAAGATAAACTTAAGGTTACTTACTTTTTTGTAGGGGGGATTACTTTGAGGAAGCTGGACTATATCATTGCCTTTTTCACTTTAGGCATCAGCACAATGGTTTTATTTCAAAACTGTGGTGCGCCTAGAGCTGTGCAAGAGAAGTCTGTTACGTTCTCCAACAATGGCCAAAGCATCAATACAGATCAGAATAACGATGACAACCCGGATCCCATTGTGGTGCCGGAACCTGAGCCTGAACCAGAACCTGTGGTTTTAATGAACCGCAATATTGCTTTGGATAATGAGGTAAAGTCTGGAGAGGTTTCGTTTGATTCCGCCACAGATACCTTTATGTATGAAACGAACTACCTAGCAAGTTCTGCATCAACTTTAGTTAAAATTAATGGAAGCGAAGCTGGAGTGGAAATTGAGGTTCAGGCAGACTCCTGCTCTGCAAGCAGGTCTATGTCTTTTGATGACCTCACTCAGTTTTTTAACCTTTTCAGCGCGGCTTACCCTAACACCCAGCAAAGAGTGGTGCTCGAAAGTGACATGCTTGCCGAGGGCTGTAGTTTTCCAAGAGTGATCATGGATGCCAACGATCCAACCATGGGTGACCTAGAAATCTTTTTAGCTCCGAAAGAATGTGTTGCTGACGGCGAACTCTTTGTCGTCGACAGCGAAGATAAAACCGCAGCGCAAATGAGTCTCGAATTTGAAGCTTTTTTTAAAGCACAAATCGATATGGTTTGCGGTCTGTAAATCTGTTATCATGACCTGATGGCCAAGCGTAAAGGGTTCTCAGGTCCCACTCTCGATCTCCACGGAAAGACCACCGACCAAATCTTTGATTTGGTCGACGCCTTTATCACCAAGCATCAAAATAAAGCGCGAGTTTGCATCATTCCAGGCAAAGGCACTGGCAAGGTAAAATCTGAAGTCTTACGCTATCTTAAATTGGGCGGCTATCCCTGGGAGTATCAGACTCTTGAAAATGGCCAAAAAAATCCAGGAAGCCTTATTGTCATTTTAGATTGATTCCACAAATAGATGCACCCTGTAGGATGCCTATTTCGTAGTGCGCTACCTACGCCCTTTTTCGTGCCATTCCGTCAATGAACAGTTATTCTCCTCCTATGGAAAAGTTACTTTGGTTAGACATGGAAATGACGGGTTTAGACGTTGAAAAAGAGCGCATTATCGAGGTGGCAGCCATTGTCACCGACAAAGACCTTCGGGAACTGGCTAGCTACCATTCGGTGGTTTTTCAAGACCAAAAGTTTCTCGATGCTATGGACGATTGGAATAAAAACCAACATGGCAAAAGTGGGCTCATTGAAAAAATCCCCCATGCGCCAAAATCAGAAATCGTAGAAAATGAGATCTGCGCCTTTGTTGACAAGCATTTCACTGAACCTGCCATTCTTGCTGGGAATTCCATTGGCCAAGATCGCAAATTTATCGATCGCTATTGGATAAAATTTGCCGAAAAATTGCATTATCGGATGTTGGATGTCACTGCCTGGAAAATGATCATGGAATCTCGCTATAATGTTGTTTTTAAAAAATCAGAAACTCACCGCGCTCTTGATGACATCAAAGAAAGCATTGCTGAACTTCAATGTTTTTATGACTTTATTGACGGAAAACAAACTCAGTAAACACCCTTCCCTAGGAGGATTTATGAAGAAGCTCATCCTTTTTACCGCCTTTGCTTTACTGCCCTATGGCGCCTACGCCCAAGATGCCATTTACCTTTCGGGCATGCTCGGTCTCGGGCAAGTCGACGTTGACGGAAGCTCTGTCGATTTTGATACCGAACTCACCTTTGGTGGTAGGGCCGGCCTCCTTTTTAATGATCATGTTTCGGCGGGAATATTTGTAATGAATTTTTCCACGGATAAAACTTACCTGGGCAGCCGTTATGAAATGAGCGCACTTCCCATCATGGGGGAAGTGACCTATTTTGTGAATGAAGCTGATGAAAACACTTTTTGGGTGAGTGGGCTTCTTGGCGTGACAGGAACTGAACTCAAAACAGGAGCTGGCACTATCGATGATTCGGAAACTTCAGTCGGGTTTTCCGTAGGTTACCACTTTATGGTAGCGCCAAACTTTTCACTCAGCCCACAGTTCACCTACATAAAGGTCATGGGCGACAGCGCGACCGCCTCTGACGCCAGCCTCATGGCTGCTTTTGCCAACGTCACTTTCTGGTTATAAAATAGATCTCATAAAAAAAAAGCCCCGCGAGGGGCTTTTTTATTTAAACAACTCAAAACATCATCTTTATAAAAGGCCAGCAAGCTGGCCTTAATCACACTAATAACGATAATGCTCTGGTTTGTAAGGGCCAGTTTTGGGAAGTCCCAAATACTGAGATTGCTTATCCGTCAAAGTGGTGAGCTTTACACCAATCTTTTTAAGGTGAAGTCTAGCCACTTTTTCGTCGAGCTCTTTAGGAAGCATATAAACACCAATGTCTTGGTACTTTTGACGATTTTGGTAAAGATCCATTTGCGCGAGCACTTGATTTGTAAAAGAGTTGCTCATCACGAAGGATGGGTGACCCGTAGCACAGCCCAAGTTCACTAAGCGACCTTTAGCAAGAACGATAATCTCACGGCCGTCTTTCATTCTGTGAATATCCACTTGTGGCTTCACTTCACGCATTTCAGAATTGGCATTGAGCCAAGCCATATCGATCTCAATGTCAAAGTGACCAATATTACAAACAATGGCTCCTGACTTCATTTTGGTAAAATGCTCTTTGGTAATAATGTCACAGCAACCCGTCGTGGTTACAAACACATCGCCATAAGTGGCTGCATCTTCCATGGTGGTCACTTCAAACCCTTCCATAGCCGCCTGAAGGGCACAAATGGGGTCAATTTCAGTGATCACAACGCGGGATCCGTAGCTCTTCATAGAGTGAGCACAACCTTTACCCACATCACCATAACCGGCAACCACAACCACTTTACCAGCGAGCATCACATCGGTAGCTCGCTTGATGCCGTCAGCCAGTGATTCGCGGCATCCATAAAGGTTATCAAACTTAGATTTAGTCACAGAATCGTTAACATTGATGGCAGGGCACTTGAGTTTTCCATCTTTCAACATCTTTTCAAGATTGTGTACACCTGTGGTGGTTTCTTCAGAAAGGCCAATCACTTTTTCCATAATCTTTGCGTATTTTGGCAAATGCATCATGTTGGTGAGGTCACCCCCATCATCAAGAATGAGATTAAAACCTTCGTCACCCCAGCCTTCGATGGTTTGTTCAACACACCACTCGTACTCTTCTTCGGTTTCCCCCTTCCAGGCAAAAACGGGAATACCGGCAGCCGCCATGGCCACAGCCGCATGGTCCTGCGTGGAAAAAATGTTACATGAGGACCAGCGAATGTCAGCACCGAGATATTTGAGGGTCTCAATCAAGACAGCAGTCTGAATGGTCATGTGTAGACAACCGGTGATGCGCGCACCTTTGAGAGGTTGGCTTGAGCCGTACTCTTCGCGAAGGGCCATCAGACCGGGCATTTCTTGTTCAGCAATTTTAATCTCTTCACGGCCCCAGCGAGCGAGCTCTTCAAAGCGCTTGGGATCTTCCATAGCTTCTTTGCAAACTCTGAAATCAGGAGTGCCCGTGGCAGTTTTGGGCGTCGCTTGTGGCTGAGTCATAGTCTCTCCTATCATTAAATCTCTCCTTGAAATTGTTCGTAGCACAGCTAATCAACGCTAGGCCTAGGGGTCAAGTAAAATGGCTCTATGGAACTATTGGTCCAATCTCTTAAATTTGGGTGAGGATTTCATAACCCACATCCGTAATCAGCACGGTGTGCTCAAATTGAGCAGAAAGGGTCCTGTCTTGGGTTTCGTAGTATTTGACGCTGGAATTCGGGATAGCGAACTCGACAATATCCTTGTCATTTTCATTGATCATGGGCTCTACAGTGATAGTCCCCCAAGGACGAAGGGGATCCCCCTTCCCCTTGCGACCAAAGGAGGGCACAAAGGGATCCTCATGGAAATTTCGGCCGATGCCGTGACCGCCGATCTCCTTAACCACAGAGAAGCCCTTACGGGTCACGTATTTGTTGATAGCAAAGCCGATATCACCTGTGGTCCCATGGGGGGCGATGGCCTCGATTCCTCGATACATGGCATTCTCGGCGGTCTCAGTGATCCTTTTTGCAAGATCCGAGACTGACCCCACAAAGACTGTGGCTGAAGTGTCCCCATGGAAGCCATATTTGTAGGTGGTCACGTCGATATTAACGATGTCCCCGTCTTTCAGAGGGGTATCATCGGGCACGCCATGACAGATGCAATGGTTCACTGAAGTGCAAATGGATTTGGGGTAACCATGATAATTCAAGGGGGCCGGCTTGGCCTCATGGCTCAAAGTATAGTCGTAGACAATTTGGTCCAACTCGTTGGTTGTAACCCCAGGACGCACAAACTTTGCGACATGCTGAAGAGTTTCGGCAGCCAAGCGGCATACCTTTTCCATAGATCGAATTTCATCCTGAGTTTTAATCGTCATATACGCAATGTGTAATGAGATATGGGTCAAAAATCAACTTATATATAAAAAAAGGAGCCCTAAGGCTCCTTTTTACAGACTTATTGTAAGTCGACCTTACTTAAGGTGCTTGCTTACAAGTTTAGTCATTTCAAACATGGTAACAGTTCCTTTACCAAACACTTTTTTCAAAGTGGCATCGGCCTTAATGTTACGCTTGTTTTTAGGATCTTGAAGGTTGTTCTTCTTGATGTAAACCCAAAGCTTCTTAACAACTTGAGTGCGTGGAAGTGGAGTGCTTCCGACAACAGCAGCAAGATCAGCACTAGGAGTCAAAGGCTTCATGAAAGCTGCATTTGGCTTACGCTTAGTCTTCTTCTTAGTTTTAGTCTTTTTAGCTTTTGCTTTTTTCTTAGTGGTTTTTTTCTTAGCTGTTTTCTTTTTAGCTGTTTTTTTCTTCGCCGTCTTTTTCTTAGCGGTTTTTTTCTTCGCAGGCTTTTTCTTAGCTGCCTTACGCTTAGTGGTTTTTCTTTTTGCTGTCTTCTTCTTGGTGGCTTTTTTCTTTTTCTTCGCCATGATTTCCCCTCCGTTGCTAGGTGGTTTGTTAACTTTAACTACCCCTACAGTTCAACGATGTGCGCTCCCTAAGTCAACAAAAAGTGAGCAGGCCTATTTTTTTTTGTTTTTTTCAGAGGAGAAACGCCCCTTTCTCCCTCGGAAAATGGGCCTCCTCAGAGGGGAATCCCTAACCCCTTTCCTGTCGAGGGAAAAAAGATTTTTTTAGCCACCACAGCGGCTTTGCTGTCGACATAACTTGAGTACGAGCCCTTCTCAGAGGGGAAAATACCCACCCCTCGAGGAAAATTATTCCCATCAAGGAAAAACCGCATCATCCGATAGGAAAGTATGGCTTTTCAGAGGGAATTTTCAGAAATTTTGCGCGAAAAATTGGGCACACCCCCTGGCAAGGAGGCCACACCCCCCTCAATGGACGGACCTAAGTCTCCCCATTCCGCCTTTGTCATCAATTTTTGGACGCCGGTTTACCATTGGAAACCTAAGCAAACATCCCGACTTTACAAGAGGCAGCCAAGAGCAAAAAATCAATCTGCCCAGCCCCAAACAGAAAAACCACCGATCGTGTCGGCCCCTAAAATACTTCCTCGTGAGCTTTCACCTCACATTCAGATCCTCTGGGATCAATGGCAAGCTATGGGGGCTCAGTGTCCTACTGATGGTTTTGATAGTGCTGATATAAAAAAGATATATCGACAACTTGTGCGTAAATTCCATCCTGATTTGAACCAAGATCCAGGGGCCATTGAAAAGTTCTTAATTGTCCAAGAAAGTTTTGAAACCCTCCTTACCGATGTTTCTTTAAAAATATCGGCAAAGAGTGATCACTAGTTGCGAGCAACATAGATGTACTGCCCACGCAGAAGCTTGTTGCCCTTGAGTTGATTGATGGATTTTAGTTTTTGCACGGTTGTGCCAAAGCGCTTTGCAATTTTAATCAGACTGTCACCAGAGCGTATTCGATAGCGTTTCTTCAAAGCCTTGGGCTGCCCTCGCAGTTTTATTTTTTGCCCAACATAGAGCCTCGATGTCTTTAGACGATTGATGCTCTTGATGTGGCTTACTGAGGTTCCATACCTTTGAGCAATCGCTGTTAAGTTCTCGCCCCGCCGAACTTTATGGTATCGAGCCACTACCTTGCGAGTTTTCGTGACTTTGCCCCTCACCTTAAGTTTTTGCCCAACAAGAACTTGGCTACCCTTTAATCCATTGAGTCTTTTGATTTTTTTAACCGTCGTTCCGTAATGGCGAGCAATACCACTCAATGTTTGACCTCTACGCACACGATGGTAACGGTGACTACGACTGGCGATGAATCGAGCTGGTTTTAAGCCTTTAATTCTTAACGGCTCCAAAGTTGCATATTGCTCCTTGACTCGAGCCGCCCTCTTCTTCGGCACCCACAAGCTATAGCTTTTTACACTGGGGGGCGTATGCCCCTTAATTAAGTGAGGATTTAAAGTCGACAATTTTTCAAGAGATAGGCCGCCCATATTGGCTACATGTTCCAGCGAGATTGGACTGGGCACCTTGACCAATTCAACCTGTGGGAACATCTTGTTAGGCTCTTCGTGGAATCCATACTTTTCTGGATCTTGCCCAATAGTCAAAATCGCTAAAAATTGGGGGATATACTCTCGAGTGTCATAGGGTAAGAGTCGACGACGGGACAAAGACCAAAAACTACGAGTGCCTCCACGACGCATAGCCTGCCTCACCCGACCGGGGCCAGCGTTGTAGGCAGCCAACGCCAAATACCAAGATTTCTTAATCCGATAAAGCTCCTTCAAATAGCGAGCTGCAGCCAAGGTCGATCGAATAGGATCCAGCCTCTCATCGATGTAACTGTTGATCTTAAGACCATATTGTCGGCCCGTAGGACGCATAAACTGCCAGGGTCCAACGGCACCCGCATGAGAAACGGCATCGGTAACATATCCACTCTCAAGGATTCCCAGATAATACAGATCAGGCGGCAAGCCATTAACTATGAGTAAACTTTGTACAATTTCTTTATACTTAGCTCCACGGCTCAAAAATCTTTGAAAACGCTCTCGGTCTTTCACCGAATAATATTCAATCCACTTTTCTACCTTGGCATTGGTCTTCTGTGGAATCATTTCATATTTGGGCGGAATATATTTTGGCTTTTCTGGGACAGGGGCTTTCGCCAGCTCGGTTCTTCCTTGATGTTCATTGGCCTCGTCGTCTAGAGCTTCCACTTTCTGAATGGCCTGCGCTTGCAGAACTTGATAATTGAGACCATTATCCCCTTCGTCCTCTTCCGGCTTTGAGGATAAAGAGGCACAGGATACCAAGTAAGATGAAATGACGAGCAAAAGAAGTAAACGCAACATGGATCCCCCAAGAGATAGAATGAATACCTATCAATATTATGGAATCCATAGATGTTTATCTCAACCTGACTCCCTCGGGAATGGTCGGAAGTCTAGTTAATAGCAAGACTATTGTAGTTTTCGATAACGAATTCGCTTTGGAGTGAGCGTATCCACACCGAGGCGTTTTTTATAATCCTCTTCCCACTCCGTGTAATTGCCCGCAAAGAAATTCACTTTACTGTCCCCTTCGAAAGCGAGAATGTGGGTACAAATACGATCAAGAAACCAGCGATCATGGGAAATTACAGCCACACAACCACCAAACTCCATAATGGCTTCTTCGAGGGCACGCATTGTGTTTACATCCAAATCGTTGGTTGGTTCATCAAGAAGCAAAACGTTCCCACCGGTCAGCAGCAATTTTGCCAGGTTGACACGGTTTCTTTCACCACCCGAGAGCACTCCCACTTTTTTCTGTTGATCACCACCAACAAAATTAAAGCGAGACACATAGGCTCGAGAGTTCATTTCGCGGTTACCCACTTGGATCATTTCATTGCCACCCGAAATCACTTCCCAAATGCTTTTGTTGGGATCCAAAGTGTCACGCTCTTGATCAACGTAGGCAAGCTTTACGGTTTCACCAATATTGAATTCACCAGAATCCGGTTTTTCAAGACCTGACATCATTTTAAAAAGAGTGGTCTTACCGGCACCATTGGGGCCAATGATGCCAACGATACCACCGCGTGGAAGCGAAAAGCTTAAATCATCAATCAAAAGCTTATCACCAAAAGCTTTGCTAATGTGCTTAGCCTCAATCACCGTATTCCCTAATCGTGGACCCGGCGGAATAAAGATTTGCATCTCTTGTAGTTTTTCTGGAGTGGGATCTTTCAATAAGGATTCATAGGCATTGATGCGGGCTTTGGATTTTGCTTGTCGCCCCTTTTGGCCTTGGCGCACCCATTCAAGTTCGCGCTCAAGGGTTTTGATTTTCTTAGATTCTGATTTTTCTTCGCTGGCCAAACGCTTTTCTTTTTGCTCAAGCCAAGATGAATAGTTGCCTTTCCAAGGAATACCTTCACCGCGATCGAGTTCAAGGATCCATCCCGCCACGTTATCTAAAAAGTAGCGATCGTGGGTCACAGCAATCACAGTTCCTGGGAACTGGTGTAGATAGTGCTCCAGCCAAGAAACAGTTTCTGCATCCATGTGGTTGGTTGGCTCGTCTAAAAGCAAAATATCTGGATTGGAAAGGAGCAAACGGCACATAGCCACGCGACGCTTTTCCCCACCCGATAAATTTTTAATAAGGGCATCATCCGGAGGACAGCGAAGAGCGTCCATGGCTTGCTCAAGTTTAGAATCCAATTCCCAACCATCCTGGGCTTCAATACGCTCTTGGATCTTTCCTTGTTTCTCAATGAGCTTTTCCATGTCTTCTGGAGTGATGTTTTCATCACACATTTGCATACTGATGGTATTAAAGTCTTGTAGGTCTATGGCGAGCTGGCCAACACCTTCCATCACTGCTTCTTTCACAGTTTTTTCAGGGTTCAAATCGGGCTCTTGTTCAAGAAAGCCCACTTTGAAATCTTTTGCTGGAAAGGATTCGCCAAGAAACTCCTGATCGATCCCCGCCATAATTTTAAGCAGCGAAGATTTACCGCTACCATTCAGGCCCAAAACACCAATTTTTGCGCCATAAAAATAGGACAAATAAATATCTTTGAGAACATAGCGATTGGGTGGGTAAACTTTCGACACACCTTTCATGGTATAAATAATTTCTTCAGCCACTATGACCTCCCAAGTTAGAAAAATTCTTGTATTGTTAAGATTTCCTGAATACCATTCTTAACTTATGTCGCAGAAAAAAAATCAAACCATCAAATTAAAATCCACACTCAATGAGCTCGACTCTGCGATTGACCAATGGAATAGCCTTACCAACAAGCCCACCCGAGAGCAAGCTTGCAAAGATAATGAATTCCAAAAGAGAGCCAAAACCCTCTTAAAACAGCTGAGAGAACAGCTGGAGGAATTCGACCCCGAAAACCCACCTCAATAAGCGGCTAGCACTTATTTGTGGCAGTTAGGAGATTGGAAGGTCTCAGCCTTGGATAGCTCTTCCGGAGTGAGTATCCTTAAACTCAAAGCATGGAGACCTGAAGAGAATTCCTCTTTAAGAAGCTCATTAATTTGCCGTTGTCTTTGCACCCGAGTCTGCCCGTTAAAGTCTTCGGAAACCAACAAAACTTTAAAATGACTCTCCTGCCCTTGGCGACCAGCATGCTTATGGCTTTCGTCATCAATCTCTAAAAGCCTCAGTTTGGGAAACTGAGCACGAATCAGGTCTTCGATTTTTTGTTTTCTCATAGATAGCTGATAGCAAAAATAGGTGGATTTTCCAACACAGTTTTAAAGGGCCTGTTGCTGAGCCTTTTTTCTGGGATGGTACTCTCCGGAGAGCTTGGGTCTGTGATGATCAACCAAAAAATCCCCAAATCGCTTCAATTGTTCACGAGCCTTGCCCAGAGCTTTGCGAGTTCCCAACTTGGTTTCACCCACAGCAACAGCCTGGCAACTGTCCCTCATCCCCACAAACACATCCAACTCGCCAACAGTTCGAGGATCGTCTTCATAGTGATATTCAAAACCACCTGTAATGAAATAGGTGTTTTCTGGGAACTCTTCATAGAGCTTTTCAATAGCCAACAGTTCAAGGACATCACCTTCTTTTTCAAAATCAAAATCCATATTGCGATAGTTTTTTTCGATAATTTTGAAATCCCTGAAGAGGGCGGGACGGCTTTTGATCTGGTTGAGCAACTTTTGATCTGGCTTGCCATGGGTAGCTGATTGAAAGTAGTGCCAAAGAATTGTGGCATCCCCCCTTTTGATGGGATATTCAAAGGTGTATCCCATCTTGACTCCATCTTGGCGGCCCACAAAAAAGAACTCAGGGGGAAGCTGATAAAAACCCAGCTCCATATCTTGGCATTCTTCAGGAATCGTCTGATCAAAACGCACTGTCGTGAAATGGGGACTGGCAAAGATCGAAAAACTGATTGATAAAAGACCTAGTAAAAATGCCATGATACCCCCGTATCTGTTTCTTAAATCATACAAGGCGAGGCTCTGACAAGGCCTCATTGTTAAGGCTTGGTTAGAATTTAATACTTTTGTGGCTCAATTCGCTGTTTTTCCATAGAAGCTGCCAATTTTGCTTGCAGATCCTCAATCAAAAGGGCCCTAGCGTCCCCACTGACCGGTCGATAGCCATTAGGATATTGACGAATGAGCTCACTAGGGATTTCTAGTAAAAATCGAGAGGGCGCCACCTCACGCAACTTTCCGTAGCGCTTGCGGGTGCGCGCATGGGTCAAAATGAGGGACTCCATTGCACGGGTGAGAGCCACATAAAAAAGCCGCCTTTCCTCAGCAATATCGGATCCCAATTTATGGTGAGGGATCATGTCCTCCTCGACACCAATGACAAACACTACCGGGAACTCCAAACCTTTAGCAGCATGCATGGTCATTAATTGGACCTGATCTTTTTCCCCGCTTTCCAACTCATCCTCGTAGTCGCGAAGGAGCATCATATCAACAAACTCCTTAAGACCTGTTTTACGATCAGATTTCTTCGCCATAAAGTTGGAAAAGACTCGAGCAAAGATCTCCACCCCCGCCCATCTTCGTTTTAAAGCTTCATCGTTTTTGCAAAATTTTTGCAAATAATTTCGATAACCAATATTGATAAAGTAGCGAGGTAAAAATGTCTCCCAATCGATAGGCTCTTTTGTGAAGAAGGGGCGCCTCAATTCATCCAAGTCCTGAAAAAACTTTTCAATGCCTTGCTTAACCGCTGGCTGCAAAAACTCCATATTTGAGGTCCGGCGAAGTAAAGAAACAAAGCTTTCCTCGGAATGCTCCTGGTGATACTCGCTCAGGCGATTTAAAGACTCATCACCAATCCCGCGCAAGGGGACATTCAGGATTCGACGCAAGCTCACCTCTTTAGGCATAAATAAGCACATTAAGTAAGCCAAAACATCTTTGACCTCGCGGCGATCAAAAAAGGCCGTCCCTCCCGAAAGGGAATAAGGCACTCTTGCCTGACGAAGCTCAGTTTCTAAAAAGCCACCCTGCCCATTGGATCGATAAAGCACCGCAATATCTTTGTAGGGATGTCCCTTTTGATGAAAATCCTCAATGAGCTTGGCAACCTGTTCCACCTCTTCCTGATCGGTTTCAAAAACGAAGACTTCAGGCTTTTCAATTTGAGCTGCTTGGCTTTCTGCTTTCAAAACTTTTCCATGGCGATCGGTATTTTTACTGATCACCTTGTTAGCGACATCAAGAATGGCAGAACTCGATCGATAGTTGCGATTGAGCTGAATGACTTCGCAGCCTTCATACATTTTGGGAAACTCTAATATATTTTTAACTTGAGCCCCTCGCCAGCCATAGATGGCCTGGTCGTCATCGCCAACAACAGCCAAGTTGCGGTGTTCATCACACAAAATCCTAAGGAGCTTCATTTGCACTTCATTGGTGTCCTGAAACTCATCCACCATCACGTACTGAAAAAGTTCTCGCACCTTATGCAAAGTTTCTGGATGACGTTCAAAGAGCTCGAGGGGTTTCAAAAGGAGATCTTCAAAATCCACCACACCTAAGGCTTTTTTACGAGATTCATATTTTGGAATTAAAGCTTGCGCCACCGCCAAATACTCAGCATCTGCTGCGGGCTCGCGACTGGGGAAGGCCTTCCACTCCTGCATAATGTTGAGCAGCCGATCCACCTGAAAATCATTTTTGCCACTATTGTGCATATGAATGAGTAGATCTTTAACAATGGCTTGCCCGTCTGAACTATCGGCCACATGGAATTTGGGATTAAGTTCAATTTTGCGGGCGTATTTTCTTAAAATTTGTAGGCCGAAAGAATGAAAAGTTCCTGCCCATAAGGATTGAGTCTTCCTTCCCATCTGCTCGTTCACTCGCACCTTTAACTCTCGCGCTGCCTTGTTCGTAAAGGTCAGCACACAAATACCCGGCGGTTGACCTGGAGACTCACCAATGAGCCTTGCCACCCGAGAAACCAACACTCGCGTTTTTCCCGAGCCCGCCCCCGCCAGAATCAGTAAAGGCCCCTCGTTGTGGGCCACGGCCTGCCGTTGTTCGGGGTTCAAATTTTCAAAGTTAAAGTGTCCCATGAAGTCTTATGCAAAAAGGTTAAGGAGAATCTTAACAACCAAAAATAGAAGCAATAAAGACAATAGTAAAGACTTTGCGAAAAATGGCAGGCGGTGCTGTAAAGGGCGCAAAAAATGAGCAAAAAATGCTGCTGAAATAAACACCAGCAAAGCAATGTCAAAGCGCACCAGGCCCCACTGCCAACCTCCATGATATCGGCCACTGTATAAAAAAGAGGCGGCAGCTGCCCCCGTTGTGAAGACCATATTGGCATTTGAGGTCGGCGACAGTTGTGAGGGTTTGACGGCTCTGAGCAATATCATCATCGGCGAAAGGATCACCCCAGAACCTACCCCGGCAAAACCAGAAGTGAGCCCCGCTAAGCCCCCACCCAAGGCAAACCAAAGACGGTCGGCAAAACTAAATCCTTCTTTAACTTGGTAGCTTTTTGCCAAAAAGGAAGAAAGCAGAGTTTTCAACCCAACTAGACTGAGCAAAATAACAAGAGCAATGAGGATCCAGCGCGATTCTACAATTTGGGCTAATTGGGCAGCAACGATCGCCGTCACAGCCGAAGTGGGTCCCATATATTTAACGATCTGCCATTTAACCCATCCCTCTTTATGAAAGCGATAGGTGTTTAAGGACACCACAAGGAAAATAGTGGCCACACTCGTCGCTACGGACTCATGGACCGTCACATTGAACAGGGATGGCAATAGAGGTACAAGGAGAATTCCTCCACCCAATCCGATAAACACTGAAATGGCTGCAACAAATAGGCCTAGGACAAGGCCCGTCAGAAAGATCACATGTCCCTTTTATGAATGAGGGTTTTAACACCCTCCTCAAAACAAACCTCGATCTTACTTGCATGGGAGGCCGTGACAATACCCAAACCAAAAGTGGGATGGTCAATCACAGTGTCCTCTAAATAAAAACCCTGAAAATTATAGCTTTGCGGATCATTCTGATGACTTTCCATAAGATTTTTCCACTCTTCGGCATGGGCATTTGCAGCCGACTTCTTTTTGGTGGTTTTCTTCTTCTTAGTGGACTTTGTTTTTTCTTTAGTCGTACTCAATTTAGCCTTCTTTCCACAAACTTCGCATTCGAGTTTAGCCTCTGTACTCGACAGGTGGGCTAAAACGCGATGATATCTTTCAGTTTCGCACTTGGAACAGGGAAAATAAACACTTTTAGCAACAGCAGGTAGAGCTTCCATTTTGGGTATTGTAGCAGCTTTTATGACAAAGGGGACTCTTGTCTCATAATCGACTCTGCGCATCTTATTTTTGCTAAGCCTATAGAATTTTTAATGAATATCTAGAAGCTTAGCAAAGCCACGGATTAAACTTTGGGTTTATATAAATTCAAAGCTTCCCCCAAATCTTTGGTTAGCACTTCTTGGGGATTCAAAAAGAAAGGACCCTTTGCCATTTCTAGCTTACGTTGTAAGTCAATCAGACTGCTATCCTGCCCAGGATCAATAGTTTGTCCCGAAGCCTGAAACTGATCCTCAAAGTTTTCTAATGGGTCTTTAGAGAAAAAGTTTGGCCACATTTTGGGATTCACTTTCACACGATAGGAAAGAGTGCGCGCGTAAGAGTGCAAAGGGGTGTAAGCCGTTAAGATTTGAAAAGGCCCATAATAAGAGTGGAGCTTAATGGCAGCGTTCCCCCACTGGGTGAAACCACAACAAATATTGACGTTAGCGTACCATAAACCAAAGGCCTTGGATAAAAATCCCAAGCCATAATAGCGGTTTTCTTTAGGAAGCAAAGAATTGATAGAGCACAAGTTGTGAGCCACCCATTCCCCCTCTAAGGACATGGTGGGAATAATAATGAAGAGACTCATTGGTGTCCATTCGTGCTCATCAGACAAATTCAACATTTTGCGAAGCTTTGGATCCATGGCCGAAGTTCGATGGGCAAAACCAGCCACAAAACCTGGCGTCACCGCACAATCAAAAAAGACCCAGCGGGGCATGGCCATGTTAGACGGGCCAAAAGCTTGGGCTTCAATTTGCAAAATCTGATTCCCAAAGGAAACCTGATCCATCTCTAAGGGATTGATATACACAGGGGGCTTCCCCTCAAACCAATCCAGAGCATGGAGGCTTCCCGGTTGCTGGATTCGGTTCTCACTTCTGACAAAAACATAAGGGCGAATATTTTCGTCCTTCATCCAATGTAAACGTGGGTTCTCAATCATGATGCCCCCCTTCTGAAATGATGGATAGCTCCTTAATAAGAGTGTCCACATCGTCTACCAAAATAAAGCTTGCCATTGTTTCTGGATAAAAAACATTTTTAGCCTCGTAGGCTTTCATCATATCCCAAAAGGGATCCCAGTAACCCTGCCAATTAAAAAACACGATAGGTTTTTTAAAGCGCTGTATCGTTTTCCAAGTAATCACTTCTAAAGCTTCATCGAGGGTCCCCACCCCACCCGGGAAAATAACGAAGGCATCAGAAAGCTCCATCATCTTGCGCTTTCGCTCCATAAGATCGGCTGTATAAATCAATTCCGTCAAACCACTATGGGCCACCTCATGGGGAAATAAACCTTCGGGCATGACGCCAATGGCCTCACCCTTCGCAGCCAACATAGCATTCGCCATATGGCCCATCATTCCCAACTTCCCTCCACCATAAACGAAACCTATCTTATTTTTTGCCAGACGCTGACAAAACAAAGTCGCCTGATCAAAGGTTTCTTGAGGAAAGTCAGATTTAGAACTGCAAAATACACAAACTCTCATATCAACTCTTTAGGGGCCCGATCATGTCCTCAGGGCGAACCACCTCGTCAAATTTTTCAGCAGTGAGCATGCCTAACTCCAGAGCTGAGTCTTTAAGGCTAATGTTTTTCTCAAAGGCGTTTTTAGCAATTTTAGCCGCATTGTCGTATCCAACGTGGGGATTCAGTGCGGTCACTAACATCAATGAATCATTGAGATGCTTTTTAATATTGATTTCATTAGCTTCAATACCCAGCACACAATTCTCAGTAAAGCTGATGGAAGCGTCCGCAAGCAAACGAATGGAGTTGAGTACATTGAAGACCATCATCGGCTTAAACACATTAAGTTCAAAATGCCCAGTGGCTCCACCGACAGCTACAGCCATATCATTACCCATCACCTGAGCACACACCATGGTGAGTGCCTCACTTTGGGTAGGATTGACCTTGCCTGGCATGATCGAGCTTCCCGGCTCATTCGCCGGTAGATTGAGCTCACCAATGCCGCAGCGGGGACCACTTCCTAGCATACGAATATCGTTTCCAATCTTCATTAGACTCACGGCTACAGCTTTTAAGGCTCCGCTCATTTCTACTAAAGCATCGTGGGCAGCAAGAGCTTCAAATTTATTGTCGGCTGTTTTAAAGGGTAGCTTGGTCTCATTGGCAATGGCTTTCGCCGCTTCAACCGCAAAATCGGGATGGGTATTCAATCCCGTACCTACAGCTGTCCCACCAAGAGCTAAGGGATAAATATTTTCTAAAGCCCTTTCCACACGCTCGATTCCTTTACTCACTTGGGTCACGTACCCAGAAAACTCTTGCCCTAGGGTTAATGGGGTTGCATCCATAAAGTGGGTGCGACCAATTTTAACTATCTTATCGAAAGACTTTTTCTTGTTCTCAAGCGCAGCATGCAAAGTTTTTAATGCCGGGATCAACTTGTGGACAACTTGCTCAGCCACAGCAATATGCATAGCCGTTGGAAACGTGTCGTTTGAGGACTGAGCTTTATTGACATCATCATTAGGGTGAACGTACTTTTCAGTGATCGAACCTGTTTTCATTTCTGTAGCGAGGTTTGCAATAACCTCGTTAGTGTTCATGTTCGTTTGGGTTCCACTTCCTGTTTGCCAAACCACCAAAGGAAAATGATCATCCAGTTCGCCATGAATGACTTTATCAGCAGCTCTAACAATAAACTCTGATTTTTCTTTTTCGAGGAGCTGAAGTTTGGCATTGGTGATGGCAGCACATTTTTTTAAAACCCCAAGGGCTCGAATCATTTCTCTAGGAAAATGATCACCACCAATTTTAAAATTTTGTAAAGATCTTTGGGTTTGCGCCCCCCAGTAACGGTCGTTGGGGACCTGGATTTCTCCCATGGAGTCCCGCTCGGTTCGGTAGCTCATCCTACTCTCCTATTTTCTATGAGGCTCTAAACTAATGGGAATGCCATAGACTGTCATCCTGCGCGCACTGCTCCCAGATACAAAAAAAGCCCTCTAGTGAGGGCCTTTTGAAAGCAGCAATTGGGATCTGTTTTAGAACATGAACCAAAGGCTGATGTAAGGTTGAATCGAGGTCTGTTTGTAGTTGGTATCTGCTTCAGAACCACCACCCTCGATCTTACTGAACTCAATACTTTTCCATGTGATTTGAGGTCCAATAGAAAAGAAGCTAGAGAGTGGGAAAACCCAACCAATATCCACTTGAGGGCCCTTGGCGCCAGTGAAAGTAGAGGTTTGGCTGTAGATGGTTTTTTCTGTCTCACCCATGATGTGATAGGTAAGAAGAGAGTAAAAGCCCATCATCGAGTAGTAACCAACAGTCGGTCCCACGCTAAAACCCTTGGTGTCATCACCATTGCCGCCAACGGCGCCAAGACCTGAGGCCATAGAGTACATACCACCAAGGTAAAGACCCATGGGCATAAGGTAACCAAAGCGAAGGTCAAGGATGTAGCCATCGACCTGAGAGTCGGTGTTGCCAACCTGTGATTCCGTCTGGTCATAGGATTGATAAGTCACACCAGGCGAAAAAACGATCTGAGCTTGGGCCACCGCGGATAAGCCGAGGATTGCAAAAATCATTAGAATCTTTTTCATAAAATTCCCCCTATTAAAATGGAACGGCTCATTGTTTTCTGGGCCGCTAGCCTTGTCAACGACAGCCTTGTCTTTTCAGTAAATTAAAACTATACACGCAGCATAAAAGGAGGTGGCGTGCCTAACTATTGGCTCATGAAATCGGAACCCGATGTATTCTCAATCGATCAACTGCAGAAACAGCAGACCAGTCTGTGGGACGGGGTGCGCAATTATCAAGCACGCAACTTTATGATGAAGGATATGAAGCCTGGGGACCGGGTGCTTTTTTACCACTCTAACGCAAAACCACCGGGGGTGGCCGGCCTCGCCACCATCAGTAAAGAAGCTGTGCCCGACCCCACCCAGTTTAATAAAAAAAGCGAGTACTATGACCCAAAAGCTCAGGCTGATCACCCCCGGTGGTTTTGCGTGGAAGTGGCCTTTGCAAAAAAATTTAACCGCTTGGTCACCCTTGACGAAATCCGCAAAAAAAAGGGTCTTGAGAAAATGCTGGTGATTCAAAAAGGACAGCGACTCTCTATTCAGCCGGTCACTAAAAAAGATTTCGATATCATCTGCAAAATGGGAGAGGGTTCTTGAGGATCCTTCTCGCCCCCATGGAGGGCGTTGTCGACCCTATTGTTCGCGAAATGTGGACCGCCATTGGCGGGATTGACTTTTGCGTCACCGAGTTTGTGCGCATCACCTCTAACTTATATCCCGAAAAAGTGTTCCTAAGATATGCTCCTGAGCTTTTGCAGAAGAGTCGGACCACCTCTGGAGTCCCCGTCTTCACCCAATTGCTCGGTGGTGACCCGAGGCCCATGGCAGAAAACGCCCATCGCGTGGCTGAAATGGGGGCCTATGGGATTGATCTTAATTTTGGTTGTCCAGCAAAGACTGTGAACCGCCATGACGGAGGCGCTGCCCTTTTAAAAAACCCCGATCGGATTTTTAGGATCACAGAGGCCGTTCGCAAAGCTGTCCCCAAAGACAAACCGGTGACAGTCAAAGTGCGCTTAGGTTTTAGCGATAAAAGTTTAAGCAAAGATATCGCCCAAGCTGCTGAATGTGGTGGCGGTCATTGGTTAACCGTTCACGCTCGCACCAAAGAAGAAGCCTATCGTCCGCCCGCCCACTGGGAATGCATTGCCCAAATGAAGGATGTGGTGTCGATCCCAGTGATTGCCAATGGTGACATTTGGACAGTGGAGGACTTTCACCGATGCCAGAGGACTTCCCAATGTGAAGATGTGATGATTGGCAGAGGCCTCATCGCAAAGCCCGATTTGGCTCTACAAATTAAAGAACAAACTGAGCAAAAATCATTTCATGACTACGAAGATTTTATTCTGCAATTTATCACAAAAAGCTTGGCTTACCGAAACGAGTCCTATGCCGTGCAAAGAACCAAACAACTCACTAAGCTCATGGCCCGCACCTATGAAGAATCCCGGGGTTTATTTGAATGCATAAAAAGACTAAAAACTTTAACTGAAATTTTAAAAGAGGTTCAGGCGTTCTTTTTAAAAAGGCAAAGGCCGCCTTCCGTAGAAAGTAAATCCATGTCCCAACGCTTAGCCACCCAAGCCATGCTTTGACGACTATAAAAACAAACATGGGTGTCGTCATTGCGATAATACCAGCTTTCAAAATCATTAGGTCTCATTTGGGTCATGACGAGCAAGCAACCATTGGTTTTTAAAAGCTCAAATATTTTAGAAAAGTCCAAGCCCGGAGTGTAAAAGTGTTCAGCCACCTCAGTGCAAGTGATAAAATCATATTGCCGAGATAAATTCTGCGGATGAGGGGCAAAGTAGGGATCGTAATTGGTGACCTTATAACCTTTGCGCTCAAATAAAATATCTAGGATCGGCCCTGGTCCACTGCCATAATCCAAGCCCACATCCCCATCTTTTAAATAGGGAAGTAAGGCCTCCACCACTGGGGTCAAAAAGTGCACATAACCCTCGTTTTCAATGGAGTTATTGTGCTCTTGATATCTGGCCTTTTCTTGGAGTTTATTGAGATGGGACTGGGGATCGCGAAAAACCAAATCACATTGATGGCAATGCCAATAACGCCATTGTCTTTTTTCATCGGTTAAAAAAGCACCTACCTCAGGGCTATTACATAAAGGGCATCCCATAGAACCTTGGTTTTGCATAAATTCCAGTTGAGAACAAGGGCGAAATTCTGTACAAGAACAGGGTGAGGTATTTATGGCCAAAGTTACCATTTACAGCAAAACCTACTGCCCATTTTGTGTTCGCGCCAAAAGTTTACTAGAAAGTAAAGGTGCTGATTTTGAAGAGATCATGGTCGAAAAGGCCAGTGCCTTTGCCGAGCTCAAAGAACGTACAAGCATGCGCACAGTCCCGCAAATTTTTATCAACGATGAATTGATTGGTGGTTATACCGAACTTGCTGCCCTTGATGAAGAGGGGCGGCTGGATGAACTTTTAAAATCCTAAAAAAATTATTGGCGAAGTTCTGTACGCGGGTACATTGTATGGGTGTAGAAAAAAAACTCTTCTAAATGTTTTCGCGCCTCTACAAAACTTTTTGCGGCCCTGGCTTTAGCGAACAAGGTGTGACCAAAAGGAAGCCAAACCGCACTCGTCTGGACATGAAAACAGAATTTTCGCAAAGCCTGCCTCTCCTCAAAGTGCTCTTCCATAAGCTCTAATAACCGAAATAAACTGCGGCCGTACTCTTTGGCTTCTTCTTCCGGGGTGCGCGGAGCACTGCCATATTTTCCTATCGGTGGAGGTAGCCCTAAAGCTTCCCCGACTTGCCACAATAGCCAAGGTCTTGCCGTCAAAGCTCTTCCAACCATAACCA
>JAGQZY010000033.1 GCA_020435205.1 Bdellovibrionales bacterium | reverse complement strand
AACGAATAAATACCCACTTCGTAGTCGGAAAGGAATGCACCGAGCATGAGTACATCCACGCGCGTGTTTAAATCGAGCATGATTCCACTGGAAATTCCACGCAACCCGAAGTGAGCGTGATGTCTTAGGATAGGCCAGTGAATAACTGAGCTTTTGAAAAATAGAATGTCCCAATTGCAGACCAGCAAATAGATAATTAAAATCAATTCAACAAATAAAAAGGAACCCATCAGCCACCGCTCTTCAAGAGCAAAAAGCCAGCAGCACAGAACTCCTCCTAAAAACAAAAGATAGCGAAGAGATTGACCAACAGCGAATGACTTCATTCGACGTAAGCCATTGAGCGAGGAAAGTAAAACTTTAGACAAAGCAAACAGGGTGATTGCCGGTGCCAATAGCTGCAAAGAGGAGGTCAAGGTGGGAGAACCCAAAAGGTGCGACCAAAAGGGCGCGGTGAGATAAAGGGTGATTGAGGTCAGGGTTCCCATGCCAGTGACAAGGAGGAGCCCACCCATCAGTTGCTGGCCTTGCTCCAATGGGCTATCCCCCTGGCTTTGTGCCAAGGATCTCAAAATAGAGTGATGAATTCCAGCGACGGCGACCTGCGAACCAACAATATAAAAAGCAAAAAGTTGGTTGAAGCGCCCTAGAACATCGGCCCCATAAAAACGGGCGATAGCAAAATTAAAAAAGAGCCCGGCCAGGGACAGAGCCACCAGGCCCCCATAGTTCCAAATTAAGTCTGATTTTAATTTTTGTGACATGGCTCTTCTTTAGGCATCGTCCGTAGCGAAGGGTTTAGGGATCAACGGGGAGGATAGGAGCATTGGCTGTGCATAGCAACTCAAAGAAACGCTGCGAAAATGGCAGAGTGACGGGGGAAAAGGCCCTTGTTTTCTCAAAGAATTTGGGAGATGAAAGACATTCCATATAAGGGAGGTTTGCGTGGATCTAAAAAATGCTCCACTTTTTAACCATTTAAGTCCCATTTTCAAAGTCTATGAAGGCCTTTCTGCCCCCTTAAAATTTTTGGTAAAAGCCCTGGTATCGATCCTTGGCGTTTTTGTTGTTTCCTGGTTTCTGATCAAGTTCAGAAACCAAGTTCTCAATTGGCCGCTTGGGGGCCAGCTGGTGATATGGCCGCTTTTCTTAGGTGTTTTTTATTTTTTATATAAGAAGTTTGGTCTTCCCAATTTACCAACGATTATGCGGAGCCCACAGCAATTGGGGTGGATTCGAATTTGTGTCACTTTGGGTTTAAGCATTCTCGCCTGGAAAGATGACATCATGACCACCTTAATTCTTCCAGAAGACTATGCTTATTATTGGTATGGTCCCATGGCGACTTTATTTAAAAGCTTTCCCAATATTTTTGCCTACCGCGACCCAAGTTTTTTATTCTTTCTTAAGTGGGGGACGAGAGGTTTTTTACTGCTCAGTCTTTTTGGAGTTTTCACCCGCTTTAGCATGATTGCCGCCTTTTTGTTTTATCTTGTCTTTTATTATGTTCAAATTCTCTATACCCATTTTTACTCTTCGGGTTACATGCCTCTGATCCTTTTGTTTTTTCTTTTATTTATGCCTTGCACGGCCTTGAGTGTGGATAATTGGGTGCGAAAGCGTTTTTTGAATAAAGCGGCCAAACCTGATCCTGATTTGGACTGTGGACCCGCTGTATATGCATGCTTTGCCGCCTATGGATTATCTTATTATGTCTGCGCCTTAAGCAAATGGCTGTTGGATCCTTACTGGGCCGCCGCTAACAATATGAAAAAGTATTTGGCCGGAGATGCCGCAGCCCTGATTGATCAGACCTTTGGCCTCGATCTGACACCAACCTATGTGCAGATGGGTGGGCCGGACTCGGTATTTTTCTTTTTGG
Organism: Bdellovibrionales bacterium; assembly: GCA_020435205.1. Lineage (GTDB taxonomy): Bacteria > Bdellovibrionota > Bdellovibrionia > Bdellovibrionales > JAGQZY01 > JAGQZY01. The sequence continues at coordinate 27,228 of JAGQZY010000033.1, read as the reverse complement.
GAACTTTTGCCTTACTTGCTGAGACGGCGGGAATTTTTATTCTGTTTTCTAAATGGGCGCGCTGGATTGTGCCTCCCATGTTAATGAGTTTTCATTTGGGGACCTTTTTCTTTCAAAAATTCATTTTTCCAGAAATGCTTTTAGCGGCCTGTATGTTTATCCCCATCGGTTACCTGCTCCCTAAGGCCAGCTTCAAGTTACCAGCACTCAACAAGAGTTTTCCGGTTTACCGAGTGGCTCTGAGTTGTTTACTTATCGCCCATGTGGTTTCCGGCTGGAGCAGTAACCATAAAGTTTACCCACTCTCCAATACTTGGAATATGTATGCGGCTTCTGGGTACGCTGAAAAAACTTGGTACAATTTCTACTTTTTAAATTTAAGAAATGGTGAGCGTATTAAGACGGATCTCACTGACCAGATTCGATTTCTCGGGCAAGCCAAATGGCATAGTATTTCCTACTGGCCAAGGGATGAAAAAGAGGAAGCTCGATTAAAGGCTTTATTTAATAATTACGCGAAGCTTTATAACGAAACTCGCCCACCAGAACTGCAGATCGTGTCCATTGATTTTGTGCATTTTATTTGGGATTTTGTGAATGATTATGCCAATCCCAATCATGGCAATCCTGACAAGGCTTTGCGTTTTGATGTGGAGGGGGGAGCGCTTTCCCCCGTTCAGTCATGGGCGTTGTAGAATTTCAAGTTGATCGCCTTCCCAATTGAAGCTTCCCAGCTTTTTGGAGTTAGGGAAAGTTTTTATAACTTCATCGCTTAAATCCGTGACGATAATTTTTTTGTTACTTTCTTGAGCTTGCTGAATATTACGGACCACCAAGATTTTTTCTTTGATGAGATCCATGGCAAATTTTTGCCGTTCTGGTCCATTTGGGATTTCATATTTTTCATTAAAAAAATGAATAAAGGTAATGGCAGCCCGCCCAGCTCGGTCTTGCAAATTCCATTTCGAATAGTACACCAAGAATTCGTCCTCTGGAACTCTGTTAAAAAAGGGAGCTTGGCTAAAGTAAAAGTTAGCGTCTTTGTGAAGCCAGCCAACAAAGCGCTCTTTGGCCCGACCACCGTTGTAGAGCAATGAAAAAAAGGCAATGCAGACAAGGGCAAGAAGAGCGTACAGCTTTTTGGCTTTTAATTCTAACATTGTTGGGATGAAGGCCAAAACAAAGACGCCTATGGAGAGAAGGGCCTTGATGAGAAAGGTCGCTTTTTCGTGGAAGGCCGTCATAAAATATATTTCAGCATTATGCTTTGAGCCCATTCCCCATGCTAAAATGAGTGCGAATAATACCAAGAGAGTGGTGGTTGTTTTTTGAAGTGAATTCATTGATTTGAGAATCGAACCCCAATATATGGCTAAAGTCATAGCGGCAAAATAAAACATGGGGAACATATAATTGGGGATAGTGGCGCCGGAGCGATCGCCAACAATGTAAACCGCACAAACTGTGCCACCTAAGATCCAAGCGATGGTGGCAAAAAAACGACCACTAAGGTTTTTGTAAAGACCAATGCTGATAAACAAACCTATAAAAGTGGGAAGGTAACCACGATCCACAAAGAGCTCATAATAGGACACGATATTGTTCACTTCCCGCGTCCCTTTCAGCATAAATTTAAAGTTCCAATTGTAAAACGAAACGAACATGTCGATGAGTGAGGACCAGCCGTAAGCTAAGGTGAAAAAGCCAAAAATAAAAACAAGGCCACCGATGATACCCAATGCAAAGCTCTTCCACTGATTCATGAAGCGATAGTTCTTAAAAACGTAAAGACTCATCAGTCCTGCCAACGGAATCACGACTATCTTACAAAGAGCCGCGATTGTGAGAGCCAAGCCCGACACAAAAAGAAGGCGGGGAGCCCGGCTACCTTTGGCCTCCAACAGGCAGATTGAGGAGAGCAGTAGAAAAAAGACGATAGTGGGTTCGGGGTAAATTTCTGTAGCAAAGTGGTAAGCGTAAAAACTGCCTATGATGAGGGTTAGAAAGAAAAGCGCTGAGCCAAAGCCAAAGCGGGCTTTGAGCCAATAGCTCCCTAATGCTAGGGAGCCGAGGCTCATAAAAAATCCGTAGAAGGGCGCAGTCACGTAGGTTGGAAAGGGGAGAAAGGCTAAAATCCCAAGAAGTGCCCCGAGGCCTACCCGGTCGAGCCAGGGCCAATATCCACCGACCGTCGTCCCCCACTGGGCGCTTTGCACGTACTCGAGTTGGTCTGAAGGGACCGGGTATATCCAAAAGTGGCGGATCACAATGAGGGAGTAAAATGCCAAAACGGCGAGAATGAGGAGGTTGTCCAGGTGACGTTTCATTCTCAAGCTTAAACAAGTAAAGACCTGGGAGAACAAGTGCTAGCGGCACGCGTCAAGTGGTGGGAGGCTTTACATTAAATGGGCGGCTGTATAATCTTCTGCGATTAAAGAAATACTATATATAGGGGTCCATTTTGAGTCTTTCCCAACGATTCACAAATTCCATTAAGAGTCTGCCACTCCCCCCCAAGCAAAAAATTTTGGTCACGGGCTGTGCGGGGTTTATCGGATCCCACCTGCTAGAGGCCCTGCTTGAGCTTGGACACAAGGTGGTGGGATTAGATAATCTTTCTTCGGGCCGGCAATTCAATTTAGACAGTGTGCAAAGTCGTTATCCAGAAGCCTTTGCGGAAAACTTTAAATTTATTAAAGGCGATATTCGCGACTTTGCCACTTGCACAGAAGCGGCTCAAGGAGTCGATGCCATTATCCATTTGGCCGCCCTTGGCTCCGTTCCACGATCCATTGAAAATCCGCGCAACAGTATTGATGCCAACATCAATGGTTTTTTTAATATCCTTGAGGCTGCCCGCAGTGGGGGCGTAGAAAGAGTGGTGTTTGCATCCTCGAGCTCCATTTATGGGGATGATCCCAATCTTCCTAAAAAAGATGGTCAGTACGGAAGAGTGCTTTCGCCCTATGCCGCCTCCAAACGAACCAATGAACTTTTGGCGGAAGCTTTTGCCAATTGTTACAATATGAAGGTGGTGGGTCTCAGGTTTTTTAATGTCTTTGGTGAAAGGCAAAATCCGGAAGGCCCTTATGCTGCGGTTATCCCGAAGTGGACCATTGCACTGCTGAGCCAGCAGCCCTGTTACATCTTTGGTGATGGTGAAACCAGTCGTGATTTTACTTACGTTAAAAATGTGATCTATGGTCTGCTGTTGGCGGTGAGCGCGGAGAGCCAAGCGGCTTTTGGGCGCACTCTCAATTTGGCTTGCGGCGACTCAACAACTCTTAATTTGTTATTTCAACAGCTGAAAGCGGCATTGAGTTCCAACCTCGATGCCCCCTTGAGCACGGAAGCCAGCTATAAGGATTTTCGTTTGGGCGATATCCGACACTCCCATGCTGATATTTCACAGGCCATGGAGCTGATCGGTTACAAACCTCTTTATGATGTTAAAGAAGGTTTAGAGATTTGCGCCCCTGATTTTGTGAAAAACTATGTCTAATCTTGAATCCAAAAGTTGTCGAGTCTGCAGCGTTGAGGTCAAACCGATCCTCGAGGTTCGCCATTGGCCGCTTTCCCAATGCCCTGAATGTCGTTTGGTGCAGGTGGCGAGAAAGCCGAGTGCTCAAGAGCTAGAAGAGATTTACTCCTCCCATTATTTCACCTCAGATAAATATGAGAACACCTTGCCCCTAGAAAAAGAGAATCAACGCAGGCTCTCGCTTTTACAAAATTGCGGCTTAAAAAAAGGGGATTCTGTTTTAGAAATTGGTTGTGCGACCGGAACTTTTTTAGAAAAAATCACCAGTGACTTTGATGTTTATGCCATGGACTACAGTCAAGATAGCATCAATGAAGTGAAGCGCAAAAATCCTTCGCTGGCTGATCGCTTAAAAGCCGGCCCCATCGAGGAGTTGAGTTATCCAGCACAAGCTTTTGACGCGATTGTGATGTGGGATGTTCTTGAACATCTATGGGATGTGAAAGCGGTCGCTGAACAACTCAAAACTTGGTTGAAGCCTGGGGGCTTCTTGTTGATTTCTAGCCCCGACATTGGCGCGCCTCTGGCTCAAATCAGCGGATCGCGATGGGCTTTTATGACTCCACCGGAGCACCTGACTTTTTTTAGCAAAAAATCTTTGGCACGCCTGTTTCAACCTTTGGATTTTAAGACTGTGGTATTTTTTCGTCGAGGGAAGTGGGCCAATTTTGCTTTTTTACTTTATAAGTTGGGACGAGTTTTCCCGGGATTTGGGCGCTTGAAACTTCACGAAAAATTGCCAAAGTTTTTATCCCGCCGTTCCCTCTATGTTCCAACCAATGATATTTTTTACGCCGTTTTGCAGAAGGGTCACTAAGCTATGTGTGGAATTTTTGGCATTGTCGATAGTCATCCTCAGTCTCAGCAGATGTCTCGTCTAGAGGTCCTTAAAGGTCTGATGGAGTACTCCCAGGCTAGAGGGCGCGACGCCACTGGTATAGCCTCGTGGACGAAAGATGGAATTCATGTATTGAAACGATCAACAGCGGCCACTCGATTTTCCCAACTCCCGGAGTTTGAAGAGTTTGTAAATAAGAATATCGCAAACGGAGACACATCCACCCAGATGATCATAGGCAATTGTCGTTTGGTCACGGCTGGCGATGACGTTCGCCACGAGAACAACCAACCCTTGATTGATGAGCAAATGGTCATTGCTCACAATGGACTCATCGTGAACTCCGATCATTTGTACAAGGAGAACCCAGAGCTCCATCAAGATTTAGATGTCGATACAGAAATATTAACCGACCTATTTTCCTATTACTTAAAACAAGGGAAGAGTTTAGCTGAGGCGGCCTCGAGCACCTTTCAAAACATTCGCGGCTCCGCATCGATTGCCCTTTTTCCGCCGGGGCGAAAAGCTCTATTGCTGGGGACTAACAATGGGTCCCTGTATTATCGCATTCACCACCATGGTGATGAGATCGCTTTGGTGTTTTCTTCAGAAGCTTACATACTAGAAAGACTGGCTTTGGGGGCTGGTTGGCAGCCGGCCCAACAGATCTTGCCAGGGCATGGATTGATTTTTGACCAGGAAGCCAAACCTGGCGTGAGTGAGTTTCTTTTTAAAGATCCTCATTCTTGGTCTTCGGCCACTACCTATCCTGTGGCCGCTCCTCCCATATACGAAGAAAAGAAGGGATTAAAAGAAAGTCCGAAAGTTATTGTACGTGACTGTGATGAGAGTCTTTTGCAGTTCAATGAAAAAGACCTTCAAGAGATCAAGCGTTGCACCCAGTGCATCTTGCCAGAAACTTTCCCCTATATTGAGTTTGATGAGAGGGGTGTGTGCAATGTTTGCCGTGACTATAAAAAGCTGAATTTTTATGGTGAAGAGAAGCTCAAAGAGGTTTTAGGTGCTGATCAAGAGCCTAAGGCGAAGCTCATTGTGGCCTTGAGTGGTGGAAGGGACAGCTGCTACGCCCTCCATTATCTACGCGAAAAGCTCGATATGCCGATGGTGGCCTACACCTATGATTGGGGAGCGGTGACCCCCCTAGCAAGACGAAACATGTCTTTGATGTGTGGAGAACTCGGTATTGAGCATATTCTGGTGGCGGCCGACATTAAGAAGAAAAGAGAAAATATTCGCAAAAATGTTGAAGCCTGGTTGAAGCGACCCCGATTGGGAACAGTGCCCTTGTTTATGGCCGGCGATAAACAGTTTTTTTATTACGCCCAGGCCGTAAAAAATCAGAATAGAGCCGACCATATCGTGTTTGGCATGAATCCCCTAGAGAAGACGGATTTTAAAGTGGGTTTTTGCGGCATTCGCAATAAGCATCAGGACCGCCACTATAATTTAAATATTATCAATCAAGCCAAAATGATTTCGTGGTATGGGAAAGAGTTCCTTTCCAACCCCGCCTATTTAAATTCCTCACTATTGGATACGGCCTTTGGCTATTACTCTTATTACCTCAGTGATCACACCTATCATATTTTGTACCAGTACATCCCCTGGATCGAAAAAGAGGTGAATGAAACTTTGATTTCTAAATATGATTGGGAAGTGGCTGAAGACACTTCCACCACTTGGCGGATCGGCGATGGCACCGCCAGTTTTTACAATTACATATACTACACCGGCGCCGGTTTCACCGAAAGCGACACCTTTCGCAGCAATCAAATTCGTGAAGGTCATATCACTCGAGATGAGGCCATGAAAATCACCACTGAAGAAAACCGGCCACGATTTCAGTCTATCCAATGGTATTGTCAAACCATGGGCTTAGATTTTAACTCAACTATAAAAACAATCAATAATATGCCAAGAATGAGGATGGGCCATTGAGCGAAATGAAACCACAAAAAGTTTTTAATTTGAGTGACGCCACTGTCGTTATCCCTGCCTACAACGAAGAGGAGGGGATTCAAAATACCCTCGAGACTTTAAAAAAGGCCTTTCCCGAAATTCAGGTGATTGTCGTCAATGATGGCTCTAAGGACCGCACCTTTGAAATTGCAAGTTCTGTTCCTGGAGTGCAGGTTTTAAACCACGAACTCAATCGCGGTTATGGTGCCGCTCTTAAGACCGGAATGAGGCGTGCGGAAACCCCCGTGATTGCTTGGTATGATGCCGACGGTCAACACCGAACGGAAGATTTACAAAAAATACTGGAACCAATCCTAAACAAACAGCTCGATGTTGCCATTGGTGCTCGTGGCAAGGGCTCAGCCTTTGTGGCCAAGCGAGTTCCTGGCAAAATTTTGTTGCGCTTCATTTCGCAACTTATTGCACGCAGAAAGATTCCCGATCTCAATTGTGGTTTGCGAGCCTTTCGCCGTGATGTGATCATTCCTTATCTACCACTTTTACCCAATGGGTTTTCGGCTTCCGCAACCACCACTTTGCTAATGTTAAAACGAGGCTACCACACTCGCTTTATCCCAGTGCATGCGGATCCCCGGGTGGGGACTTCGACAGTCAAAATGAGCGATGGTCTTAGAACCATGATGATTCTTTACCGCATTTTGATTTTGTTTGATTCCTTCTTGCTCTTTTTTGTGGTTGCTATGCTTCAGGTTTTACCAGCATTAGCTTACTCGATTTATAAAGCCTACCAGGATGGTCTCGGTTTCCCTGTCTTGGGAGCGACAATTTTAACTTCGGGGTTGATCACTTTGGGGCTTGGTGTGCTTTCGCAACAAATCAATGAGATTCGACAAGAAAGATTAGAATCATCTAGCTACGAGCATCGTTAATTAGTGGCTGGTGCTCATTGGTGCAGAGGGTGTTCCCGACGCTGTCGCTGTCGGACTGGGTTGAGAACTTCGCTGATCCTTTGGCTTGCAAAAGGTCTTCAAAAACTGTTGGGTGTTTTCAAAAACAATCTCAGTAGAAAATCTTTCATTGAGTAGAGCGCGAGATTTTTTTCCCATCTCTTTTTGCAAATTAGGATTCTTTTTGATTTTTTCAATGGCTTGGATCAACTCATCCACAGAGTCTGCTTGGTAATTGACACCAAAGCCCTTTTCTTCAATGAGGTCTCTTAAATCTCCAGTGAGGCTCGAGATAATCGGAAGGCCTCCGGCCATATATTCAAAAGGCTTGTTGGGTAAGGTCATCTTTGCATCTCGGCAATAGGGAGCTAGGCCCACGTGGGAGTGTTTCATTAGGGCTTGAATCTGTGGTCCCTTAATCCAGCCAGGGAAATAGACATTGTCTAAGCCCTCCGCCATTTTTTTAAAAATGGACAAATGACTGCCTTCGCCAGCTAAAACAAAGCGAATTTTGGGTAATCTACGGGCAGCATCGATGACTGTTTTTAGATCAAAAAAACGGCCAATGGTGCCAATAAAGCAAATAGTGAATGGTGTATTCGTACCAAAAGTTTTTTCAAACCATTTTTCACCCTTTTCTAGGTCAGTAGGTGACAAGGCTTTACTGGAGTATCCTAAGGGAAAAAGAAAATCGTTTGGACCTCGCTGTCTTTTCGCAAATTTCAATCCATAGTCAATGAAGTCGTTAGAGACGCCCATAATCCCTGTGGCATTTTTGCAAACAGACTCCATGTCTTTAAAACTTTTTGTCAATAGCAGACGACCCAATGGGCGCGCAGGCTTTGGCAGAATATCCACCAATTCATCAGGCCATAGATCCCTGATGTCTGTAAGAACGGGAACATTGTGTTTTTTGCCAAATTGAACGGCAGCCTTGGCAATATTCACTGTGGGCACAGGGGCTATAATCAAATCGGGTTTGTCGTAGCTTTCTGCCATTTCTAAAAAGCGTTTGGCAAAGTGGGCATTGTGGCGAATCCGAGCTAAAGAAACATTTTTAGGGTAACCTAGGCCCTTGATGAATTGGATTTTGGCTTTGCCATGCATTTTTACGCAATCTTCATCCACCAGATGTTTTTTCGGAGCATGGCTAAAAGAGGATGTCCACCAGGTCACGTCCCAACCCTTTTCACCCAAAAAGTGACTGTATTGCCCATAGCGATGAAGGCGTACGTCGGGTTCAAGAGGAAGGGGTTCGCCAATTTCTAGAATCCAAATTTTATTGCTCATTTTTTCCCCAAAAAAAGAATTTAAAGCCAAGGAAGTGTAATCCGAATCCGTTGAGAAGCCAATGGTCCACTGGGTTGAGGATGCGCGCTAAAAGCGATTTAATACCAAGAGCCTTTGGGGCCCAGCGGGTGATTAAGGCCAAAAAACCAAAATACTCGAGTTGATGGCTTGGGAAGGACTTTTGCAGCTGAGCGAGATCCGACCTTTTTAGCAGGTTATTTAGGGTTCTTGGATCGCGATAGGAAGTGAGGGCTTGCTTGATGTTGCGGTATAAATTGGTTAGCAGGTTATCACCATTGGTGCCCACGCAAACAAAGAGTCCTCCGGGCTTTAGGCTCTGTTTAATCAGGGGAAGGATGTCCTCTAAATTAAAATAATAAAGGCTCCCTGAAATAAAAATGAGATCAAACTGACTTTGGTTTTTTTGCAAAAATTCAAGGGCGTCTCCGCTTTCAAACTGGCAGAGGCTGTCCACCTTTTGCGATGAGGAGAGCCAGCGCGCCGCTTTAATAGATTCTGGCGAGAGATCGATGCCAAAGACATTCATGCCCAGTTTGGCAGGAAAAATGGAATGAACCCCGTCACCACAGCAAAGATCGAGAATTTGGGTGTCACCGGGAAGGCTCTGTAAGAGGTGCTCATAAGCCAAATAAGGGGCTCGCACTTCGTCTGGGACGCTGTCTGAGCCAAAGCGAAGGTCCTCGCTTTGCAGACGCCAACCACCGCGAATGTCATAGTGATCTTGAACTCCCATATTCAAGCTATCTATGAAAAGCGCACTGATGTCCAATGCTTTCCCTTTCCCTGGCGCGCCCCTCATTAAGGCGGCGCATCAGAGAGCAGAGAGAGTGGGGAAATCGAGGCCATGGATCCGCCTTGAAACCCAGTTAATTGTTGAAAAAAACAGGGGGATATCGTTTATTCTGGACTATGGGAAACTTAGAAACCAGAGTCGCCAGCAGCACTCTGTTCAACATGTTTGGCAACGGGGTCAGGGTCTCCCTATCTTTTCTGCAAGCCATCTTAGTCGCTAAATGGTTGGGTGTGGCCGGCTACGGAAAGGTGAATCTTATCCTCGGTTACACGAGCTTCCTTCATTATCTTTTTATGGTGGGATTTGATCACACTTTGCCTTATTTTCTATCCACCCAACAAAAGGATGTTTCTGGAAAAGAGATGCTCAAGAGCTCTATTGGAATTTCCTTAGGTCTCTCTTTATCGATCCTCATCGTTTTAATTTTATCCCTGTTTTTGATTTTGCCAGGAACCCTCTGTGAGGACTTACTTTGGCCAGCGATTATCATTTCGATCCAGATGGAGCTCAGTGCCCTGGGTTTTTTAATCGGAGGATATTTTCGCGCCAATAAATGCTTTCGCGAGGTCATCGTCCGCGAGCAAATCCTCTTCCCATTGGCTTCGCTCTTTGGCATGTTCATTTTTATTAAAGTTCTCGGGTTTACGGTTCTCGGTTATGCATGGGGATTTTTTCTGGCAAGTTTCGTGGCTTTGCTTTACATGCTGGTGACTCTGAAAAATGTAAAGGAGCCAAAGCCTGGGCCCATGAAGACGGCGCAGAGCCAAGATTTTTCCCACTGGGGGACAAGACTTCGATTTAGTTTTCCTGTGGGGGTTATGGCGACCCTTGAACCCATTTTTAATTTCTCGGCCATCGTGATTGCTGGCTGGCTGGTCACAGTTGAGGAGATCGGTTATCTTGCTGTGAGTGTGAAACTTGGTTTTTTTGTAACCCTGGTTCTTTTGGCTTTGAACCCTATTTTTACACCCTATTTTGCAGACCTATGGCAAAGTCAAAATCTGCATGAACTCAAAAAGCTCTACCAGAGGGTGGTTTACTGGTGCATGTCCTGGGCTCTTTTGGTCTCCTTCTTTTTTGCCGTAATGAGTCGTGAATGTTTACTCCTCTTTGGCAGAGAATATACTTCTGCCTCTCCAGTGTTTTTAGCAGTGCTGCCGGGGTTGTTTTTTGAAGGTGCGTTTGGTGCGACCAAGTTAAGTTTAGTGATGGCTGGAAAAAATTATATCAACGTCTTTAACTTTCTCTTAGCAATTTTCCTCAATGCTATGTTTATCTATTTAGGCCATCGCTGGTATGGAGTGGTTGGGGTCGCTGCTGGTTTTAGTCTGACTATGGCATTGTTGAACTTACTTCGTGCTTTTCAGTTTTATTGGCTATTCCGCATACCTCCTTTAAGCCTAAGCACTTTAGGAAAAGCGTTGGCATCCGCTGCTTTGTTGTCCTTGCCACTTTTCCTGGGGGCTGCTTATTCCGGTTTGTTGATTAAGCTCGCGGTCACGTTGGCTTTGAGTCTAGTCGCGGCAGGGATGTTGTTTTGGTCAGACCGCAAAATCCTATTGCAAAGGATGGGGCTGTGAACTTAGACAGTTTTACATCCAAAGATGGATTTCGTTGGGTTGTTGGACTTTTTTTATTTTCGCTGATGGTTTCCATGGCTGGCATTGAAATATTTTCGGGAGCCAGCATTGCCTTTCTTTTATACTTTATTTTTCAGAGTCTAAAAAAACAAAAAACGGCACCTAATTTTATTCATTGGTCAGGCTTTGAGATCCCACTTCTTATCCTACTTAGCCTAGTCAGTATTGGGCTTGTCCTCCACAATGATTATAACCCAGATCGTATGCGGGAATTTGGCAACATTCGCTGGGTGGTGGTCTTCTTTGCCATTCTTTACTCTATGGTGCAAGTACAGTGGGAAAATAAAGACGAGTGGGCGCGGATATTTTTCTTAATGTGCTTAATGATCGGCATCTATGCCTTTTGCCAAGCCGTCACTGGCATTGATCTGGTTCGCTGGGATAATCGAGCTGTGCAATTTGACCACTACGATAAGTTTCCCTTTTACCGAGCTGCTGGTTTTTTTAGTAACCCCATGACCTTCGGACACAGTTCGGCGATGTGGGGTGTGATTTGCTTTTCTTTTTTTATTGTGCAAAGGAGAGATTGGCGAAAATGTCTAATGCCTGCCATTGGCTTATTTGGAGTGGTCTTGGGCCTCTATTGTAGTCACACCCGGGGGGCCTGGATCGCATTTTTCTTTGGCTCATTATTTATTGCGACTTTGAAAAATTTCAAAGTGGGTTTGTTGTTTGTGTTTTCTAGCTTCCTGTTGGCTGGGATTGCCGCCTTGGTCTTTCCGCCCTTTGCTGAGAGGTTACACACTATTTTTGATCCGAATTTTACGAGTAATGTCTCCCGTATGTACATCTGGAAGGCTCATTTTGAAATTTTTAAAGATTATCCTTGGATGGGAGCTGGCCTCAACTACAACCCTTATCTTTTGGGAACCTATTACGATAAATTGGTCACGCCTACCACCTACAAGCAAATTGGACATGCCCATAATACCTATTTGCAATGGCTCGCGGGCACAGGTGTGCTTGGGTTAGTCGCTTACATGCTTTTTATTGTAAAGGGTTTGTGGATATCCTTGAAGGAGTACCTTTGGAGCAAAAAGGAGGGGAGTCCTATGATGACTTCCATTCTTCTGGGCTGCTTGGGTGCGCAAGTGGCTTTTCATTTTGGAGGGCTTACCGAATGCAATTTTAGAGACGCCGAAGTGAGGACCTTTTTCTTAGTTATGATGGCGATCCCTTGCGCCCATGGGATTCAGCGCCGTTTCTTGAAGATTGAGGAGTTGATATGATGGATCGTCTTTGGGAGTGGAAGAAGCGAGCTGATCTCAATCACCACTGGTTAGGTTTTTTTCTACTGTTTGTCTTTCCAATGTTTGGCAACTCCTTAGTCTACGGATGGTCAGATGGACGTCGAATCATTCAGTTGCTCTTCTTAGTGATGGGTTTAGTTTTAATCAGTAGTCATCACAAAAAGAAGTTTTTAAATCCCATTAAAAAGCATTGGAAGTGGCCCACCCTGATTTCCTTTTCATTGGTTACCGTGGCTTCCATCGTCGCTTGGTCGGTCAACCCCAGTGAATACCCTGTTCCTTACGGTCCACAATCTTTGATATATTATTTCTTCGTTGCGATTTATATGTCGCTGTTTCTTATCTTCTTGAAATCATATTTCGCTCGCAGAAAAGAAATCACCAATTTTGTTAAAGCAGCGACCCCAGAAGTGAACTTGCATTGGCTCCCCCTTTCTGTTTTTGCCGTCGGTTTTGTTATGGCTTTCAAGGGCTGGTTGATTGGGCCGGCGGAGTTACAGGCTCATATTGATTTTGGTGGCAGCACCACCATCGTGGGCATTTGCTCGGCCATCGCTTATTTTTGTATTATTTTTGCCTTGCCAACAGGGCCCTTGATCCGCTTTTTGGTTTCTTTGCCTTTTATTTATTTACTTTTCTTTTCCACGTCTAGAACTGCCTATGTGATTTTCTTTTGTTTTTGGGGACTCTACTGGATTCGGCAAGCTCTTCTTTTTAAATGGATGTCAGGTGATCGGTTCTATCTGAAAAGGTTGCTGGCCTTAGCCATTCCCATTTTATCTTTGATCTTTATTTTAACTCCTTTGAAGGTGCCCTCCCAGATTTATCCCTATTTCATTGCCTCGGACGTAAAGGCCAAAGTGTGGAGTTATGATGGCGAGGTGGCAGAGATTGCAGAGCTTGGGGCAGAAGATCTCATTGTTTATAGACAAGAAGAGCTATGGAATCGAATGAGTCGATTTCTCCGAGTGGTTTATACTTTTTATCAATCCCAATTGGTCAAAGATTTTAGGGAATGGGTGAGTGAGCAGTTTAACGTCGAAATCCCCGATATGTTTGAAGGGGCTGAGGATTTTATGGTGATCACCGCCCACGATCCCAATACGCGTTGGGCGCGAATTAAAGCACAAAGTATTCGTAGCGAAAGTCGCAATGTCATCATTAAGAAAACCATAGAAATGATTAATGAAAAAAGCTGGGGATGGTGGCCTGAGTTGTATTCGGAAGCGATTATCTATGAATGCAATAAAGATAAAAAGTGCCAGTACCCTCACAATGTCCTTCTTGAGGTGGCCTATTACTTTGGAATATGGGTGAGCGTGATATATGGGCTTATTCTTTTTGTGGTGGCGATCATTTTACTGGGCTGGGCTCTTATGGGGCAGAATGCCATTGTGGTGGGCTCTTCCGTAGGTATATTGGTCTATTTCTGTGCCGCTCAATTCACAGGCACCTTTTACGACTTTTTGTTTGCTATACTAATTTTAGTCAATATGATGCTATATATTAACAGCGAATTGGATTATTTAGAAACCACAACATGATTTTTAGCTACCTGGTGAGCCTCGCTCTCTTCGTCACAATTGTTGGCCTTGTTCTTTGGTCCGTTCTTATTAAAAGGGATCGCGAATGGTACGAGTTTTTGCCCACCTTTTTTTGGCAATCGCTCATGGCGGGATCTTTCCTGTTTCAAGCTTATAACTTTGATCCAAGATATGTGCCGACCCAGGCTTGGTCCATTGATATCTTCTCAATTCTTATTTTCGCTTCTGATTGGGTGAAACTGCCAAGGGTCAGCTGGCTTCGAACAAAATACTCGCTCAATCTTTTATATTTCGCTTATGGCACCATCCTATTCACCATTTTTCTGCAAAGCCTACATATGTATTATATGCCTGAGATTCCTCTAGTAGTGAAGATCATGGATAAGTTGCAGACTTTGATTTCCCATTACCAAGGGGTGGATGGGGGAAGCCTTCCCGATTCTTATTTTATGGAACTCAGGGAGTCATCCTCGAAGCTTCTCGAAGTTCCGCTGCCATTTATTTACCTCTGCCAGGGTGCTCTGTACGTTCTCGCCCCTTTTGCGACCATGGTATTGTGGGGACACCGTAAGTGGGCCTTATCTTTAGCCTTTGTTTTGTTCTCTCTTTTTTATTCCAGAGCTTCCCTTGCTAAAGGAACGCTATACCTTTTTAGCTTACTGATGTTGATTCAGATTTGGTTTTTGCTTTCGGACCAACTTCGCAAGATTTTTGTTAAAGTTATGTTGGGTGTTGGTAGTTTGGTTTTTGTGATTTTCTCCTACATCTGGTTTACGCACCCCTCGAGTATTTTTATATACAAGGCTGACGAACAAGTGGTCGCCGAACATTTAGCCAAAATGGAAAAGTTGGGAGCACCGAAAATTTTAACCCATGGGGATCACTCCAGACTTTTTCGGAATGAGGGGGCAAAAAGAGCTTTTACTGAATTTGAAAAGTTCGTCAATTTTCTTGCTTACCGTATATTTTTTGTCCCAGTCGAGGTGTCCCACTTTTGGTATATTTTTTATCCCGATGTCCACGGGTCTTATTTGGGCTTCTATGGTCTTAGCCCCTCCACCCGTGGCAGTCCCGACTTTGTTCACCCAGCCAACCGTTTGGGGCTTTGGGCCTATCGAGCCCGTTTCCCCCAACACTATTATGAAAGCATTCGCGCTTATTGCTCGGTGGATGCTGATGCCCATTCTCGATGGGGGTTTCTTGGTGTATTCTTAATCGCTTTGGCCTTAGCTGGGCTTCGCATTCTCTGGAAGTTGTTTCAAACGGAAGGTCGGATGGGAAAGGCTTTGTACGCTAGCTGCCTTTTTGTTTTGGGATCAGCTTTGCCAGCGGCCTCCTTCTTTGCCGTCTTTATTGCCAATGGCGTGTTTCTCTATTTTGGGCTCTTGCTAGTTTTGTCACTATTCCACTTGAAAGAAACCGTTTAAATTCAAAAAAGAGATAAAGGGTCAGAGGTCTCAAAATAGGGCTGGCCTATAATCTTAGCGACATTATTTTCTATAGGAAGTTCAGTCAGCTTGTTTGCATCTTCTCCAGCTTTTTTAAAAACGATTTCAGCAATCTCTCGTACACTATGGGGCTTACCCGAGCAAATATTGATCAGAGCAGGGGCTGTTGGTGTCTGTGCGTATAGAATCAATTGCTCGGCCACTTGAGGGGCCCATAAGAAGTCTCTTTGGTTGCTAAGTCCGGGGATAGGTGAGAAGTCTTTTTCTTGGGCCCTTCGTCGCAAACCTTGCAGTAAAGCCCAGGGAGCTCCTTTTTCAGAAAGAACACTAAAAATGCGAGCAATTTTGAGCTGGGTTTGACCCAGGCGTTCCAGATTTTGTAAGTGCACTTCAGCCTGTCGTTTGGTTTTTGCATATTGGTTTTGTGGGGCAATGGGGCTTCCTGTGGTCAGAGGGCGGCCATCCAAAGGAGGGGCATAGACATGAGCTGTGGAAGCCAGCAAGAATTGATCAAAACCTAAACTTTGACTGGCCTGAAACCATTGTTCGCTGCCTCCGACATTGACCTGGTAAGCTAAATCGGGATTTTGTTCGCATTCGGTGACCGAGGCCATAGCAGCAAGGTGAATAAAGATCTTTTTTACCTTTTGTTTTGGTTTTTTGGACTTTAGCTCATCCACCTTTTTTTGCAAAGGAGACTCGAGGGGAGTGCTTAAGCGAACAAAATCTTTTGGCAAGTAGGAACCAATTCCACCGTCGCCACCTGTGATGAAAAAAATGGGTTCGGATTCGCTCATGATTTCTTGTGGTAGGCCCAGGCAATTTGAAAAATGGCAGTGAAAGCGGAAAATATTTCTTTAAGGGTGGTGTTGCTTTTGCCCACCTTGCGGTTCACGAAACAAATAGGAAAGCTAGTTCCTTTAAAACCCTTTTTCAAAAGGAAGGCCAAACTTTCGCTGAGGTAAATATAACCTTTGAATCGCTGTGGTTGTTCACATAAAAATTGTGCCGCCTTACGTGTGTAAAAGCGATAGCCATTAGTGTAATCGTGGACACTCCAGTCAATGAGGACTCGAGTCAAAAAATTAGAACAACGGCTGAGAACCTTGCGAGTGATGGGCCAACCAATGATCTTGCCTTTGGGGTAGCGAGCGCCAATCACAAAGTCGTGAGTTTTTAACAAATCTAAACCCTCACTAATATGTTGTGGGTCATGGGAAAAATCACAATCCATTTCAATAAAAGCAGAAAAGTTTTGTGGTTGTTCTAAGCCCCAAAGAAAGCCGTCACGAACAGCACCCCCTCGCCCATCTTTTTTTTGGCGAGTGATAAGGTGAAGGCGCGATTGCGATTCTTGGGGGAGATTCTGTTTATACTTTTGTACCACTTGCGAGGTACCATCAGGGCTATTATCGTCCACCACGCAAATATTCAAATCTTTGCGCAGTTTGAGGAGGCTGCCAATGAGGTCAGTGATGTTTCCGCTTTCATTGTAAGAGGGGAGAACAACAAGAGCGCTCATTTTAAGGCTCCAAGCTTTTGAAAGCTTTTTCAAGGGTAGCCAGGGATTCGGAGTGGCTATTTTCCGGGTTACAGCCAATCATAAAGCCAGATTCTAAGAGCCGATCAGACTCACTGAGATCCTCGACGATTCTTTTTTCAATCCGATCGCAGGCAGGGTGTTTAGTGAGATTGCCGGCGATGATGGGTCGAGTCTCCACCCCTTGGGACTCCAACTGAGCTTTGACTTGTTCACAAGACATGGGAGCATTTTCTTTTAAGCGGAAAGAGATATTCATCCAGGAATGTCGGCGTTGGCGTCGGTCGTTGGAGGAGTTTGACCTATATTCACTGCCAATCATTTTTAACCAGGGGATGGTTTGAGTGGTCTCAAAGACGCAATTGGCCACTTGATCGCGTTGATTTAAAAACAGCTCGACCCGACTGAGTTGCACTAGGCCCAAAGCCGCCTGAACTTCCATAGGCCGCAAATTAAATCCAGGAAGGATAAAGTGAAAGCGAGGATCGAGTTCTGGATGTTTTTGGTGCCAGGTCTCTTTGTCGGTACGATCCCTTGTCCACCCGTGGGCTCTGAGGGAGCGCCAGTCGTTGGCGAGGTCACTATCGTCTGTGACTAAAGTTCCCCCTTCCATAGTGGTCAAATGGTGAGAGAAAAAGTGAGAGAAGGTCCCCGCCTTACCAAAAGTGCCAACATGTTTTTGATTAAAGTAGGAACCAAAGCTTTCGCAACAATCTTCAAGTAAAACTAAGTTGTGAGTTTTGCAAAAGCTTTGCACTTCATCCATTTGGGCACTTAAACCTAAAACGTGAATGAGAAACATTCCTTTAGTTTTGGCGCTGAGAGCTTTTTGTGCCGATTTTAAGTCAATGGCTAAAGTGTTGGGATCAATATCAACAAAGACGGGGACCAAACCCAGTTGAGCCAGTGGCCAAACCGTGGTGGGCCAGCTCAGGGCAGGGACCAAAACCTCGTCACCCCTTTCCCAGAGAGATCCATGAGAGTTGTAAAGCATGGAGGCCACGAGCAAAAGATTGGCAGAAGAGCCAGAATTTACCATCACAGCATGTTTAGCGCCGACCCAATCAGCAAAAGCTTTTTCGAACTCTTGAACTTTTTCGCCCATGGTGTAGCGACCGCTCTTCATGACTTCATCGACAGCGCATCTTTCTTGTTCAGAAAAACTATCGGTCGCTAATGGAAAGCGATTGATCATAAATTGTGGACCCTTTTTAAATGTTCCATGTCGGCTTTCACCATGATTTGCACCAGATCATTAAAAGTGGTGCGCGGCTCCCATTTTAAAGCTTTTTTAGCCTTGCTAGGGTCGCCAATCAGGAGATCCACTTCAGCGGGGCGAAAATATTTTTCATCCACGCGCACGTAGTCCTCATAATTTAAATCAAGGGCTTCAAAAGCACTTTGACAAAACTCGCGCACACTATGAGTTTCGCCCGTGGCGATGACATAATCATCGGGCTCATCTTGTTGGAGCATTAACCACATCGCCTCAACATAATCTTTAGCGTAGCCCCAATCCCTTTTTGCCTCTAGGTTACCCAGGGCCAAATGGCTTTGTAAGCCAAGCTTAATAGCAGCAGCGCCCAAGGTGATTTTGCGGGTGACAAAGTTTTCACCACGGCGAGGGGACTCATGGTTAAATAAAATCCCATTGCAGCAAAACATGTCGTAGGCTTCGCGGTAATTGACGGCAATCCAGTGGGCATAAACTTTTGCCACTCCATAGGGAGAGCGAGGGTAAAAGGCCGTGGTTTCCTTTTGCGGTATTTCAGCGACCTTGCCAAACATTTCTGAAGAGCCCGCTTGGTAAAACTTCACTTTCATTTTGAGCTCACGCATAGCCTCAAGTAAGCGCAAGGTTCCAAGGCCCGTGGTGTCAGCCGTATACTCAGGAGTATCAAAACTGACCTTAACGTGGCTTTGCGCTCCTAAATGATAAATTTCATCGGGTTGAACTTTTTCTAAGATACGACGAAGGGAGCACCCATCAGATAGGTCCCCATAGTGGAGGGTGATCGGTAAGGGTTGTCCTTCAGCTAAGGTGGAGCGATCAAAAAGATGATCAATGCGTCCGCGGTTAAAGGTGGAGGACCGACGCACCAATCCGTGCACCTGGTAGCCTTTTTCTAAAAGCAACTCGCCCAGGTAGCTGCCATCTTGCCCTGTTATTCCGGTAATGAATGCCTTTTTCATAGGCCCAGCTATACAATAGAAGGGGAGGGAAATCGAGGTAAATATCTGAAAATATAGGTGTGGATATCTTGACCCCCATGGAGCCTACTACTTAAATGGGGACATGGTTTTTTTACGTCATCAGGTCCTTTTTTTGCTTCTCCTACTGTGTGCTGTCGCTGGATATCTTTGCCAGCTCAAATATGTAGGCTTCCCGATCACAGCCTTTGAGTGGCCATCCATGGATATGGCCCCTTTTTTTGAAAGGCTTGCCAACTCGACCTACTTGAAAGGCGATTTCATTGTAGACTCGATGGCGGCTCGCAATCCGCGTTGGGTTTTTGGATACCAGGTGGTGGCGCTCATGAAGCTTTTTGGCTTGGATTGGCACCAAGGATTTTCTTTAATGAAAAGTCTTATGATTGTTGGGATCCCTGGATTCATGGCCCTATTTTTTTTAAGCCAATATGAAAATCTTTCTGGAAAAAAACCAAACTTGAAGGTGGCCGTCTTTGCTGTTGCTATGGTGGTTTTTACTCTATTCACAAGGTCTTTGCAGTATCGGATTATGATTGGTGATTATTTGCAGTATGAGCTGAAAGCGACCCCCCATAGTTTGGCCACTTTTTGGGGGCTGATGGGTGCCATTGGCTTAAGTTGGCGACAAAAATGGGCTTGGCCAGCGATGTTCCTGTCGGCCTTCACCCATCCAGCCGTAGGGTTTATCTTTTTTTGCTTTAACTTTATTTTTAATATTCAGAGCCGAAGTTTTAGCTCTTTACTAAAAACCTTCGCCTTTGGAGTCGGTCTTCCTTTTGCTGTAACATGGTGGTTGTTTTCATCCCATCAGCCCTTAGATTTGCAAAGTTTTATTGATATTTATATTCGCACCCGCCTTCCCCATCACTATGAGGTGGCCTCATGGAGTCTATCGAGTTTGGTCACTCACATGGCTTACTTTGTTTTGTTTTTAAGTGGGGTGATATTTTACTTTCGCGAGAAAAATAAGAAGGTGATGGTCGTTGCGGGCTTTCTCCTTTTTTATTATGTCAGTGCCATTGTTGGGCAGTACATTTTCATAGAATGGTTGCCTTTCCGCCCCGTAGTTTTACTAGGGCCGGTGCGAGTGGTGGCCTTTAGTTTTTTATTTTGTGGTCCATTGTTGTTATTGTTAGTTTCTGATCGATTAAAGTGGGATGGGAAGCCAGTTTCTGCAACAAAAATGAGTTGGGGAGTTTCTCTTGCGAGCATGGCCCTTACCACATTTGTGGTCTACCAGCTTTCAGAAAAGAACCCTTTGCCAAGGCTTCAGGCGAAGGCTCCGGAACTCTATCAATGGGTGAAAAACTCGACCCCACCAGAGGCGGTTTTTGTTGGCCCTATTGACTCGATAATGAATGAGTTTCCCATGGTGGTGGGACGATCGGTTTATATTTCGCAAATCTTTCCTTTTCGTGAGGAATTTTACCCAGAGTACGTACGACGCTGGAATGTTTTTTATGGGGAAAGTCGGTATGACAGAAATCTCCATTTGCAAAACATATCTGTTGAGAAATGGAAAGAGATCGCTCGCCAAGGAAAAGTAAACTTTGTAGTGATACCAAAAAAATGGAATACACCACTGAACTCCGTGGTGGCCGATTTTGAAAACTCCCGTTGGCGAGTGGTGAATCTTTCTAAGCTTTAATCACTTTGGGGTGGCGAGGAAATTTGCCGCGCGAATCCACAATGAGTGAAGCGTATTCAAAGATCTCGGGATAGTTGTAGTCTTTGTGATCTGTGAGCAAAACCACCATATCGTAGGAGGCAATGTTCTCTTTGGTTAGCTCCACTGTTTTATTGCTTTCTAAGTGAATCCCAAATTTTTCAGTATCAAAAGTGGGAAAGTAGGGGTCTGAATAATAGACCTTCGCCGAAAGCTGGTTGAGCATATGAGTGATCTCAAGAGAAGGGCTCTCCCTGGTGTCATCCACATTCTTTTTGTAGGACATGCCAAGGATTAAAATGCGACTGCCGTTAATGGCTTTACCCATTTGGTTCAGTCCTAGGCTAATCTTTTCAATGACAAACTGAGGCATGTTGCGATTGATTTGCCCGGCAAGTTCAATAAAACGAGTGTGCAAGCCATACTCTTTGGCCTTCCAGGTCAGGTAAAAAGGATCAATGGGGATGCAGTGCCCACCAAGGCCAGGGCCAGGATAGTAAGCCGTAAAACCAAAAGGCTTAGTGGCTGCAGCAGAGATGACTTCATGGATGTCAATGTCCATGCGGTCGGCCACAATTTTCATTTCATTCACAAGGCCAATGTTTACCGCGCGGTGGATATTTTCGAGGAGCTTAGTCATTTCCGCAGCCCGGGTTGAGCTCACCGGGACCACTTGATCAATCCCTTGCTCATAAAAAGCTTTGGCCACCTGCAAGCAGTTTTCTGTGTGACCGCCACAAACCTTAGGGATGGTTTTTGTATTAAAATTTTCGTTGGCGGGGTCTTCGCGCTCAGGAGAGTAGGCGACAAAAATGTCTTTACCCACTTCAAAGCCTCTGGCGACGACTCGGCTCACAATTTCTTCTTCGGTGGTTCCGGGATAGGTGGTACTTTCCAAAGAGATGAGCTGCCCTTTGCGCAAATGAGGAGCCATGGACTCCATGGTGTTGACCACATAACTCAAGTCGGGATCCCTATGTTTATCCAGAGGGGTGGGTACACAAATGACCAAAATATCGGCCTCTTTGACTCTTGAAAAATCCAAAGTAGCGGCATTGTCTGGGAGCTGGGCCATAACTGAGGTGGGGATGTGATGGATGTAGCTTTTTTTAGCATTGATGGCGTCAATTTTTTTAGAGTCCACGTCAAATCCAAGGACAGGAAATCCCACTTCAGCGTAACGAAGCATGAGAGGCAGTCCCACATAGCCAAGGCCAAGAATTCCAACCACGGCCTGACGATCCGTAATTTTTTGCAAAACCTGTTGTTTTTCCATCATATTATTCCTCATTTTGAGCTCATCGATAGCCCTTTCACTCTCGGGGGTCAATCACCAAACCAAAGTGGCGATGAGGCTAAGGATGGCAAAGAGTTAAAAATCTCACTTGCGAGCGAATGCGTCAAGTTTGCAATAGCTATGGATTAGGCTGGTCAATTGGATTAGTTTGACCCCCATGCTTGAAAAAATCGGCTTTTACTTCAAGGGTATCAACTGGCGCCATATTTTATTGGACCTCCCTCTGATCGCACTCTCGCTCTATCTGAGTATTTACCTGCGTGTGGGTCCCGATGAGTATTATACCTACCTGGAAACCACTCACGCCTATGTGATCATTTCTGTGCTGTGCCGCCTTGGGGTGTTTCTTCTTCTTCGTGTTTACAACATTCTGTGGCGTTTTGTTTCGGCTAACGACGTATTTCGCCTCACCCAAGCGGTTCTTCTGTCCTCGGCGATCATCATTACCGTGAGCTTTTTGTTTTCTGATCAGTTTGGGCGCATGCCGCGTTCGGTATACTTTATCGACTCCATGGTGGTGCTATTTATGCTGCTTGGAGTGCGTTTAGCTCGCCGCCTTCAGTACGAAATTAAGCATGGGCAAGAGGTCAAAGGGGCTAGTGATCGCGCCATTATTTATGGGGCAGGGTCCAATGGTCGCACCCTGGCATTGCGTTTAAATTCAGATCCCCATTTGAACCTTCGCCTGGTGGGCTTTATTGACGACAGCGAAGCCAAGGTGGGCCTAAAAATCAATAATGTTCCCGTGATGGGTGGACTGAATGATCTGGACTCTATCCTGGAAAAGACAGAGGCCAACACTGTTTTCATTGCTATTTCCCGAGTGGATAACTCCCTTTTGCAAAAGGTGGTTAAAATCTGCGCTCGCCATCATATCAAGCCCCGCTTGATTTCTGAATTTAGCGGAGGAGAGGGGCGTTTCAGTTTTGCCCGTAAGGTGGAACTTCGCGACCTACTCAACCGACAACCTCGCGAGATGGACCTGCAAAAGATTGAAAAGCTGATTCGTGGCAAAAGAGTCTTAATCACGGGTGCCGGTGGGTCCATTGGTGCCGAGGTCAGTCGCCAGATTTTTCAACACAACCCGAGCCGATTGATTTTGCTCGATCACTCCGAATACAACCTGTTTGAGATCGATAAAGAGTTGCGAAAAACCACAAATAGTCTAGAGCAAGTGGCTCCCGTTTTGTTAGATATCAAGGATGGCGCAGCCATTGAGACCACCATGAAAAAGTACACTCCAGAAGTGATCATTCATGCGGCGGCTTACAAGCACGTTCATCTGGTTGAAGTGAATCCTTATTCAGCGATCATCAACAACATTTTGGGCACTCTGAATTTATTGGAAGCCTCGGTTTTCTCTAGTGTGGAAAGCTTTGTGATGATTTCTACGGACAAAGCCGTGAATCCCGCGGGGGTTATGGGTGCCACCAAAAGAGTTTGCGAATTGCTGGTGACCGCATATGCGATGAAAACGGGGCGCAACTATTGTTCGGTTCGCTTTGGCAATGTGCTTGGCAGCAGTGGGAGTTTGATTCCCACCTTGCGCCAACAAATTCGCAAAGGTGGACCGGTGACGGTTACCCATCAAGATATGACTCGTTACTTTATGCTGATTCCAGAAGCGGTATCCTTAGTGCTTACGGCGGCCTCTTTGTCTCGTCCTGGCGACATTAATGTTCTTAAGATGGGTGAACCTGTTAAGATTTTGGACATTGCTAAAAACCTGATCGCTCTCAGTGGTAAAACTGAGGATGAAATCCCCATTGTGTTTACTGGTATTCGTCCTGGCGAAAAGATGTACGAGGAACTCTATATCCGTGGTGATGAGTTAAAGACGGATCACCCAGACATCCTAACCTTGCCGAGAGGGGATGCCGCTATCTTTAACGACAGCACGAGCATTCGTTCCATGGAGAAGTTGGTGGACGAGCTCATTGCATTTGCACAGGATGCTAATGAGCGTGCTCTGTACTTGCTCAATGAGTTGGCTAAGCCACAATTTTCTGTTGAGAACTTAGATGAAGTGCTGGCCCAACACAGCAGTAAGCACTAACCTCCGGTGAGGGTGCGTTAACTCATTATTCTTGATTTCAATAGCTTTTGGCGTCATATTGGAGCGAATTTTTTTCGGTGCCCTTTCCTCAAGATACCCTTTAGCGCGCTGCCGCAACCGATGTTTTGAGGCTGACACCCTCCCAGCACCTATAACTGGTGACATGGACCGACCAAGGAGACTTGTGATGAGAAAAGTGCCTTTCTTCAATTACCCCTACGTTTACACCAATGATAAAGATTCCTACTTGAAGGTGATCGATGATGTTTGCTCTCGTGGGGCTTTTATCATGCAAAAGGATCTGCAGGAATTTGAGCAACGGATCGCTGACTACTGTGGTGTTAAATATGCCGTAGGTGTTGCGAACGCGACGGATGGTTTGCAAATTGGTATGATGGCAGGAGGCATTGGGCCTGGTGACGAAGTGATTGTTTGTTCTCACACCATGATTGCAACAGCGAGCGCTGTTCATTTTGCTGGAGCCACTCCGGTGCCGGTGGAAGTGGGGCCCGATCGCAATATTGACGTGGCCTCTATTGAAGCTGCGATCACTGATAAGACAAAAGCCATTTGTCCAACCCAACTCAATGGTCGCGTCGCGAATATGGATGCCATTGAAGCCATTGCTAAAAAGCACAACTTGCAAGTTTATGAAGATGCGGCCCAAGCATTGGGTGCTGAATTTAAGGGAAAAAAGGCTGGTAGCTTTGGAGTGGCGGCTTGCTTTAGTTTTTATCCCGCTAAAATTTTAGGTTGCTTTGGCGATGGTGGAATCGTGACCACCAATGATGAAAAGGTATACGATAAAATGCTTCTTCTTCGCGATCACGGTCGCAGCCATAAAACTGGTGAGGTAGAATGCTGGGGCTACAACACTCGTTTAGATAACTTACAGGCAGCCATCCTCAATTATAATTTTGATACTTACGAAGATGTGATTAAACGCCGTCGACAAATGGCAGGCCTTTATCAAGAGCGTCTTGGTGGCCTTTCTCAAGTTCAATTGCCTCCGCCTCCGGTGGATGGTGGAGACTATTTTGATGTTTATCAAAACTATGAAATCAGTGCGGACCGTCGTGATGAATTAAAAGCCTTTCTTGCCGAAAAAGGCGTGGGCACCCTTATGCAGTGGGGTGGAACGGCCGTTCATCAGTTTCCTAAATTAGGATTTAAACAGTCTTTGCCAAAGACAGATGAATTCTTCAAAAAGATGATTATGATTCCCTTGAACATGTCTATGACAGACGATGATGTTCATTACGTTTGTGATCAGATCACGTCCTTTTACAAGGCTTAGAGCAGATGGCCATGAGTCTGGAGGATTTTTCTAAAAAGGTGAGAATTCACGTTCTCAATATGACCAGCCGAGGGAAGAGCTCCCATATTGGTTCAGCGCTGAGTATCGTGGATATCCTTGCAGTTCTTTATAACAAAGTCATGAATATTGATCCCGAAAAACCTGAGTGGCCCGATAGGGATCGCTTTATCCTGAGTAAAGGCCATGCGGGAGCAGCTGTGTACGCCACTTTAGCGGAGCGTGGTTTTTTTTCTACTGAGCTTTTGAGTGGTCATTATCAGGATGGATCCAATCTCAGTGGCCATGTTAGCCATAAAGGCATTCCTGGAGTTGAGTTTTCCACAGGAAGTTTAGGTCACGGCTTAAACGTCGGCGTGGGCATTGCTATGGCTGCAAAAATGGACGGTAAGGCTTTCCGCACCTTTGTGCTTTTATCAGACGGGGAGTGTGATGAGGGATCCAATTGGGAGGCTATATTGTTTGCCGCCCATCACAAACTCGATAACTTGGTTTGTTTGGTGGACTACAATAAAATTCAAAGCCTAGACAGCATTGAAAACACAATTGCCCTAGAGCCCTTTACTGACAAGTGGCGGGCCTTCAATTGGAATGTGGTGGAGGCAGATGGGCACTCTCACGAAAATATTGAGCAGGCCTTAAAAAAGGCCGAGAAGTTTAAAGGAAAGCCCACTGTTGTGATTTGTCACACCACCAAAGGAAAGGGCGTTTCTTTTATGGAAAACACGGTGCTATGGCATTATCGCACAGCCCAAGGCGACGAGTACAATGACGCCCTTAAGGAGTTGGAAAACCAATGAGAGATCAGTTTATTCAGCGCCTCAGTGAGCATGTTGCCAAGGAAAAAGACATTCTACTAGTGACCGGAGATCTTGGTTTTGGTGTTTTTAATAAATTCCGTGAAGATTTCCCAGAAAATTTTATTAATGCAGGTGTGGCCGAACAAAATATGACGGGCATGGCAACAGGTCTTGCTCTCGCTGGGAAACGGGTGATCACCTATTCCATTGGAAACTTTTGTACTCTTCGTTGCCTTGAGCAAATTCGCAACGATGCCTGTTATCATGATGCCAATGTTAAAGTGGTTTCCATTGGTGGTGGCTTTAGCTACGGTCCCTTAGGCGTTTCTCACCATGCCACTGAAGACTTAAGCATCATGCGAGCTTTGCCAAACTTAGTGAGTTTGGCCCCATGCGGTTACTGGGAAACCCGCGAAGCCACCTCCGCTATGCTTAAAACTCCCGGGACCTTTTATCTTCGTCTTGATAAGTCTTATGGCGAGGACAGCCCTCGTGACCCCTCTGAAAAGTTTGAGGTTGGTAAAGCCCGTGTCCTTGAACAGGGTGATGACTGCACCATTTTTGTGAGCGGCGGAATTTTGGAAGAGGTTCTTAAAGTACACTCCATGCTTAAGGATCGCGGCATTCAAGCTCGCGTGGTGAGCATGCACACCATTTCACCGATTGACAAAAATGCCATCCTTGATGCTGTCAAAACGACCCAAAAAATCTTTACCGTCGAAGAGAACACCATCCTTGGTGGATTAGGGAGTGCGGTGGCTGAAGTTGTCGTGGATTCAGGAGTCTATCCCAAAACTTTCCAGCGCTTTGGTTTGCAGGCTGAATTCTCTAGTATCGTGGGGAGCCAGCAATACCTAAGAAAATGTTACGAATTGGATTCTGAAACAATTTTTGCAAAAATTTTGAAGAGCTTATAGAGGTCTTTCATGAAACGGATTTTAGATATTTTGGTGTCTTTCACCGCTTTGCTTGTATTTTCCCCAGTTTTGATTGTGTTTATGGTCCTAATTTGGTTACAGGACTTTAAATCCCCTTTCTATATCGCGCCCAGAGTGGCAAAAGGCGGAGGCATTTTTAAAATGGTCAAACT
>JAGQZY010000032.1 GCA_020435205.1 Bdellovibrionales bacterium | reverse complement strand
AATGGTTCAGAAAAACTTCGCATTGACTCTGTTGGCAATGTGGGCATTGGCACGACGCTACCTACAAATGAATTAAACATTATTGGTGATTTAAATTTAAGTGGTGGTGATAAAACTATATATTTTGATGGCTCAGGAGCATCAGGTCATGCCACCATCAACGAAACTGGAGGTCGTCTGCATTTTGATGCCTCCAATGTTATTCAATTTGAACAAAATGTTTCTTTTAACCGAAATATTTTAAATTTAGGCACATACACTGACAGTGGGGCCGAAATATCGACAAATGTTATAAACACAAATACTGCAGATATGATTTTTAGTGCGCCTAATGCTGGTGTTTACTCAAGCTTGACACTCTATAGAAATGGCAATGTGGGTATTAAAAATTCATCACCAGCAGTCTCTCTTGACGTCACCGGTACAGATGCCATCATTGTGCCACAAGGGACCACAGCACAAAGACCCGGTGTCGGCGAAGATGGAATGATTCGCTATAATACCACCACCACAAAAATGGAAGTCCACGAAAATGGTGGTTGGGTTGATATGGTCAATGCCAACGGCGAGGCGAACGCCGCGGCCAATGTTGGATCAGGAACAGGAACTCTATACAGAGATAAAACAAGCTCGACACTCAACTTTAAATCACTTGCCGCAGGATCAACAAAGCTCTCCATCACCAATAACGCTGATGACGTGACTCTGGACGTGAACCAAAGCAACATCGACCATGGCTCTATTACTGGCCTTGGTGATGATGACCACGCTCAGTATGCTTTACTCAGTGGGCGCACCGGTGGACAAAGCTTAATTGGTGGCGATGCCGCCAGCGATAATTTGATTCTTGAATCGACCAGCAATGCAACCAAAGGAGACGTGATTCTTCAACCCAATGGTGGCCAAGTTGGAATAGGGACATCTAGCCCGGAGTTTTTATTGCACGCAAAAAACACTGGCCCCAACGGTATCGCTGCGGAAAATGCGATCGATGATGATAACATGAGAAGAAGCTTATACGCTCGCCGCTCTCGCTCTAGCGCAACAACGCCAGGAGCTGGTTTTGGGCCAATCATAACCTTACAGGCTGAAGGTTTTACCGATAACTCTTATGACGATGTCGGTAGAATTGGAGCCGCTTGGGAAGTGCCTCAATCCAACGACACGACCGATAGAGACTCTTACATGACATTTAGCACATTAGTTGACGGCGTGACTCGCGAGCAAATGCGAATTGATTCTGCTGGCAACGTGGGGATTGGTACGACAACACCCTCTGGAATTCTTGATATAGAGGGCGGTGATGTTTTTATTGGAGCCGGGACACTCACCAACACTTCCGGAAATGAAGATCTTTCAGTAGCAGGAAATGTTGAGGTTGATGGAATCATCTATGGGAATGGAGCAGGCCTTACGGGGGTTATTGCTTCTTCTTCCAGTGCCGCCAGCAATACAACAAACTATGTTATCAATGCTGATAGCGACGGCAACAACAGTGGTAGCATCCAACTCCAAGTGAATGGAGTTGATCGACTCGTTGTTGACAATACCAACACTATTTCCGTCAAAAGCAACAATGGATCGACAGAAAACATTCTACTCAATAAGGGAAATGGGACGGTGACTTCTGACCCAGATATACTCTTTAATTCTCAAGGCTCTATCGCTGCAGAAAGTAGCCTTTTCCTTTTGGCTGATACTGACAACGATGAAACTTCATCCATTGTATTTGGTTTTAACTCAGAATCGACGAGTAGTGATCTTGAAGTCATGAGAATTACTGAAACGGGCTCCGTCGGAATAGGTACGACCACACCAGAATCTAAGTTAAATGTAATCGGTGGTGGCGTTTTTGAAGACGCCTCATCACAGGTTATTCTTAGAGAGTCAGATGCTGCTGATCCAAACGATGGCTGGCATTTTAGTATGAATGGGGAAAAACTATTATTTATCCATGAAGATGACTCTGCAGGTCCGACATTAACATATCCAATGACAATGACACCGTCAGGAAACATTGGGATTGGTACAACTAGTCCAGCCTCCCCGTTGCAGGTTTCAACAAATACAGCCGTTACAGGAGGTATTGCTCTTACAGACTCTACTGATTCTGATAATATTCGCGCCCGCTTAAGAACCTCTAATCCTGGCGGCCATGGTTTGTTAGAATTATATGATAATACCGAGGTTGCTCAGGTTTCTATCCGTTCTTCAAGCAATACATACTTTAATGGCGGTAATGTTGGTATTGGAACGACGACTCCAACTAGTAAGCTCCACTTAGTTGATGGTAGCATTACTCACGATTCATTTTCACCTGTTGTTACTGTGAAAAACCGTGCTGCTAACGGGAATAGTGCTGCCCCCTCCGCCATATTAGCTGGAGACATTATTGGGCAACATATTTGGGCGGGTTATGGTGCTACCGCGTATCAAGCTAATTCGACTGCAAAAATTGTAGTTGGAGCTGAAGAGAACTTTACGGATGCTACGGGAGCCTCTTATATGGCTTTTCATACACGGCATACTGGAACAGTTGGATCATCTTCAGAAAGAGTTCGCATTGACTCCACGGGAAATGTCGGGATTGGGACAACGATACCAAATAGTCCTTTGACTATTGTTAAAGAAGGAATTGCTGTCGCTGAGCCAGTTTTAAGTGCTATTGGCTATAGTGGGTCCCCCCATATCACTATCGACCGATATAACGGAACAGCCGCCAGTCCAAGCAAAATTCTTGATGATCAGGTGATGGGTAATATCAATTTCAGTGGGTACGGTGATACTGGTCCCACGACCAACTCAACGGCTATCAAAACCCAAGCTTCAGAGGACTTTACTGATACCTCCTTTGGAGCCGACCTCGCTTTTTGGACGGCCAATACCGGCGTCAGTGTTTTAACTGAAAAAATGCGTATCACTTCAGAGGGAAATGTTGGAATTGGTTCATCGAGCCCCGCTCGATTGCTTCATGTCGAAGGGCCTATGCGTTTAACGGCATCGACCACCCCAGCTTCTCCGGCCGCGGGTGATATCTTTATAGATTCTGCTGATAGCAACAAGCTTAAATACTATGATGGCGCCCAGTGGGTGAATGGCGGGGGGAGTGGTGATTTCTTAGCTGATGGTACTGTTGCTATGACTGGATCTTTTAAAGCATCAACTGGTTCAGCAGCAAACCCTAGCATAACCTTCAATGCTGATTCAAACACAGGCTTCTTCTCCTCTAGTTCTGATGCAATCGGGATTTCAAATGGAGGATCCCTTTCATGGAGAATTTTTGGCACTTCTATAGGATCAACTACATCTTTAGGTCCATTAATGACTGCCATCGGCTCAACAGCAGCTAATCCAGTATATGCTTTTAAAGATGATTCCGATACTGGAATCTTTCGTGCTGCAGCTGACGAATTGGGATTCTCTAACAATGGTTCAGAATCTATGCGAATTGATTCCTCGGGTAACGTTGGTATTGGAACGACAACCCCAGCGGGAACCCTTGATGTCGGACCTTCGGGAAAAACTATTTGCCTCAATGGAACTTGTCGAAGCACTTGGCCTTCAGGTTCTGGAACAGGAGCTTTTACTGATGGAGGAACAAAAGCCTATTATACGGGTGGAAATGTAGGGATAGGTACAACTAATCCTGGTTCGATTTTAGATTTGATTGGCAACGTTACTGCAAATATTTTATCAATTCGCAATAATTCAAGCTCAGGTTGGTCATCTATTGATTTTAAAGATAATTCTGGGACTGCGAGACTCAATGTAGGTTATGCAAATAGTTCTGCTGCAGGAGGATATGCAGGTTTATCATATATAAATGGTGCTAACGGAAATCCTATTGCATTGGGTGTTGATGGTACAGAGATTATTAGACTCAATAGTAGTGGAAACGTTGGTATTGGAACGGTCAGCCCCGCCTCAACCTTACACAGCCATGGGCTTGTTACCATAACGGATGGAGCCAGTGTATCTGGCAACGGGGCTATCAATTTTGCCGATGCAAACAACGGTAATACAGTGAATACCTCATCTATTTTTGGAACCAGCGGTGGTTTAGCTTTAAGCGGAGCGAACTCTAGCGCTAACTCCCCTGATCTTTTTGTGGACAACTCAGGTGCTGTTGGGGTGGGGACCACATCACCAGCCTCTCAATTTCATGTCAAAGTTGGAGCTAGTTATGACCTAAGATATGGAGGCATTCTTGTTCTCAAAAGAGCTGATTTAGATGGAACCAATAAATCGATGATTCAATTTCATAGAGCTGACGATACTGTAGTTGGCCATATTTCCAGCACAACCACTGGAACTACTTATCACACCACCTCCGATCGACGTTTAAAAGAAAATCTAGAGAAGACAAAGAGAGGCTTAACAACTCTTTTGAATATCCCAATTTATGACTTCAATTACATAGCGGACCCCGACAAAACGGCCCAACAAGGTTATATCGCACAAGACCTCTATGAGGTCTATCCTGAGGCTGTGAACATTGGCGGAGAAGACCCCAGCCGCGACCCTTGGACCGTTGACTATGGTCGACTCACCCCTCTTCTCGTCTCTGGGATCCAAGATCTTTATGGGATATGCAAGATAGAAGAAAGCGATCGTCAAAAAATGGAAATCAGAATGTCGAACCTCATAAAAAATGATCAAAAACAAGATCGCGACATTGCATCCTTAAAAGAAAAGAATGCAGCTCTCGAGAAAGAAAACCAGCATCTCAAAGAACGCCTCAAAAAAATTGAGACGCTTTTGGGCTTATAGGTCGCCCTGTTCTTATAAGTAGTTTTAGTTTAGATTCAAAATAAAAAACCGGGCTCATCACCCGGTTTTTTTATTAATAATACCACTTGTTATTGGCCGCTTTAGAAATCCGTCTGACAAAGAACATCTAAATCTTCAGCGTCTTTGTTGATTTTAAAAACCACATCAAAGCCAGCATCTCCATCTTCTTCGAAAACCACTGTATACTTATCACTGTTCTTGGGCTGGAAGGTATGATGAACATAAAAATCCTCTTCATCATCAGGCTCTTCTGCCATATCTTGGCGAGTGTATTTGTACTCTACACCTTTAGCAAACCAGATGCGGGCAGGAGTTGGACGATAGGTCTTTTCATTAACGACCAAAACTTCAGAATAATTGTCCTCATCTTTAGCTGTAGTTACGAGAACTCGGCAGCCTAGGACCTTGCTATCATTCTTAGTAAAAAGGTTACCCCATGTTTGCCCCTCGGGGACCAGTTGTTTGATAATTTGTGTGGCCTCAGTGCCATTGATAATTTTGGTCACGGGCGGCTTGGCCAAAGCAGCAAAGCTAAAAACAAGCAAAATTGGCATTAAAATAAGCGATTTCATGAATCCTCCCTTTGGATGCAGGGAAAACTAGCAGCCCACCTTGCTTTGGTAAAGAGTGGCTCTCGCCAGGGCTTAAAAATCTAGGTTTTTTGTAATTTCTACCTACTTATTAGACTCGCCCTGACCCATAGATGCATCAACCTCTTTTGCGCGCTTCTAAACGAATCTTCTGGCGCTCGAGAGCGGCTTGGTGACGACGAATTTCCTCTGGGGTTTCCGGCTTAATGGGCGGCACTTGCGTGGGCTTTCCATCTGATCCTAGAGCCACGAAGGTTAAATAGGCACTGGCGGTATGGAAAATTTCATTGGTACTTGGATTTTCGGCATCAATGCGCACACCAACTTCCATAGAAGTTTTGCCGGTATAGTTGATACTTGCTTTGAGATTAACAACCCAACCCTTAAAGACTGGGGCCACAAAATGGAGATCATCGATATGGGCTGTGACGACAGTTTTGCGAGAGTGACGTTGGGCACAAATGGCAGCGGCGATATCCATCCAGGACATCACCGTTCCACCAAAAATTGTACCTAATGCATTCGTATGAGAAGGCAGCACGAGTTCGGTCATAACAACTTGAGATTCAGAGACCGCTCGTGCTTCCATACAAGTTTAAACAGTTAAATTCCGAATACGCCCATGCCACCAGTACCTGTTCCAGTACCCGTGCCAGAGCCGGTTCCGCTACCCGTGTTGGTTCCACCAATGTTTGAAGAAACAGTGGTATTACCAGCAGGAATGGCATCAATGCCAGCTGCGCTGTCCGCTGAGCCCGTTCCTGTAGCGTTGATTTGTTGTTGGTTGTTTGAAGCTTCAACAAAACCCATGTGAGGAAGACACCAGACGATGAGCTGGGCACGTGACTTCACATTCATCTTTTTATAGATGTTGGTCAGGTGAAATTTCACCGTTTTTTCAGTAACGAATAGTCTATTGGCAACTTCCTTGTTGGAGAGCCCTTTTGAGACTAACTCCGCCACTTCGGCTTCTCTATTGGACAAACCTTTTTGAATTAGGACATCTCTGAGCATCCTTGCTCCCTCCGTTAGTTTAGTGTTTCGGCTCAACGTCTATGTTTCGCCTCTATAAAAGTCTGACAAGGACTAGGACTTTTTACAAGCCCACTGGATAAAAGTTTTTTAAAACTGGACTCAACTTGTCACAATCCTGACGAAGTCCATAACAAGTGCTTAGACTCACTAAAAATAATTCTTTGGTTACAACCCAGACTGGACTTTTATAGCATTTGAAGCTCTTTGGTCTCGAGCTGATCTTTCAAACTCTTCAGAATCTGTTCTGCACTTTTATCGCTTAGCGGCTGAACTCCAAAGATATCATCAATTTGCCGGCCCCAGGTGTGGACCTTAGCCCAAACGATCTCTAGATCATGGTCATATAATGACTGAATGGCAGAGACCAAAAGACCCTTCTTATCCTTTGCCCGAAAACTAAGCACCCACTCTTTGTCATCCTGATCCATGAGCTGAATTTGCGAAAAGGAAACACGAGTGAACTGACCGGGAGAAGTATTATGTTTCAATTGCTTCTTTAAAATGGAAATTGATTTATTGGTTTTAATGCAAAACCAATCATAAACCCCCATTTTTTTATTTGTGTGAATAAAAGCCTGACGAATATTGCAGCCCAATGAGGTCAAAGCCTGAGTGTATTGCAATACCAAACCTTTTTGGTCGCGATTTTCGTGAAAGCGCACCCATATCTGATTCTTCTTATCCCGCATCACGAGTGGGGGGAGCTCTTTCTTAGCAAGAATCTCTTGAAAGTCCTTAAGTAAAACCTTTTGTGGAATAGAGTCCACTACAGCTAAATCCAAGTGTTCAATGAACTCGATAGGCACCTTCATTTTTTCTTTGCGCACTCTTTCCACCAAATCAAAATAGCGCTCACTACTGGGATTGCGGAGAGTATCCACCAAGTCTGAGAGAAGACTTTCTTTCCAAGAGGTCCAAGCTTCAGGATTGGTCGCAAGGATATCAATCGCTGTAAAAATCGCCAGGCGATAAAGTCTTTGCCCACGCACCCCTCGACTGAAAAGCTCCTGCCAGGTTTTTGGCGACTGGGGATTTTTGCGAAAAGCGGCTGTGGACAATAACAAGTGATTGTCTACAATCCAGGCGACTTCATCCGTAAAGCTTTTGGCAAAACCAAAGGCTTTAAAATCTTTTAAGACCATTTGTCGCCCCTTGCTCGCATGGGCACCACCACTCCCCTTAGCAATATCATGGTAGAGAGCCGCCCAACGCAGGATCTCCCAGTCTTTGGAATTCAGCTTTTCGCAGTAAAATTCCATTTTACCTAAGAGTTTAGGATGTTCATAAATGCGTTTGACCTCGCGAACAGCCTGCATCAGATGGGCATCCACAGAATAGCGATGATATTGGTCGTGCTGAACCAAACCAATGATTGGCAAAAAACCCGGGATACTATGAGAGACCACGTGGGAACGAAAAAGGGCCACAGTCCAATCATCTGAGGCTTCCACCACCATGGCCTTTCTTAAAAGTTTTCCTAGCCGCAGAGAAGAAAATTTTTCTTTACGAAAGCCTTTGCTGTCATAAAGTTGATTCCTCACGATGGCTTGGTGGTGAAGACTCGGATCACTTTCTAGAAGCTTGAGCGCATCATTCCACCCCGAGAGCTTAATCTCACCAAGGGTCTTGATCTTTTTTTGAGACGTTCGACAACGTTCATGAACCCAGTCCGAATGAAAACTCACTCGCGAAAGCCCTTTTTGCACTTCGCGCATAAAGTCCAAATTCTTTGCAAAGCCAAACCAATGGGCCAACTCCGGCTGTTCTGACCCTGTCATAATGTCTTGACCTGTCTGCAAGTGCAGCTTTTGACGTATCAATAGAAAAAAACTTTTATAGTACTCAAGCACTTCGAAAGCATGCTCATCATAAGAAAATTTTTCTGGAAACCAGTGGCGCAAAATTAAAGCCTGGTGAAGATCTCTTAACCCCCCGCTACCAAATTTTAAGTTTGGCTCTAAAAAGTTAGCGATGGAATCGTAGCGCTTGAATCGCTTCTTTCTTTCTACACCGATGGCTTTGAGCAAGTCTTGACGAAATTTTTTTTGATTTTTTAATATTTTATCTTTTTGCTCCTGCAAAAGCTTGGCCGCTTCTTGAGTGAAAGGCTTCGCCCAAAAAAGGGCATTAGCTTCGAGTACATCGATATTTTGCGTCCAATCCTCCATATTTTCTGGAACCCGGGAGCGAAACTTTAAACCCAATTCTTCAACGGGAAGCATGACCTTTTTAACAGCCTCTTCGTCACCACAAAAAATCACATCTAAGTCCGAACAGGGGGAGAGCTCACCTCTTCCCCAGGATCCAATGGCAATGGGGCCAGCAGCCTCCCACTCGGGGATGGAACGAAGTCGCTTTTCTACATTTAGACCTAGCCATGAAGAAAAATCTAAGGAGGAAAAGGCATGATCAAGGCGAACCTTCCCTTGTGGAGGAGTGAGCGGTGGCTGGAGTACAGCCATGGCCTGTTTCTTATCTTGTTCGGTTAGGAAAGTTCTTGCTGCCACTTTGCTATCTTATTGAGTGCATCCAGTGGTGTCAGGTTTTGAATTTCTAAATGACGTAGAGAGCTAAGAAAAGCCTCCACTTCGGGATCGACCTTGGGAGTGCTCGCCTCAGCCACGGCAAGGGACTGCCAAAGATCCATTTGAGAAGAAGACGAGGGTTGCCCCCCGCTTTCCAGTTTTTGTAAAAGTTGACTAGCATACTGAATCACTTCTTTCGGGAGCCCCGCAAGCTTTGCCACCTGGATTCCATAGGATTTCTGTGCAGGCCCCTCTGCCAAATGGTAAAGGAAATGAATTTGCCCCTTATCTTCACTGATCGTCATATGACGATTGAGAAGTTGCCCAGGATAACGCCTTTCCAGAGCCGTCAACTCGTGATAGTGGGTGGCAAATAGAGTGTAGGATTTTAGCTTTCTTAAAAAATACTCAAGAATCGCTTGCGCCAGGCTCATTCCATCATAGGTCGATGTTCCCCTTCCCACTTCATCGAGAATCACCAGGGACTTGTCAGTCGCCGCCTTTAACATTTCTGCCGTTTCTTTCATCTCCACCATAAAAGTGGAAAGACCTTCAGTAAGAAAATCACTAGCGCCAATGCGAGTAAAGATTTTATCAAAGATGGGAAGCTTGGCCTCGCTCGCTGGCACAAAACAACCCGCCTGGGCCATAATGGCCGAGATAGCCACCTGACGCATCAACGTACTCTTACCTGCCATATTCGGTCCGGTAAGAAGAACACATTCTCGCTCACCCATTTCAATGTCATTGGCGATAAAGTTCCTTTCTACAAATTGCTCGACAACCAAGTGCCGGCTGCCTTTC
The DNA here is from genome assembly GCA_020435205.1 of Bdellovibrionales bacterium. Lineage (GTDB taxonomy): Bacteria > Bdellovibrionota > Bdellovibrionia > Bdellovibrionales > JAGQZY01 > JAGQZY01. Next base: position 19,627 of record JAGQZY010000032.1, on the reverse strand, counting down.
AGCGCAATAGGACCTCTTTCACTCATCGATGGCCGCACTAAGTTATTCTCAATAGCAAGCCAAGCTAACGACGTGAAAACATCCAATTCGCTAGTGGCGGCAGCAAGTCTTAGCAAATCAGACATTTCTTCTAAGATTTCTGATTTTAAAATATCGAGGAGTTCTAATTCAAGTTCGGCCCGCTTTGATTTCGCCGTCACCACCTTCTTTTCAAGCTCGTTGAGCTCCTCTGTGACATATCGTTCAGCATTGGTCAGGGTTTGCTTGCGCTGATAGCGTTCGCCGGGAACTTTCGATTTATGGGTGTTGGTCACTTCAATATAATAGCCAAAAACATTATTATAGCGGATCTTTAGACTTGGAATGCCGGTTAGACCTTTTTCTTTTTCCTCGAGCTCGCGCACCTTTTTTTGACTAGAGCTGGCGAGCTCAATGAGTTCATCAAGGGTACCGTCCACACCTTCGGCGATAAAACCGCCATCACGGTAATTAGCAGGGATCTCTTCCACCAAAAACTCATCAATTTTTTGCCAAAGAGGTTTTAATTTTTTTAAGAGCTCATCCGCACGACCAAGGCCACGCATTTCTGGAACTAAGGCTAAACTGGAGCCCAGGGACTGCGCTAAAGATTGCAAGTCACGGGGATGCCCGCTGGGATTGGTGATTTTTCCAATACGTCTTTCTAAATCCCCCACCTCATAGAGCTGAGTGCGAATACGCTTTAGATCCTCGACCCTTTCGCACCAATAGGCGACCTCATCATGGCGCTTTTCAATGGCTTCTTGACTAGCCAGGGGAAAAAGTAGCCAACTTTTAAGAAGTCTCGCCCCTCCAGATGTGCGGGTGCGGTTAAGTGCCGAAAACAAGCTCCCTTCACGCTCTCCTTTGTAGGTACTAAATACTTCTAAGTGACGAAGAACGTTGGCTGATAGCTGCAAACGAAAATCGCAATCTCTGCTTTCAAAAGGCTGCAAACTCTTTAAAAAACCATCCCCCTGCATATGAACGCCATAAGCAAGAAGTCTTTGTGCAGAAGTTGGATACTGTTCAAATTCTTCCATGAGTTCTTCAAACTCACTCAAGGTTCCTTTAAAAAGTTCATGATGTTCATCTTTTTCTTGATCAAAATCTAAATTCTTTTGCTCAGCTGTCACAACGAGCTCCACCGGCTGCAAAGCTTCAAGCAAATCCCGAATGCGATCTTTTTCTTTCACTAAATAATAAAAACACTCACCCGTCGTCGAATCCATAAATGACAAAGTTTTACTATCGTAGGCACAAAGATAATTGGGTGAAAGGCTATCCAAGGTGTCAGGATCATAAACCATACCCGGACTTAAGATTCGGGTGACTTCCCGTTTGACCAAGCCTTTGGCAAATTTTGGGTCTTCCACCTGATCACAAATAGCGACTTTAAGATTGGACGCTAAAAGTTTATTAATAGGACCTGCGATGGAATGATGAGGAACTCCACACATTGGAGTTTGATCCCCTGATTTTTTATTGCGGACAGTGAGAGCAATACCGAGAATAGGAGCTGCAATGCGGGCATCCTCATTAAACATTTCATAAAAATCACCCATGCGAAAAAGAATGATTTTATCCGGGTGAGCGGACTTAACTCCCCAGTACTGTTGCATCAATGGTGTTAATTCGGACTTTTTCCCCACAACCCTGTTATAAAGGGGATCCCTACTTTTGTGTACGCCAGCGCGGCGTGCCGAAGCCTTTTATTGGCCGGCCGGCATGCGGCCACTGCCCTCAGCCGGCGTGAGTTGAATTTCATCACGAAATAAAGGACGGTCCTTGTCCCCAATGACGACGAGGCCCTCCTTGGGCAAAATATCGACCGTGGCCGTTCCATCGACCTTGAAGATAACCAAGTCCATGTTTGCGGTCTGACCTATAAAAGAATTGTCTTGGTCTTGAGCTTGAAAAGACAAATTATCCACGGCCCCATCCTTGGAAAGCCGCAGAAAACTGAGATCAAAAACTGAATTTTCATTTTGAAATTCAAGAGCGAGTATCCCGGAAACACCACTAATTTGTGGCCAATCAAAAAACTGGAGACCACCTTCGATAGCCCGCCCCTCACCAGAACTGGGCAAGGTATGCAGTCCCGCAGTAGCAAAGGCCCTCACCTCACTAATGGCTTGCGAGGATGGACTTAAATTTTTCTCTTCAAAGACAAGAAGGCTTAAAGCTCCCTGATCTTCTTTTGGCTCAACGATGGTTACCACTTTTTCAAATTTCTGAATGTGCAAGCAACGATGAACTCGCTCTTTACTATCCCTATTAAACTTTGCTTTTAATGTTTTCAGCAAAGATTCATCACATTGGTTATTCACCTGTGCGAACAAAGAAAATGACAATAGAATAAATCCAAGTATAACTTGCATCGTCTCCCTTTCTTGTAATTCTAATGTCGCGATATAAAAAGATGCGACCCCGTTTGTTTCCCTCACTTTTGTACTTCAAACTTCATACCAGCTCAAAAGGAGATAATTTCAAGTTGGGTCACAAAAATTGTTACCTGACTCAAAAATTGATTAAAAGTTCTACGGGATTCTCAAAATGAGACGACGGGGGTTCTGTTCTTTTTTGGGGCTGCCGGGCGGCCCGAAGAAGGATTCTGGCAACTTTTAGTTGGCTTTGCGTTGGCTTTTTAAAAGGAACTGTTGATCGATTTCCATTTGTTTATCTGGGTCGAGAGTTTGGTAGCCCCACTCCAACTCATAATCCCCTTCCATTTCCACTTCAACCCCTCGCTCTCCTGTCGCACAAGAGACCAAGGTCAACAAACACAGCACCAAGATTGGTATCAACAAAATTTTCATAGCAGCCAAGAGGTACTAAAGAGAAAGGGGCTTGGGTAGAGAAAACGTCGCAGTGAAAAAAAATTCAATGGGAGCTTCTATTTTTTGGACAGAAACTGACAAAAGGCTATGGATTTAAAGCCTTTAAAATTTTGCCATAAATCCCCTGAAACCCACCGTTGCTCATAATCACTACAGTATCCCCAGGTCGTGCTTCCGCCTGAATCCTATCGATGGCCTCTTCAACTTGGGAAAAACAAAGGGCCTGTTTACCTTGAGCACGAATATCTTCAACCAGTTGGTTCACGTCCATACGCTCCTCTTCAGGTAAAGGGGAGGTGCCCGCAAAAGGCTCGCAAATATAAGACGAGTCAGCCACTGCCAGAGCCTCAGTATATTGTTTTTGAAAAACATTCCGCCGAGATGTGTTAGAGCGAGGCTCAAACACAGCAATCAACCGACCTTGGCCTTCTCGATTTTTAAAGGATTTCAAAGTCTCAAGCACGGCGGTGGGATGATGAGCAAAGTCTTCAATCACCTGAATATGATTTGGCTCACCAATCAGCTCCTGCCTACGCTTCACTCCTGCAAACTGGGCAAAAGCTTTTTTCAAGTCCACATCCCAGCCATGGGTCTTTGCCATAGCATAAACAGCAAGAGCATTGGTGATATTGTAACGACCAAACATAGGAACAAAAATTCGGTTTTCCACAGAGCCTTGGTACATAATATTGAACTCAAGTCCCTCACGCAGGTAAGTAATCTCTGAAACCTGCCAATCTCCGTGAGAAAACCCGTAAGAAATTTTTTTTGAACGACAAGAGTTTAAAATTTTAGCGATATTACTATCCTCTGCATTGTAAACCAGCAGACCATCTTGTGGGATGATTTCCATAAGATTGGTGAAAGCCTTCAACACGGCTTCAAGGTTCGGATAAATATCGGCATGGTCAAATTCCACACTGGTCAGAATCACAGAGCGAGGATTATAAAATAAAAACTTGGGGACTTTTGCAAAAAAGGCTGTATCGTACTCATCTCCCTCAATGACAAACCAACCCCCTTTTGGATTGCGAAAAGAGGTGGAAAAATTTTTAGCAATTCCACCAATAAGAAAGCCTGGATCGAGACCCGCTTGATCGGCCACCCAAGATGCCATAGAAGTCGTAGTGGTTTTACCGTGAGTACCACAAACCACCAAACTGTGACGATTCTCAATAACGAAATCTCTTAAAGTTTCCGGCAGACTTGCGTAGGGAATATTAGATTTTAGCAGAGCCTCAGCTTCTTCATAGTGCTTAGAAATCACATTACCGACCACAACAAAATCAGGAGCTGGATTCAAGTGCTCAGCTTTGTAATCTGGCTTGATCTCTATCCCCTGCTCCTCTAAAAAAGTCGACATCGGGGGGTAGACGTTACGATCACTACCGGTAATTTTGTAACCGCGCTCTTTTAAAAGGGCTGCAAGGCTAGCCATCGCCGTACCGCAGATTCCGATCAAATGAATGTGAGCACCCGGTTTTAAATCTATCATCGTTTGCCTTCCAAGTATTGCACGATCCAATCGTGAAGTTGAGGTCTTAACCGAATGAATCCTTGATTTTTTCGACTGGGATGCACTCGGTTGCTTAACAAACAGACTAAAAGGTCGCGAGTAGGATCATACCAAAGCGAAGTCCCTGTAAAACCCGTATGACCGAAAGATTTTTTTGACAACAAACTCCCCGCTGACGAGCTCTTGGGCGAAGGAATCATAAAACCATAACCCCAATCTCCTCGAGATGTTGGTAAAGATCGGCTCACAAAAGGCCGCAAACTGCTAGCTTTCACAAAAGAACTTTTGCCCAACCACATCTTGCGCAGTTCAAGTCCCCAAGACGATAAATCTTCAATGCGGCCAAAAAGACCCGCATGGGGAGCCACTCCACCCATCGCCCAAGCATTTTCATCATGGACTTCGCCACGCATGACTTTATTGCGCCAAGGACATATTTCTGTCGGTGCGTACATCTTAAGAGGCCTTTCCGACCTGTTATTATCATTAAAATGAAATTCACTTCTTGGCATCAAAGTCGACTTGTAGTCTTTCCATATCCAAAGTAGCGGTTTATTGAAAATCTTTTCTAAAATAGCCCCTAAAAGATAGAAATCAATATCAGAGTAGACTGTTTTTCGCCGCCTCTTGATAGGAGCTGAGCGAATAAAAATTTGCAACTGAGTGTAGCGTTCTTCTATGGAAAGCTTTGGATCAATATCCTTGTAAAAAGCCTGCCACCACTCGTTTCCAGCTGAATGATTAAGCAGCTCTCCAATTTTGACGCCAGGATACTTATACCAAGGTAAAAGCTTTTTCACCGAAGTCTTTAAAGTCAGCTCACCGTCTTCCACTAACTTAATAAAAACAGAGGTTGTAAACACAATTTTAGTTAAAGAGGCAATATCATAAAATTCATAGGTTTTACCCTGGCGCAGGTCACAGATCTTTTTTCCCTGGCGAAAGGCTTGCAAACAAAAGCCTTGGAAATCAAAGTTTCCACTCTCTAAGGTTTTTTGCTGCAATTGTTTTTCTAGATTATTCACCACAAAGCCCCGTTGAACTCACCAGTATAGGTCGCTTTCCGCCAATGATCTGACTTTTTCTACCAAAGATAACTGGACGTTGGGGGTCACCATGGCCGCTAACCACTCCTGAAAAAAGGGGGACCTTGATCTCCTCGGCATATTCTTTAAAAAAGCGTGGAAGGATATGTTTACCATTGGGCTCTTTGCCCCCTGTAAATTGCCCCAAAAGAATAGCTTTCACCCCTTGCATGGCTCCAGCTTGCTCGAGATGTTCCAGTACTCGGTTCACACGGTAGGCTCTCTCACCAATATCCTCAATGAATAAAATTTTTCCTTTAGTTTTGAGCTGAAAAGGAGTCCCAAGAGTTGCCTGCAAAGTAATGAGGTTGCCTCCCGTGATCGGGGCCCGCAAAGTCTTTAGTTTTTTAGCCGCTGGATTTAAGGGCTTTAATTTATGAACCACTTCGTTTTTTTTACCAAAAAGAACATCGAAAAAATATTTGACTTCACTGGCCTTAGCCCTGTGATTAGCAAACCGATCAATATTGGGGCCGTGAATGGTTTCCCACCCCCACTGATCTTGTAAAAAAAGGTGAAGACTTGTGATATCGCTAAGACCCATAAATATTTTGGCGGGCCCTGGCTTCACCTTAGCCAAACCCTGTAAGAGCTGGTGAGATCCATAGCCACCACGGAGGCACCACACCATTTTGGAATCTTTTGCCAAGAGGGCTTTGCTCAAAGAAAGTTGCCGATACTTGCGAGTGTTGGCGCAAACAACCTGGGGCCGAATAATATCCTTGGCAATGCGAGGCACAAGCCCCCAAGAGTAGAGAAACTGCTTAGCCCCACTGATAGTTCCTGGCATCGGCGGCATCCCCGGAGCGACGATGTCGACGATATCTCCTGGCTTGAGTGCATCCATTCCTTTTTGCCTTGCCATAAACCTTCCTTTTCTCGCTAACTATTCTAAGTCATGACCACAGCAAGACAACTCCCCTGGAAAATTGCTAACTTGCATCACAACTTCCTGTACAAAGTCTGATGACCAGAGTTTGTACAGGGCTGTAATTGTTTCCCAAGGCCTTGAGATTTCTAAGGAAATGCCTAGAATGCCAGCAAGGAAAGGGAATTTATGGGTCGTAACTGGGTGATAGTGCTCCTCATCGTCGCAACGTCTTCTTGGGCGTGGGCCAAAGAGCCAAGCACTGTCCTTGAAGAACTTCCTCTGCGCCTCACCTGGAACCAAACAAGCCTTAATCCCGAAATGCTCACTGACCAATTGCTCACAGTGGAAACCTGTTTTTACAACCAGCGTTCCTTTGTCGGTTGCTTTTTTGCCATCTCACGCATGATTCAACTTGAACACGGCTCCAATGCCATTTTGGACCTCTCATTGAGCTCTCCACTCAGAGGAGAGGTCACAAAAGAAGTGGGTCCCTTTCGTGTTTTTATTATCCCCGAGTTCTCTCAGAGCCCCAAAAACCTGCAAAGAAGTTTAAAAAAAGATATTGAAAATAGGGTGGAGCAATATTACCAAAACTCTATTGAACCCATTGTCCAACCTCTTCGCGATGATTTGAATGGGATGGTGACGCAGAAGCTGGAGTTGGAAAATATTTTTAGCCAGTTCAACCGAGATGTCATCCAACAACCTGATCTTAGTGACGAACAGGTGGAAATTTTGTGGGAGCAAAAATATTCTACTGTCTACGAGCAGGGATCCACTCAACTAGATCACCTCAAAGAAGCTATCGAAGAAAAGAATCAGTCCCTTCTCGACAAACTGGATTTGCATGATTTTTTCTTATCTCGCAGTGAGAGTTTCGAAAGTGTCGACAAAAGCTATCAGGCCGCCCTGTGCGCACACTACTACAATATCTACTTGCAATACGTTTCTGATGGGCACGCCATCATCATGCCCGGTTTCTCTACGCAAAATGAACCCTCTCCAGAAGAGCCCACCCCTTTTCCGGTCTCCCATAAAATCATTGGGGTGGGAACCGACAGTTATGACCTAATCAAGATCAACGTCTTTCAAACCACGGAATCTTTTAAAAAAGGGGCTGATGGCCATTTACAAACCCCCATCTGCCATAAAGTCAGAGACCTTATTGAAGCTAGAGACTCTGTCACTCGAGGATATATCCTGGATCTGAGAAATAACCTAGGGGGGCTTATTAGTGAAGCCACTTGCATCTTGGATTTATTTCTGGCCAAGGATAAACCTTTGCTCTCAACAGGGATCAATAGTCCAACCAATCTAGAATCCTACGAGGTCAGTCGTAACCCAGCCCTGACCCAAAAACCCCTTGCCGTTTTAATAAACTCTCATTCAGCCAGCGCTAGTGAAATTGTGGCCGGCGCCTTACAAGATCACAAGCGAGCCATTCTTCTTGGTGAGCGCAGTTTTGGCAAAGGGAGTTATCAGCAGACTCAGATCGGCACCCATCCAGTCCTTCGGCAATGGAATAGTTTTTGGTATGGATTCTCTGATCTTGTCTACGTGGAAACAGCTGGCCTTTACTTCCTCCCCTCCGGTCGCAGCCCTCAGTGGGTCGGCATTCAACCTGATATCCCCATTTTTGATCCTAGTGCGAAGGGGAACCATCCTCAGCGTGAAGAAGAGCTTTTCCCGCGCGGGCTACGCCCCCCAACGGCAAATATTCAGCAAACCGATGACCCACACATTCAAAAAATTCGTATATGTGCTCAATTGCAAGAGACCCTTCACAAATACGAACGCAAGGAAAGTGGCATCCTCTGGCCAGACCTGCCAATTATGGGGCGAGCCATGCAATCTATCGACTGCCTCCTTATGGAAAAAAACCAACGCTAAGAGGCTTGGCCGGAATCTTTTAATTTCGTAAGATGTCGTCATGGAAAATTTGGATCGATACCTTTTTCATTGGATTAATGGTGGGTTAAGCCACCCTTGGCTAGATCAGTTTCTCCCAGCCATTACGGACCTGCACAAAGAGCCCATTGTGGCTTACGCTGTTCTCCCTTTGATCCTGCTCATTTGGGTTTTTAAAAAAAGAACTCAAGCCTTGCAAACCCTTCTTGGTCTTATTCTTGTTATTGCTTGCACTGATAATATCAACCACAGGATTCTAAAACCCCTCTTTCAACGAGAGCGTCCACCCGTTGTAGAGCATCAGATTCAATTGCGCACCGATCGCTTTGGTGGCTTTTCATTTCCATCCAATCATGCCACTAATAATTTTGCTGGAGCCACCTTTTTAAGCCTCACCTACCCTTTAGCAAGTCCAATCTTTTTTCTGATTGCTTTTTTAGTAGGGCTCTCTCGCGTTTATGTGGGCGTACACTATCCTTTTGACATTCTCGCTGGCGGCCTATGGGGGGCAGCCTTTGCTTATTTGTTTTTTAAAGTCTGGCACCCGCTCATGACTCATGTGCATTGGCCATTATTGTTTTCTTTTTGGAAACGAAAATAGAAGGTTTACTCGATAGTCATTTGATTCTCACGCAAACTATTGATCGTCTCCCGATTCATATAAAATAACGATCGACGGCGATGGCGATTGAGATCAATTGGCTGTTCAGTGCCCTGTTGGTAGCGCCGATAAGAAAGCTTCAAATCCTGTTTAATTTTATTTTTAAGAACTTCCATACCTTGTTGCCCCTTTAAAAGACTAGCGCTAGCCTTCTCCTTTGTTGACGATGCTTGGGATACAGAAGCTCCATATTTTTTAATACCCTCTGTGTTGACATAGTGATGACCGGCCAACTGCTCCTTTTCTTTTTTCAGAATAGTTTTTCCGCCACTTTTCTTTTTAGAAGGTGAGAACTTTGCTGGATTAGAATTTAATGCTAGAGGATTGACTAAAGTGTTTGTGATGGGCGTGAGAGGGCTTGTTTTTTTTAGCTTTGCCCCCTGAGCTTGTTGATTGCCACCCTTGCCAGCTGCTAATTTTTCTAATTCAGGGATAGGAGCGACCACCTCTATTTTCTCAAACTCGCCAACCCCATCGGCAGAGGGCTTGAACTGACCAATGCGCACCTTCGTCCCACTGTGATTTGTTGTTTCAAAAACGGGAAGAGTCTCTGACATTTCATTGCTCTCTCCACTCGCTGCGTTTTCGAGTTGAGGGGCTTCAGGATGGCCTGACCAATAGTCACCAGCGCCCTCATCTTCTGGGTTTTTAAAGTCACTAAAGTTTTCACAACGTTGGGCTAAAAGCTGAAGGCCATACTCTTTGCCCTTGGCCAGTTTGTCTTTCTCTTTAATTAAGTTTTCTTCACAAAGACTTTGGGTCACCTTGGCAAACTTATCCAAAGACCCTCGACATTCGATCACTTCGTCTTGCAGTGGTTTTTTCCCATAGGACTTCTTGAGGGCTGTAGTCACTACATGAACGGAGGCCCCCTTCTTAACTCCTTGGTTGCCACAATTATGATAGCAAAGAGCAACAGAATCCGTACACTTTTGCATGGTTTTAAAAATCCCCTGGTAGTTAATGGGGGCTTTATTGAAGGCATCCGTCCAAGAACTTGAGATGCTAGCAGGAGCACAGGACTCTTTCACCTTTTCCATTTGTTCTTTGCATAGCTTTTTGTCGGCCGCCGCGGCAAGGGTCAATTGAGTGAAAATGAGAGCAAAGATCAAACTTCTCATGCCTTTCAATTGTATCAATTCTTATGCCAATTTCTCGACCTAAAATCTAAAAAAATGGACCTACAAAGCCAGTCTTTCCCTGCGACTGTCTCAAAATGAAACAACCGATTAAAAATTGTCACTCGACTGTTAGTTTTTAGGAATTTCGGTGGGATAGAGATCAGTAAAGCAGGCCGCACAATATTCCGACTTTTCTTTATCTTCGGCAGCCCTATGCAAACCTTCCAAGCTGACATATCCCAGGCTATCAGCCTCAATATATTTGCAAATCTCATCCACACTGTGGTTGGCGGCAATCAACTCTTCCTTATCCGGTGTGTCCACTCCATAGTAGCAAGGGCTCACTGTGGGAGGGGCTGCAATACGCATATGGACTTCTTTAGCACCAAAGGCACGCACTAGATTGATGATCTTTTTGCTTGTGGTTCCGCGAACTAAAGAGTCATCAATCACCACCACCCGCTTTCCCTTGAGGACGGCTTCTTGCGGGTTTAATTTGATTTTAACCCCAAAGCTACGAATGCTTTGTTTAGGCTCAATAAAGGTTCGCCCCACATAGTGGTTGCGAATAATTCCTAACTCAAAAGGGATTCCGCTCTCTTGGCTATAGCCAAGAGCGGCTGGCACTCCGCTATCGGGAACTGGGATCACCACGTCCGCCTCCACCGGGCATTCTTTGGCGAGAGAGGCCCCTAAGCGCTTGCGAGTTTCATAAACACTTTGACCAAAAACGATAGAGTCAGGCCTCGAAAAATAAACGTGCTCAAAGATACACTGATTTTTTTTGTCACTGCGATTATCTAAGAAAAAAGACTGCTCCCCTTCGTCATCACAATAATAAATTTCCCCAGGTTCAATTTCACGAATATATTTGGCTCCTATTAAATCAAAGGCACAAGTTTCTGAAGAAACCACCTTTGCCTTGCCACCTTTCACAAGGATTTCACCAAGAACAAGGGGGCGAAAACCATTAGGGTCACGAGCAGCAATCATCGAATTTTTACTGAGCATGACCATGGAGTAAGCTCCATCTAACTTGGGGAGCTCTTCCTTAAGGCAGGTCATCAAATCATCGCTGGGATTGCGTGAAACCAAATGAAGAATCAGCTCCGTATCATTGGTCCCTTGAAAAATAGCGCCTTTTCTTTGCAAGTCTTTACGGAGCCCCAAGCTATTCACAATGTTTCCGTTGTGAGCAACAGCAATAGGCCCATTGAATAGGCTTGCTTTCAGTGGTTGGATATTGAATTTCTCATTTTCACCGGTGGTCGAATAGCGATTATGGCCAATGGCAGATCGTCCTTTTAAGCTATTGAGAGTCTCTTCGCGAAAAACATCCGCTACCAAACCATGCCCTTTATGGACAATATGGAGGTCTTCAAAAAGACTGACAATCCCCGAGGCTTCTTGTCCGCGGTGCTGAAGAGCATAGAGCCCAAGGTAAGTGAGACGGCTCGCCTCCGGGTGGTTCCAAATTCCAAAAACAGCGCACTCCTCACGGAAACCGTGGGAAAGCCTTTCTCCAAGATCCTTCATAATTTTCCTTTAGGGCGGCAACGTCCACTTTTAAGTCATTCCACTGCAATTGTTCTTCAATCACGAAGCCTATCTTTTGCCAACGCAGACTGTTTGAGTTCATCGCTTGCTCAGCCTGATCTTTTTGGCTCGCCGAAACCGTTAACACCACTTGGTAGAGGGGTTCAGCAAAATAATCCTGATCACATTCAATCTTAGCGCCTCGATTTCCCGCAATAGCCATGCGAGCAAGAGTGTAAGCTAAACCAAAATTCCCCACCACTCGAGTCGAACGAACGCAGTTGGCTGAGGTCACCTTTCTCAAACCATCAAGAAAGGACTTAAATCCACTAAGGTCAAAATCATAATTCAGTTGGGCTTTTTGAGAAAACATCTCACCAGCAAGCCCCGTGCTTTGCGAAGGGGAAAAAGTGAGCAAGAAAATAATATCTCCATCACAAGAGAGATCACTATCAGGAATATTATCCAAGTTCTCACGCAGTCCAACTAAACCTGTACTTGGCGTAGGGGTAACCCCTTTGTGAAGGGTTTCATTATAAAAGCTCACATTACCGCTAATAATTGGAGTTTGGATGGCTGCACATGCCTCATTCATACCTGCAAGGGAGGAAACAAACTCTGTCATCACTTCTGGCTTTTCTGGGTTGCCAAAATTCAAGCAGTCGGTCACAGCCAGAGGTTCAAAACCTTTACTGGCTAACTCAAGGGCAGGATAAACAATGGAATCCACACCCCCCGCATAAGGACTTTGTCGCATCAAATGGGGGCGACAACCCAGGACCATCCCCAAGGCTCTGCCACTGGGCAAGGCCGAAACTCCAACTGGAGAGGAGCAATCACGAGCCGTACTCGACTGCACCCGTTGATCATACTGTCGGTAAACCCACTCTTTACTACCCCCGCTGACGGAATTAAGGATGTTCAGCAAAACTTCACTGGCGTTAGAGATTGATAAACTGACTTTTCCCGTTTTTTGAGGGGGCTGCCAAGAATTATACGGACGTTCATACATGGGAGCATTGTCCACTACCATCTTTGGACTCATTTCACTGAGCGTCTCTCCACGCCACATCAAGCGAATCACTGGATCTGCAATCACCTCTCCGATGGCACAGGCATCCAGTCCCCATTTTTCAAAGATGGCTCTGATATCAGCGAATTTTTCTGGCTTACAAATCAAAAGCATGCGCTCCTGACTTTCACTAAGCAAAATATCTTCGGGGGTCATGGTTGGATCACGCAGAGGCACGGAATCTAAATTGAGGGTCAATCCCACATTTCCTTTATCAGCCATTTCAAAGCTAGAGCTAGTCAGCCCTGCTGCCCCCATATCTTGAATGGCTTCAACAAGCCCCTCTTTCATGACCTCTAAGCAAGACTCAATGAGAAGTTTTTCATAAAAGGGATCGCCAATTTGTACCGTTGGGCGTTTGCTTTCTGAATCCTCATCAAAGGATTCACTGGCCATACTCGCTCCATGCACACCATCACGACCCGTTTTAGCCCCCACATAGACCACCCAGTTACCAACACCTGTGGCTTGAGAAAGACAAATAGGGTCCCCTTCTTGGAAAAGGCCTACGGCCATGGCATTCACTAAAATATTTCCGTTATAGCTTTCATGGAAGTTAGTTTGCCCAGTCAATGTGGGCACACCAACGCAATTTCCATAACCGCCGATACCGCCTACCACGCCACGCACAAGCTCAGTCATGCGCTCAGCCTTAGGCTCGCCAAAGCACAGATAATTAGCCAGCGCCATAGGCCTTGCTCCCATAGTGAAAATATCGCGAAGAATTCCGCCCACACCGGTGGCAGCCCCCTGATAGGGCTCAATGAAGCTTGGATGGTTATGACTTTCCATTTTAAAAGCAACTTTTTCCCCGCGACCAAGGTCAATAATCCCCGCGTTCTCACCAAAACTTTGTAATACTCGTTCGGATTGACTGAATAATTTTTTTAAATGGACTTTTGAGCTTTTATAGCTGCAGTGTTCACTCCACAAAGCTGAAAATACAGCCCACTCCACACCTTCTGGGGCCCGACCTAAAAGTTCACAGATGCGATCATATTCATTAGGTTGAATGCGATAAAGGTTGAGTTTGTCTTGAAGATTCATTGGTTCACCCCGCTTGCATCTTGCCACTGGAAAAACTCTAGGCCATCTTCGCTTCCCATCCAGGAAAAAAGGGCACGATCAGGATGGGGCATCATCCCCACCACGTTGCCAGCCTCGTTCATAACTCCGGCAATATTGCCAACAGATCCATTGGGGTTATCAGCATAGGTCAGCCAAATCTGACCTTTATCCACTAATTGTTTGTAACCCTCTTCGCTAATAAAAAATCGTCCGTCGGCATGAGCCATAGGCATTTTAAAAATCTGGCCCACGGAAAAAGGACTCCACTGAGAAGAGTTTTCTAGTTTCAAATTCACCCATTGATCAATGAAAAGGCCTTTTTCGTTGCGCATGAGGGCTCCTGGTAAAAGCCCGGCTTCACACAAAATTTGAAATCCATTGCAAATACCAAAAATGGGTTTTCCCATTTTTGCTGCTTCTTTAATGCAACTCATGGCAGGCGACAACGCCGCGAGGGCTCCTGAGCGCAGATAGTCCCCATAGCTAAAACCACCGGGGATCACATAGGCATCATAGTTATCGGGTAAAAAACTTTGCTTGTACCAAATCCATTCTGGCTGCATCGATTGCAGTTCAACGGATTTCCAAATGTCGCGATCACAGTTAGTACCTGGAAAGCGGAGGATTCCCACTTTTTTCATAGTTGTTCCAATTCGTAATTTTCAATGAGTGGGTTATAAAGGCCCTTTTCTGCCATGAGTTTGGCTTTTTGCAGAGCCTGCTCAGAATCATTGGCTGGCACCTCAAGGACAATGTATTTGCCCACTCGGCAGGAGGTCAGGTCAAAACCTTGTTCTTTTAAGGCTCCTTCCACAGCACGGCCTTGGGTATCAAGAACTTCAGGCTTGGGTAGAATTTTAAGTGCAAACTTCATAGCTTTATCCTTTACTGGTTTGTCAGACGATCCAAGACCTCTTGGTATTTTTCCAAAACTTGACCGAGATCCCTGCGAAAGCGGTCTTTATCCATTTTTTCTTTGGTTTGTTGATCCCAGAGACGACAACTATCTGGCGATATTTCATCGCCAAGAAGAATGTTACCCTCCCGGTCGTAGCCAAACTCTAATTTAAAATCTACCAAATCAATCTGGGCTTGATGAAATAATTTTTTTAAAACTTGGTTCACTTGCAAAGCTAATTTTTTAAGGGTGAGTAAATCCTCTGGAGCGCGAACAACCTTAAGCATCAAGGCTTGGTCGTCAGATATAAAGGGATCCCCTAACTCATCTTTTTTATAATAGAACTCCACCAAAGGTTCGCCTAAAGCCGTGCCCTCTAGAATATTAAACTTTTTAGCGGTGGATCCAGCAAGAATGTTGCGCACCACCACTTCTAGGTCAATCATGGATAACTTTTTGGTGACCATTGAGTCCTCCCCTTGGTCTTTTACCCAATGGGAGGGAATTCCCTGATCAGAAAAAAAAAAAAAAATGAGAGAGGCGATCTTTTGATTAATCACGCCCTTTCCGGCCATAGTGGCCTTCTTTTCACCATTAAAGGCTGTGAAGGAGTCCTTAAACTCTTGCCAGATAACTTGGTCATCTCCTTGCACAGAAAATATTTTTTTGGCTTTACCCTCATAAAGCAATTCAGACTTGTCATAAGTCATGGCTGATCTCCCAAAGCCTTGTCGATCACCTGTTGCACAACACTGAGATGTCTTTTCCCAGAAAAGATTTCGTCGACACTTTGTTGGTTAAAAAAATCTTTAGTTTCATTCGCTTTCAACAGAGCTTCTTTTAAATGTTCCCCGGGTTGCAACCCGTGACTGACGGCTTGCACTTTTCTGTAAGCCTCTTCACGGCTCAAACCCTGATCCACCATATGCAATAAAAGATGGGAGCTAAACAGCTGCCCTTGCGACAGATCCATATTGCTGAGCATACGCTCTTTATCCACCTCAAGATTTTCAATCACCCTTGCCATTCTTTCACAGGCATAATGACTCAAGATAAACGCATCGGGAAAGATGACTCGCTCAGCCGATGAATGAGATATGTCTCGCTCATGCCAAAGCGCCATATTTTCAAGAGCAGCAAGAGCATAGGAACGCAATAGTCTTGCGCAACCGGTGAGGTTTTCAGAACTGATAGGATTTTTTTTATGGGGCATGGCGCTGGAACCTTTTTGCCCTGGAGTGAACCCTTCATAGGCCTCACTCACTTCGGTGCGCTGAAGGTGGCGAAGTTCAACCGATAATCTTTCAATACCACCACCCAGTAGAGCGAGAGCTGTCATCAGTTCAGCATGACGATCTCTTGGTACCACTTGCGTGGCTACAGTCTCGGGTTTTAATCCCAAAATATCGCAAACTTTTTTCTCGAGATCCGGTTTTAAAAAGGAATAGGTCCCCACGGCACCACTGATCTTACCCACGGCCATTTGCTCTAAAGCTTTTTGTAATCTTTTGTGATGGCGAACAAACTCTGCATAGAAGCCAGCAAGTTTTAGCCCAAAAGTAGTGGGCTCTGCGTGCATGCCATGAGTGCGACCACTGCAAAGAGTGTCACTGTACTCTTGAGCCTGTAACTTCAAAGCGTTGAGGAGACTGTGCAATGACTGCATCAATACCGGCCCCGCCTTTTGCACTTGCAAACTCAAAGCGGTGTCCAAAGCATCAGAACTGGTCATCCCGTAATGAAAATAGCGCCCATTCTCGCCAACATTTTCAGCGAGGTTGGACACAAAGGCGATGATATCATGTTTGGTTTCTTTTTCGATTTCCAGGATGCGCTCAATTTGGAAGCTGGCCTTTTTCTCCATGTCGGGGTAGGCCTCTTTAGGAATGATTCCCATTTCTGCCTGGGCTTTAGCCACAGCCAGCTCAACCTCCATCAAACATTGAAAGCGGGCTTGTTGGCTCCATAATTGGCCCATGGGGGGGCGGGTGTAGCGTTCAATCACCTCGACTCCTTTTTGGCCTGTTTTTCGACCATGGTTTTTTGTGATTTGTACATATCAAAAAGATCAAAAGATGAAAACCAATCGCTCCCTTTTTGGTGAAAATTACCCTGAGCCTGAGGGAGTGGGGGCTTTTGTAGAAATAGAGGATACATTTCAAAGAAATACCCCTCCGGCTGAGTCCTCTGCAAGAGAGTCCAATGGCTGCCAGGAAAGATTTCATCCAATAGGCCTAAGGCTTTTTCCGACAGGGGTTTTAGCCAATCTTCGGGACCGGTCCAGCGAGTTCTCAACCATAACACCCAGTGGTCATCCTCTTTGCGTAGGCACATAAAATTCTCTTCCATCCAGGGCAGGTCCCAATCTTTGACAACGGCCATCCACGATGGAACGGCACTGAGATCAAAGTCAGAACTCCACTGGACAGGCCACGAGGTCCATTTCCACTGGGGAGTGGGTAACCCCCCTTGGGGCCAAAGCTGGGCCGAAAGTTTTGGGTAAATCCGTTGCAACTGGTAGGCCTCAATAAAAGAGGTCATCTTCGGAGCTTGAAAAAATTCATTGTGAATGCGAACGACAAAGCTCTCCCCTTCCCGCTGGAACTCGAAGGGTCCCTCCGTAAAAACAGGGACGCCTTGGTTCTCCAATCTTTCTCTATATTGCTGGCGAGCCGAGAAGTGGTTTTCAACTAAGATGGCGTCACTTTGAGGGTCTGTTAAGTCTAGAAACTCAGAAATTTGCGACCTATTGAAGGTCGCCATAAAATCCATCAGCCATCGCTGCTGAAAAGAAGCTTTCCCCCACTCTTTTCGTGATTTAGCCTTTTCCATCCAATGCATTTGCTCAAAAAGACTTTGCTTCTGGAACTCCCAATTTTCCCCGCAAAACTCGTAAGTGTGATTGCGAGTCACCAAAGTCATTCCTGTTTTTAGATCTCTCCACTGGTGATGATTAAAAAAATCTTTTTTTAAAGATTCATTGGCCGTTTTGGGAAGCAAAGTGACAAAGGGCCCATTAAACTCATCAGAACTCAGAGCGACCTGCTCACTCAAATCGAAGTAAGCCACCGAGTGTCCAGCCTGGGCCAGGCTCAAAGCGAAAGCCGCTCCTCGCCCATTGATACCCAAAATCAATTCATCATATTTTAAAGCCATTGATCCATCCATTTTCCAACCAAACGATGTTCGCACTCATGGGTTTTCGTGGTGGCTTCCTCAAGACTCATTGTTGGAATTTGGTGGGAAGGCACGGCAATATCTTGCAGCAAAACTTCGCCCGCATCCACTTCAGCAGTCACGTAATGAATACTCACACCAATATCAGCACCATCCTCGAAGGCTCGTTCGATGCTATTGAGGCCTTTATAATGAGGGAGCAGACTCGGGTGCAAATTGAACATCTTGCCCTGCCATTTCTTTACAAATTCAGCAGGAATCACTTTCATAAATCCAGCAAGGAAAATGCCATCTAAATTTTCTTTTTCCAGGCGCTCATGGAGACTGTCCCAAGGAATGGGCTTTTCCAAAACCCAAAAAGGGACACCATGCTCCTTAGCTCTTTCAATCCCATAGGCTCGTGGGTTGTTGCAGATCACGAGAAGAGATTGCAGTTCTGTCTTGCGCTCGAGTATGACATTGAGGTTGGTTCCATTTCCTGAAATAAAAACAGCCAATCTCTTTTTTGCCATCACTCTCCAAAGAGGATTTTTCCAGACCCTTCCTGCAAGGTACCTAAATCAAAAACTTGAAATCCATGCTTCTGAATGATCGACGTCGCCGCGGCCAAATCCGACTCCGGCAATATAGCAGTCAATCCAATGCCGCAATTGAGAGTTTCCATCATTTGCTTTTTACTCATCGAGGTTCGCTTCATGACTTCCACAAAAGCCTGTGGCCATGGCCAATCTTTTAGCTGCAGGTCGACAGTCTTGGAAAATACGCGAGCAATGTTATTCATTCCACCACCGGTGATATGGGCAAACGCGGATACATCCACTTTGGATAGAAGCTCCATGGCCACATTGACATAAAGGGCTGTCGGAGCAAGAAGCCTTTCTCCCCATTCGGGAATATCATCAGCAAAAACTTTGCGAAGTAAGGAAAACCCATTGGAGTGAAAGCCTGAACTATTGAGACCAATGACCTTGTGACCCACTTTCACCTTTTGCGGGCCTAAAATTTTCGAACGATCCACCACACCCACAGCAAAACCCGCGCAATCAAAGTCTCCTTTTTGGTAAAGACCTGGCATCTCTGCCGTCTCGCCACCAATCAAGGCCAATTGGGATTCTCTACAGGCCTTGCGGACTCCCGCAAGAAAGGGCTTTGCTTGTTCCATGTTTAAATGGGAGGTGGCAAAATAATCCAAGAAAAATAAGGGTTGAGCTCCGGTGCAAATCAGATCATTCGCACACATAGCTACCAGATCCTGGCCAAGGGTATCGTACTTATTCATGTCCACAGCTAACTTTAGCTTCGTTCCGATCCCATCGGTGGCACTGACCAAACAGGGTTCTTTAATATTGGGGAAGTCCATACGAAAAATGGAGGCAAAACCACCAATGCCCTCTAAGACTTTATCTTTATGGGGTTGGGCACCAGCGTCCTCTTGCAACCAATGGACAAATTGGTCACCCTTTTCGATATCGACACCAGAACTCTTATAATCGATGGCCATGGGTTCTCCGTGGCTGAAAGATACTCTGCTCTCTCAGGAAGGTCGACCAAATCCCCGCTTTTATCGCTATGCGTTAATTTAGAAAGCTGAGCCAATTAAAGAAGATAGCTGCCCATTCTTCAAGCGATACCTTGAAACCCGCGCCCCTAAAGGGCTGGCTCCACCACAGGCCCTAAACGAAGCACCATTTTGTAAAAGGAGCCAAAGCGGTGGGCATAGTCCATGGCAATCATGCCAAAACCAGGGAGATTCTCCTCGCGCCACTGAAAATCCCTCCCAAATGAAGTGGTTCCCCAGGAATTTTTGAAATAGTAAACGCCTTTGGTTTTTACCAATAGAGGGTCTCCATTGTGAT
>JAGQZY010000031.1 GCA_020435205.1 Bdellovibrionales bacterium | reverse complement strand
GGTGCCGGCGCAAAAAGCCTATTTGGATTTGCAAAAAATTCTAGTTAAAAAAGGAGTTCGTCGGGAGTTTAATGAGGGGCCTCGGGACTTTCTGGAACGCTGTCAAAAAAGGCTACCTGGGCAGGCCAGCCTCATTAAGGATTTTGAGTTTTTATATCTATCTGAAGTTTATGCTGAAAACCCTCAAAATGTACCTTGGAAGAAGCAAGTTCGGCAGATTTCGCAAAGTCTTAAGGGGCTTTCCAAGCCTATGAAAGCTATGACACCCCAGCGCTAGGTGGTTTTCCTCTGTTTTTTTTGGTGGTAGGATTCTTCTTTCTTTGTGAGGGGGAAAGATGAAATTATTGTTTTTCGATACAGAAACGACAGGATTGCCTAAAAACTACAAGCTTCCTTACACCCACCTGGAAAACTGGCCTCATATAGTACAGCTATCCTGGCTGGTCTCTGAAAATGGTCAGATTCTCAAGGAGTCTGACAACATCATTAAGGTTTCGGTTCCCATTCCCATCGAGTCCTCTCGGGTTCACGGGATCACCAACGAAATTTCGCAAGCAAAAGGACGCGAGTTGAACGTCGTTTTGACGGAATTTTTAACCGATCTTGAATCGAGCGATATGATGGTGGCGCACAATTTGAGTTTTGATTTGGCTGTTTTGCAAGCTGAGCTTTTGCGCGAAGACTTTGACCCTGAAATCCAAAAGCCCACATTTTGTACAATGAAAAGTGCAGTGGACTATTGTAAACTCCCTGGTATGTATGGGTTTAAGTGGCCAAAACTAGAGGAACTCTACGATATATGTTTTTCTGAAAAGCTAGAAAATGCGCACAATGCTCTTGTGGATGTTAAAGCCACTCACAGGTGCTTCCAGAAACTTATTGATGATAAGGTTTTTAGGGTAGGAGCGCGGACGTGAAAAAATACATTCTGATTTCTATTTTTTCCTTCTTAACGGGGTCTCAGGCTTGGGCGATCAATTATTTTCGCTGTGATAAAGATTCCGATTGTGCAAAAACCTATGGGGGCTGTGGACGTTATGAAGCTGTCCATAAACGCTATAAGGAGCTTTATGAGGCCAAAGCTAGAAAAAGCGATACCATTGCTTTTTGCCATAAGCCTAAAGAAAAGGATTATGAGCTGGCCGAGAAAGGTGTGGCCCTATGCAAGAAAAATCGGTGCCATCTGATTCTACCAAAAAACGAATAGATTATTGACTCTCTGTTCCTTTATGCTATTCCGAGGGCTATGAGGATCTCTCGCAAACTCTTTTTCCTTACCTTGATTGTCTTTGGGCTTGGCTTGAGCTGGGCCCATAAGCTTGATCATAGTGCGAGTGCGGATTCTCACTGTCAACTTTGTGTGTTTGCTAAACAGGTAAACCCCTATCAGGGACCTGTGTCAGTGGCTACTCCTCCCTTGATTGGAGTATATCAAAACTATATCTTTTTAATCCCGATAATCCCCGTTATTTCCCTATACGGCTTTGATTTTTCATTGCGAGGGCCTCCCTTCAACTCCTAAAAACCATTATTTTTTCAAATGATTTTTCTAAGGAGTTAAAATGTCTTTTTTCTATTTATTTTTAATGAGCTATTTTCTTTTTTCGGAAGAGCCGATCAAACATCAACACCATGGTGATTTTCAAAACCATGTTGAACGTTTAGAGGTTCTTGGGCAACAGGGGGAGGTTCACGATTTGGTGGATCTTGTACCCTCAATTTCTTATCTTTCGGGTGAGGAACTACACCTGCGCAGCCAAACCACTCTTGGTGAAACCCTACGTATGGAGCCTGGAATCAACTCTACTCAATTTGGTCCTAATGCGAGCCGACCGGTGATTCGGGGCTTGGGTGGAGATCGTATTCGGATTTTGCAAAATGGAGTTGGTGTCCTTGATGCTTCAGGCACAAGTGAGGATCACGCCGTTCCAGTCGCCCCTCTAGCTGTTGACGCCATCGAGGTGGTGCGCGGGCCAATTGCTCTGCTTTATGGGTCCAATGCTCTCGGTGGTGTGGTCAATATGGTGACATCCAGAATCCATCATCACTACGACGAAGGCTTTTTTAGCGGACTGGATTACAAAAGGGATTCGGTAAATCGAGGTGATAGCTTTGCTGGTAAATTTGATTACGGCGTCAAAGATTGGATGTTCCATGTCGATGGGGATTATAACCGTGTTGATGACCTGGAAGTCCCTTTGCCCCAGTCTAAGGTAATTAATAGTGGAAGTGAAAGGCACTCACTAGCTGGTGGAGTCACACACTTTTATAATGAATCGGATTCATTGGGCTTGTCTTACTCCGTACTTAAAAATAATTACGGAGTGGTGGTAGAGCCGGATGTCACTATCCAGATGCAGCAGGAGAGAATTGATGGAGTATGGAGGAAGTCCCTATCCGGTTTTTTTGAATCTCTCTATGTGCGCAGCGTTCAGTCATTTTATAAACATAGTGAATTGGAAAATGGTGACACGGGCACCCAGTTTAAAAACAATGGTAACGAAACTCGGCTTGAGCTTGTGCAAACTCCTTATGGTGCTTTGCATGGCGTATTGGGTTTGCAGTGGAACCAATTTGATTTTTCAGCTCTCGGTGAGGAAGCCTTTTTGCCGACCACACGTAACCAGAGTTTGGCTCTTTTCGCTTTTGAGGACATCAAGCTTGCTGATAACCGGTTAAACTTTGGTGCACGGCTACAAAGAGACGCATCAAAAGCTGAGATTGGAACACTTCTCAGCCAAGAGCAGTCTAGGGAGTTTTACACAGTCAATGCGGCCTTGGGTTTTTTGCATAAGATTTTTGGAAATTTCTTTGCTGGCATGAACCTATCCTACAATGAAAGGGCTCCAACTTACCAGGAACTATATTCCAATGGTGCTCACATCGCAACGGCCACTTATGAGGTTGGAGACAAGGATTTGCAGAGTGAGAAAGCCTTGGCCGCAGAGGCCCTTTTGCGCCATAAGCGCAAAACGGGAATGGCGAGCCTTAGTTTTTTTACCTATGGCATGAATGACTTTATCAACCTGGCACCAACCGGAGCCTATGATGACACTGATGAGAGTGGGCTTGCTGGTGACAGTGGCGAAGATCTTCCCATATATAATTATGAGCAAACTCGAGCTCGCTTTTGGGGAGGAGAATTTGATTTTCAACAAGAGGTGCGGGTGGGTTTACCGGGGGAATCACGTCTGCGACTGACTTTAGACTACGTCAGTGGCCGTGATTCAAACACCGGGTACTATCTGCCGAGGCTGTCTCCTTTTCGACAAAGTTTTGAATGGATTCAAACCTATCAATCCTGGCAATGGCGTTTGCAGTGGCAAGGTGTTTCGAGGCAATCTCATATTTCTCCTCAGGAAAGGGAAACGGCTGCTTATTCGTTGGTGAATACGTCTTTATCTTATCAGTTCACGACGACAACCACTTCTTGGTCGATTATAGTTCAAGGCAATAACTTATTTGATGAGGAAGCAAGGAACCACGTTTCCCTACTCAAGGATCAGGTGCCCCTGGCTGGACGCAATCTAAGTGTTGGCTTGCGAGGTTATTTTTAGCCAGACTTTAGTTCGGAAAACCCTGAATGGTTGTAACTAGACAACGATTCGCTCTTTCTGCCCACCTGGTGGCTCCCGACCAAGGTGGGGGAGCCTAGCTACTCGAGCCGTGAAGTGAGAAAATAGGTCTCTAGAGGGGGACCTATGATTCGTAAAAGCATCCGCACTGTTTTTATATTGGCAACCGTGATTCTTCTCGCGGCCTGTAGCAAGGAAAGATCTATCTATGAAGGGCTAGGGCCTGAAGAAGATGGGGTCATCGATGTTACTATTCCCGATGACGGAGAGGGAGCACCACTCGAGAGCATTCGCCATAATGTGGACGAACTATCTTCCGAAGAAAAAAAGTTTGTCGATGACCTTCATGAAAGTGAATATGATAAACTCAGTTTCGTCGTCATTGATGTGGAAAATATGAAAATTAAAAGGAGCTATCTTGGAGAAACTCCAAGACGACTCGCCTCAATTTCAAAACTTTCCACAGCTCTTGGCGCCTTAGAAAGAGTCAATAACGTCAGCGTCAGTAAAGTTCGGCAGATGCTAAAGAACAGCAATAATGGTGAAGCCTCTCGTTATGTACGCCTGGCGGCTAAAGCCATTGCTGGTATTGTTTCGCCGCCAGCCTACACCGATGCCCACAGCTGCCCGAATGGCTTTCTAGAGGAGGAAGATCAAGCCCATGCCGTTTTGAACTGGTTGACTTCACAAATACCTGAGGCAGATTGGACGGATGCTTCTATTAATGATGGGGCTGGCTGTCATTATGATAATTTTATGGATGGCTTTCAAATTGCAGAAATTTTACATTTTGCAGACTCTCGTGGAAAAGCTTATGCGGGACTTAATTTCGAGCAATTGCTTTCCATCAATGGCACCGATGGCACATGGAAAAATAAAAATACTGACCATAAAGGTAGAATTTTTGCTAAAACGGGTACTTTGAATCCAAATTCCAACTTGGCTGGATACTTTTATGCCAAACGGCAAGGAGTTATGAAGAAATACTATTTTGCAGTCTTTATTGAAAAGAAAGGTGGTGGATCCTACACCACAAAAGCGAGAAAGCTCATTGAATCTCTAATGCGCTATTGGATTAATTTTTACTCGGCTCAAGAAGGAGACAGCCTCGGCGATTTCTAGATCTACCTAGCCCCAAATAAAAAGGCCGCTTATGCGGCCTTTTTATTGCAAAAGTTTTCCTCAAAATTAGGGAAGTGTACTTTCGTAGAGCTTTGCAGTTTGTTGCAAGATGGCTTTCTTCTCGTCCAAACGCACTAGGATTTCAGACTTTTCATCGTCATAGGGCTTAAGAAGATCTTGCACGACAATGCGACGATCTTTCTTACTAGCAATCAAGTCAATAGTGCTCTGAATATCAACGACCAGCTGATCGCGATAGCGAGTTTGGTCGGCGATCGTGCGGTCGCGCTTGCGAACTTCATTTTGATAAGTGGCAATTCGGCTTTCAATTTGGTCAACGGTCGCACGAGTACGGCGAACGTCAGCTTCCAATTGGTCATAACCCACTGATTGCTTAAAGCTGACATAGTCTCTTTCCGCACGACGTTCATCGTTTTGTGCTGTGGAAAGATTGTTCACCGCATTTTGTTCGTCAAAACGCAGATCATCCAGGCGGCGCTGTTTTTGAGGGATTTCTACCTGCACGATTTGACGGCGGCGTTCGCGGCGATCTTGGATTTGGTTGCGAATCTGAGCCAAACGATTTTCCAAGTTGCGAACTCGCTGACGAAGTTGCGCTTCTTCTTGAGCCACATTGTTTTCAATACGTTGAACAATTTGTTGACGTTGTTGCTCAAGGTTCTGGCGGCGTTGTTGCATGTTTTGCAAACGTTGCTGGGCCTGTTCAAACTGTTGTTTGGCCTGTTGGAAAGCTTGGCGTTCCGCTTGGCACTTTCCAGGAGTGGCTTTTCTACAGTCCTCTAAGGCTTTTTGCTTTTGATTCATCTCTTGGCGACGCTGTTGCACACGCTGGCGCTGCTGAGGAATCTCCTGATTCAATTGTTGGATTTGTTGACGAACTTGGCGAAGTTGAGAATTGTTTTGCTTTCGCTTTTGAATCTCTTGTTGTGGATTAAAGTTATTGAGGTCGCTCTGGGCTTGATCCAACTCACGACGAGTGTTGACTCGTTGTTGCTCGAGGTTTTGGATTTCATTTTGCAAGGAGTCAGCTTCTCGTTGCAATTGGGCCAAATTTCTACGCTCAAGATCAATCTGCCAACGAATGTTACTTAGCTCATTTTCGGCTCTGCGAGTTTCGTCCTGGGCATTTCTCCAGCGACGAAGAAGGTCGTCGTGTTGGCCGGTATATGGGGCAATCGCATCTAAAGCATTTTGGTAGTCACGCTGGGCTTGGTCCAAACGAATGCGCTCTTGGTCAATGCGATTAAGGTAATCAGCCTTCTCTTTGGTGGCACGATCGATGGCTTGCTCAGCTCCTACTTTTTCATTGCGAAGGTAGGGGAGACGATCATTTTCTAGGTAAGCAATTGACGTATTCAAATCATTCAGTTCGGCCGTCCATTGAGCATAGCGAGCTTCTAGATCATCGAGTTCTTTTTGCACAACCATAACGGCGCGATACTCTTCTACAGCTTGCTCAAGAATAGTTCTGAGCTCGACGGCGATATCCTCAGTCATGGCATTGATGTCAGCGCTTTTGCCGGTGCCGGGAAGGAACATCTGTTCGAAGTCTTGGGCTGCGAAAAGGGAATTGGAAGCACAACGAGTTTCCAATTCGCCAACCGTTAGGCTCGAGCCACTTAATGAGAAGGGGTAAACTTGGTTATTATCAATCGAATAGACACTCATGGTGTTGTAGCGCTTAATGTAGTCAATAATCTTAGCTGTATCGACGGGTAGACTCCAGAAGGTGTTGCCACTGTAGTTAGTGCCGTTATTGCCATCAGGCAGTTTTGCGAACTGGTAGTTCGTCCCTTGCCAATCAAAGGTATAGCCGGAAGCGGCAGCCGGTTGGGTTTTTGGATAGACCATAACTTGGGCTGGTAACTTTCCGTCAGTATCAACCACAACCATTAAGTAGTAAGTTTTCCCCTGGACTTTCAATCCGGTGAGGGCCGTACAGATATTATTAGTAATATCGAGCGACCAGTCTTTCTTTGTGTATACGATTTCGGCCTGTGCCGTCTGACCTGCCATTACAGCTGCTAAAACAGTGAATATAGCCATACAGCGGCTTATGATATGTTTCATAGGACTCCCCTCCCTCAAAATTTCTTGGCGCAGTATAGAGGGAAAAGGGAAATTATGTAAACCTTGCCATTGACAGAATCTGAAAAGGTTGTCAAAGGCCACAATGAAAAAACAAGTAAAATCAATAAGTTAAAGTGACGACCCTCCGGGGAGGCCTTTGGGAGCTGAAAAAATAGCCAAATCTTGACCTTCAAATAGGGGATTTTGGGCCATGGACTTGCCTTTCCGCAGGCCTGGGAAGCTTTTTTAATAGCCTCCAGCGGGATTTTAATGTCTAATGGGGACTTAGTTGGACTTGTTTGGTCCTTCTATGAGTAACATTTAAACAAACAGAGGTTTATTGCATGAATACCGGTACAGTTAAGTTTTTTAATACCAAAAAAGGTTTCGGATTTATTACACCAGATGATGGAAAAGATATTTTCTTTCACGTTACACAAATCCAAGGCCAAGAGCCCCAAGAAGGGGACAAAGTGGAATATGAAATTGGTGAAGGAAAGAAAGGCCCTTGCGCTATTAACGTTCGCGTCACCAACTAAGCATAAACCTCTAATTTGAAGTAAAAAAAAAGCCATCCTCTCGGATGGCTTTTTTATTTTAGGTCAAGCTCGAAGCTTTAGTTTCTAGGAAGACCAAAGTTTACAGCTTCCTCACTGGCTTGATAGAGATTCAAAATACCGCCAGACACAGTTTCACTTTTGAGATTCGATCGAGGTGTGACAGTTCCCAAAATGATTTTTTTCATTTCAATAGCCGCTTGCTCGGGGTTACTTTTATGAAGATCGGTCAAAGCAAGGGAGGCCACGCTGTAAAGGTATCCAACGGCTCCAGCAACGTGAGGAGTGGCCATAGATGTTCCAGAAAGATCACTGGTCGAGCCGCCCGTCACCGTAGATAAAATGTTCTGCCCAGGGGCCCCCAAATCAATGCTTCTTTGACCAAAGGCCGCCGTGGCGCGTTTCCCATTCGGACCAGTGTTCGTCACCGCGATGATGTAAGGACTTGAACAGCCAGTAGGAACATCACCTTGTGTGTCAACGTTAGCCACGCGATTCATTGTAGCTGCCGCGGAAAGAATTCCGTACTTACCCATTTCATTGTAAATATCGTTCCAAGCCGCATAATTTTTGCTGGTGCAGTCGGCAAGATCGATACCAAAGCTAGAGTTGGTTGCTACAACGTTGGCACCCTTTTGACCATTAGTTTGTAGCCAAAGTTTCTTTTGGGTGAGGGCATAGTTATAGGCTCTTAACACTACTGAGGTTGTCCCAGAAGAACCGGGGATCGCCATAATTTTTACATCCCAGTTCACCCCAGCCACTTGATTTGCATTATTGCCTTTGGCGCCGACAATACCAGCCACGTGAGTGCCGTGATAGTTACCGGTGATGTTGCCGTCGTCATTGTAAGCGTTCCACCCATTCACATCGTCAACGTATCCATTTTGATCATCATCAATGCCGTTATTTGGAATTTCACCTTGGTTGATCCAGATATTTTCCTCTAAGTCCGGGTGATCAATTTGAACGCCACCGTCAACAACAGCGACAACAATATCGTTATTTTGAATATCTTTTCCGCCAGTCCCAAAAGATGTCCACGCTGTGATGGCGTCAATTCCGTAATTGTTATTAGTTAGGGACATGGACCACTGATCCTTAAAGTCGGGGTCATTTGGATTTTGGCGAAGACTCACAGGGTGGTCTTCTTGAGCATAAACAACGTCAGGGTGCTGGCGCAGTTTTTTTAGCAGCTCTTGCACATTGGAGCGCGAATAATTTTTAATTAAATGAATCTGCAAGGATTCAACCAAAGGCATTTTTGAGGCTGACTCAGCAGCGATTCCCAATTTCGCTAAAGGTACGTTGCCTCTGGTCTTAATAATGATGTCGTTAACATCCGCCAAACCTTGGCACGCAAACAAAACAATAGCCATTGCTATAATAGACTTCATGATTTCCCCCCTCGGTCTTTGATCTCGTCATTGAAATCAAAGGTTCTTTTAAGGACTCCATTCCTAGAAAGAACATCGAAAGAAAATTGTAGCCGAAACTGGAAGGCTGCATAGTGAAAACCCATGTCAACGCGTTCTAGCAAATATTAAGAAAATGAAATCATTGGGGAAATCAACGCTCAAATGGGAAAAAGAGGAGGTAGACCTCCATTTTCTGTAAGTATTTGTAAGGATAAAAAGTAAGAAAATTTTGGCAAGGACTGTACCCATGGTCCCAATCTAAGGCGCAAAATTTAAATTTCTCCGATTTTGTCGATCTTTTACCCATTCTTGGGGAAATCTTCTCTTTTTGCAGAAGAAATGGCTCTAAGGTGAACCATAGTGAGAAAAGCCAGACTTTTTTCTTATTCGAGTCAGGCCTAGACCGATAAATGCAATGATGATGAGAAGGTTTTTCAAGTTTCAGATTCGAGTTTTTGCTGTCCTCAGCTATCTCAGCTTGTGTGCTTGTGTTGGGCCAACAACTCCCTTTGGTGCCATAGAGGCTTGGCAGGATTCTTCTAAAAAAGAGGCGAGCCCTCTTAAACCTAACGAAACCTTTGGGCCTCGGATTGAATTCTATCCCGATCGCCAAGTTCTTCATGGCAAAAGCGAATTTTCAGTGGATATTATCGATTATTTTCCAGTGAAAGATAAACCCCAGCTGACTATTTTCTACAATGGTATTGATGTGACCAAGCAGTTCATGGGTGAAGCCAAGCGAAAATCGAGTCCTAATGGGAAGAGAGTCCGTTTCACCTTTGATGATGTCAGGCTCAAAACTCTAGATCCCAATAAAATAGAAGTTCGATACAAAAATTTTAAAGGGAAGGTCGCTGAGGCCGGCTATTTGCCTCCGCAGTGCTCGTTGTTTGAGAATCGCAAAATTGCTTCCATCCGTGACTTTGATGAGGCTGACACCTACGTTGAGCTTATTGAAGAGGTTGCTAGAGATTCAAATTTTAATCCCTCTTTTTTAGTGGGGATTGTGGCTCAAGAGTCTGCCTTCGATCCTAAAGCGGTGAGTTGGGCCAAAGCCATCGGTCTTACTCAGATTACCCCCTTGGCAGAGAAAGAAATCATCCAGAGTTTTGAAAAATGGCCTCGCTACCCAGGAATCAACAGCCTATCCTACCTGACTTTGCGTTCAAAAATTGGTGTGGGTGAAATTGACCAGCAAAAAGAGTGGCGTTTGGACCCTAAAAAGTCCATCCAGGGTGGAGCTGCTTATATTGATTATCTCAAAGCCTACTGGGCTCTTCCAAATAACAGAAAGTTGGTGGAGTCTTTGCCTGGCAATAAGGACTACAACCTTAGTGAAATAATTCTAGCGAGTTACAATTCAGGAGCTTATCGCGTCAAGAAATCTATCATAGAGAGAGAGGATCAGTGGAAAACGCACCCCAAGTTGCGAGAAGCTATCCGCTATGTGAGAAAGGTTTCGAGTTATTGCTATCACTATTCAAAAAAAGAGGAAGTGAAATATGATAGTGAGACCTAAACAGTTTTATATTGTTGCGATGATGTTGACACTTATCGCTCTTTCTTTTCCTTTACAGGCTATGTGGCTCTATGGGCATGGCTATAACGAGTTTTCTGCTATTTTCAATAAGATTTCTTTTCTCAACTGGATGGTGATAGGGGTGCTATTGGTGGGTGCCTACTTACACTTAAAGGCATCTCCTTGGCTTAAAGGTATAGCTCCAGTAACCATTGGTCTGGTGGCTCTAAACAATTACGTCGTTGGGCACTACGGTGCTGACTATTCAATGGGGCAAACTGTGATGGCTACTATGTCGTTTTCACTTCTATTTGTACCATTATTTATGCCGTCCTCTCGTTTGGTTTTAGCAGATCCAAAGCGTCGATGGTGGGCCCGTGCCAAAAGATATCATAAAAGAGTTTCGGCCACTCTCAATCCTTATGTTGGTGAAATGGTTCATTCTCACACCTTTGATATTTCAAAAACAGGAGCCTTCTTCTGTTTGGAGGGAGCCTCTATTGAGGGGGATGTCCCCGCGATTGGTGAAAGGGTACGCTTACATCTTCACGTTAACTCCATGAAAAAGATTCGAGTGGAAGCCGTGGTGGTCCGCATAGCAGAACCCGATGGGCGCTATCCTCGTGGTATGGGATTGAAATTTGTTGGAATCGATAAAGACCAGCAAAAGAGTTTCCAAAAATTTTTACAAGCCAATATGGATAATATTCTTTAAAGCAGAATTAACCCATTGCGCTGGGTTGGTTGAGCTTTCGGCGAGAGACATACTCTCGAATGACTTTTTTAAAGTCCATCTTGATGTCGCCAAAACCAATGCCGATGTGGCCTTCGGGTGTTTTATAAAGACACTCGGCGCTAGTAACAATTCCGCCAATGCGATGAAAGAAGATAGTGATGACAATGGGGGCGCCAACTTCAAACTGCGCATTGTTTTCATCAGCTTTGATGAGGGCGCCGCCTTCTCCAACTTGTGCGCAATGACAAATAAATACAGCTCCTTTATGCAGAATCCCTGCATAACCACCATAGGGCCGTCTAGGTGCCTTTCGACGAAACTCTTCCATAGGACTCTTTTCGGCAAGAGCCTGGAGCAACTTTAATTTTGAGAATCTAGAGACCTGGCTATTGGCCGAGGACTTTGTTCATAAACAAAGCGATGCGAGAAATTTTACGAGCGGCTGTTTTGGGGTGGTATTTACCCTTTTGCGCCGCTTTTCCCATTTCACTGGAGTAAGTTTTGAGAAGTTCATTGGCGAGGTCTTTGTCTTTGGCCGAAACAGCGGTACGAAGCTTACGCTCAATCGTGCGAACCGACTTTTTGGTCTGTTGATTGCGATCTCTTCTCACAATGGCTTGACGTGCGCGTTTTGCTGCTGACTTAATATTTGCCAAGGCTAAACCTCCAAGATAACTTGTAAATACGAGGTGATACCGAAAAAGACGCCAGCAGACAAGCTCTTTGTAAAAAAGGATGGAATTTGGATAAAAACCAGGCCAGTGGCCCTTCCCAGCACTCGGTGGCTCGATCCGCTCTTATTTTTGGCTCGGGGACTCTAAGTAGTCGAATTTTGGGCTTAATTCGGGACGCTCTTCTGTTCTCTTTGCTGCCTCTGGACACCAAAGATGCCTGGCTGGCGGCTTTTAGGCTTCCCAATTTTTTTCGTCGTCTCCTTGGCGAGGGTGGGCTTTCTGTGAGCTTTATCCCCATTTTTGTAGAAAGCCAAAAAAAACAGGATTCGGCTGACTCTACCCAGTTGGTGGACGGAGTCTTTACTTTGCTCATGGGCCTAGCTGTCCTTATATGTGGAGTGAGCTTTATTTTTATGGAGCCTATTGTTGATCTATGGCTCAGTGGAAAGGGTTTTGCCGCTGTTCCCGGTAAGCAGGAAATGACTGTATCTCTTGCTCGTATCATGGTGGGCTTTCTCTTTTTCATATGTTTATTTGCATATTTTATGGCCATTCTCAACGGCCTCAAACGCTTTGCCCTTTCGGGTTTTGCACCAGTGATGCTCAATTTTTGTATTATTGGTGGTTTGCTGATTTTTCGTGATCACCCTGACATAGGCAAGGGGGCGGCCTGGGGAGTTTTGGCAGGAGGTGCCTTGCAGGCTTTAATGCTTCTGCCGTCCATATTAAAATCGGCATTTGTTCCTCGCCTTCGTTTAGGGGCTCTTAAACACCCTTTGGTCCGTCGAACCTTGCGGAAATTTGCGCCCACGGTCTTGGGAGTGGGTATTTTGCAAATCATGGGTGTAGTGAATCTCTATTTTGCCAGCCAACTTCAATCGGGCGCGATCACTTACATATATATGGGTGATCGGCTCTTAGAGCTCCCCCTTTCTTTGATCGCCGTGAGCATTGGAACAACTTTGCTCCCCACCCTCTCTGATTATTGGTCGAGAGGGCAAAAAGATCATTTTATGGACAGCTTGGGCCGCAACCTGCGTTTCTTTTTCTTTTTGGCTCTACCAGCAGCCGCCGGGCTTTGGTTCTTGGGCGGGGATATTGTCTCTATTTTGTTCGCACGGGGGCAGTTCACTGCAGCCGAAGTGCCTGTTGTTGCCGATATTTTGAAAGTCTACACGCTGACTCTATTGTGTGCGGGATCCTTAAAAATCCTGCACCAATCTTTTTACGCTCGCCAAGACACGTTTTCACCGGCCATGATCTCACTGGGTGGACTTGTCCTGCATGTGATTATGGCGCCATTTTTAATGGCAAGATGGGGAGTGCAGGGCCTTTGTTTTTCCACCTCTTTAACCACTCTTTTCAATCTTGGCTGTGCTCTGGTTCTGCTGCAAAAAAATGTGGGTTCTTTGGGATGGAAGAAATTAGGTTTGCACGTTTTAAAATGTTTTTTTGCAGCTTCTATTCTTGGTTTTTATTTAAATTGGATAGGTCATCTGGCTTGGCGACAGCATCGTTTTATTTTTGATTTTCCTATTCTGCTCATTTGGATAACTATTGGTGCCGCCATTTACTTTGCAGTGACTGCTGCTTTAAAGGTTTCTGAAGTGAAGCAGATGAAAAAGGTTTTTCGTCGGTAAAAAAGACTTATTCTTCGGATTTGACTTTATTCCAGGCTGCCTCTTTTTGGTCTCGAGATAGATTTTCAAAGTTTTTATGGCTTTTCACCATTTTAGTAAAGCGCCCCACAAACTTCTCGTTGGCCTGGCGCAAACTTTTTTCAGCATCTAAATCCAGATGCCGTGCCATCTGGGCAGCCGTGAATAAAAGGTCGCCAAGTTCCTCATTCATTTTGTGGATATCTTTGCTAGCGTAGGCTTCTTCAAGCTCAGCAAACTCTTCACGTAGCTTGACCAAAACTTCATCTGAAGAAGACCAGTCAAAATCCAAACGTTGAGTGCGTTTGCCTATCTTTTGAGAGCGTAACAATGCAGGGAAGGTCGCTGGGATATCAAAAAGGGAAGTCACCTTTTTTGGTTTTTCTTGGGACTTAATCTCTTCCCAATTTTTTAAAACCTCTGCGGAGTTCTGCACTTTCACGTCAGCAAAGACATGGGGATGTCGCTGGACCATTTTTGTATTTAGAGTTTTAATAACGTCGTCAATATTAAATTGATCATTTTCGCTAGCAATCTGGCTGTGCAAAACACTTTGAAAAAGGAGATCGCCTAATTCTTCTTTTACATTTTCCCAGTCCTCATTATGAATCGCTTCTTCTAGTTCAAGGGCTTCTTCGACCGCATAGGGGGTGAGACTTTTATGGGTTTGTTCTTTGTCCCAGGGGCAGCCATCAGGACCGCGCAAGCGTGCAACAATTTTTACAAGTTCTTCAAATGGATTCATAACTCATACATATGAGGTGGGGGCTACGGGGTCAACAAAATGACTCAGTTTAGCAAAATCATTAGCAATGAGTTGGTGGAGAATGGGTAAGGCCTGCTGAAGATTTTGTCCTTGTTTTTGATCGAGGAAATGAGTGAAGCGGAGAAACAGTGAATAGGCGTCTTCAGAAAAGTTGTGAGGCTTTCCCAAGGCCTGCGCCAAATTAAAACTTTTGCAATAGGCAATGGCCTCATCCAAAACTTTTTGCGGCAGCACGTGTGGAGCTAGATAATAGGGGTGGCTCAATAGGACATGACTAGTGTTGGAAAGCCCCATGCTTTGCCACCAATCATGCAAAGAATCCAACTCAAAGAGATTGTAGGCGGTGATAGCGGTATGAAGGTGAGGGGTGATCGAATCCTGCTTATGGGCAAAATCGAGCAAAGCGTGTAAATTTTGAACGAGGCCATCCCACTTTAGCGGATGGCGTAAGTATTCGTTGGCTTTTCCGACGCCATCGATAGATAGAAAAATATCCACATTTGCAAAACGACAGAGGCATTGCAGCCATTGCTCGCTAGGAAGACTTGCTAAAGTTGTCATGATTTTAAGTCGAATACCGCCAGCGAAAGTTTGCATGGATAGTTTTTGTATAAAAGCTCGGGTTTTGCTTTGCTCAAAAACTTCTGATGAGGAAAATTCCAAAACTTTTATTTGTCGAAAATCATCAATGTTCAATAATGGAAAGTCATTTTTAGGGGGGAACGCGCCACGATGAAAGGGGTTCTCTGGCAAATCATGCAACTCTTTATCGAGAGCGTACCAGCCTGAGCTGACACTGCTACTGCAAAGTCGACAAACCCCTTGGCATTGATTAGAGAAGTTGAGATCAAGACTTTGAATTTTAGGTTCCCGTAAGGAGGTGTTTTCGCGAGTTTTACTAAGCCTCATTCGAGTGGATGATCGTTGGGAAGCTTCCTGGACTCGACAAGTTTCGCAAAAAGCCGGCCAATGTCCTTGCTGAAAACTTTCCCGAACCTGCTGCATTGAGGGGTGGAGAAACATTTCATTGGGAGCTAAGGGCTTGTCGGTTTTGATTTTTGCCATTCGATAGCAGGGTCTAAAATGCTGAGGGTCATAAACCACCAGGTTCTCAAAGGGAAGAGAGCAAAAAGGAGTCGAGGCTTCAGTGCGATTGGGCATCGCTTAAAATATGACATCAGGGAGGAGCCTCCGCAACCCATCATTTATGCTTTTGACTTTGCACCTAATCTTGCGCAGATTCGCAATTTCTGAGGAGGAAGGATGAAAGTTCACATCATCAAGAGGTCTGGCTGGAGAATCCCAAGACAGTTTTCTCAAGACTGGTTAAGTAGCCTGAATAAAGAGCTGAAAAGGCAAAGCCCGTGGGACCTTAGCGCTAGTGAGATCACCCTGGTGTTTGTACCTCGCTCGGAAATGCAGCGTTTGAACCGTGGCTATCGAGGAAAAAACAAGGTCACAGATATTTTGAGCTTTTCTGGTGCTGAGGATGGCGAGCTTGGCGAATTGGTGCTTTGCGGCGAGGTTATTGAACAGCAGAGCAAAGAACACGGCCTTTGGCCCGAGGAGGAACTGGGCTACCTATTGATTCACGGGGTCCTCCATCTCCTGGGTTACGAGCACGAGGGATCTCGGCAAAAGGCCGCTCGGATGTTTAAGTTGCAGGATCGGTTGTTTGATGTTTTGAGAAAGGCCTATTTTGAGGTAAAACCTTAAATACCACTTTAGAGCAGGATATATGGAAGAGAAAAAAATCAACTTGAACACCCATCTCAGTGAATATCGTAGCATGGTCAATGACCTTTCGGAGAAAACCGAGCAACTCCGGAGGTACCTTTGATGTCGACAAAAAATTAAAAGATCTAGAAGAGCTTCGTCATAAGTCACAAAACCCAGCGATTTGGGAAAAACCGGCCGAGATGCAAAAAATCAATCGCGATATTGCTCTCATTGAGCGGACCTGCGAGCAGTGGCAGGATTTGCGCAGTAAATTGGACGATGTGGGTGTGCTCTTGGATATGGCTGAAGAAGAGGGTGACGAGCAGTCTTTTCATGAGGCCGTTGGTGAAATCCAGTCCTTAAAAGATGTCATTGAAGAACTTGAACTCAAAAAACTCTTGGATGGGGAATCTGATGCTAACTCCACTTTTCTCTCTATCAACTCTGGTGCAGGTGGGACAGAAGCCTGCGATTGGGCCGGTATGCTCTATCGCATGTACTCTCGATACGCCGAAAAAAATGGCTTTAAAGTCGACGTCATGGAGATGACGGCGGGAGAGGAGGCAGGGATCAAATCGGTGACCCTGCATATCCAAGGTCCTTATGCTTATGGCTATTTAAAAGCAGAGTCGGGCGTGCATCGACTCGTACGCATCAGCCCTTTCGACTCCAACGCAAGAAGACACACCAGTTTTGCTTCCGTTTTTGCTTGGCCAGAAGTTGATGACGATATTGACATCGAAATCAAGAACGAAGATTTAAAAATTGATACCTACCGGGCCAGTGGAGCTGGGGGACAGCACATCAATACCACGGATTCCGCTGTGCGCATGACTCACATTCCAACGGGTATCGTGGTTCAATGTCAAAATCAGCGCAGCCAACACGCCAACCGTGATCAAGCTATGAAAATGTTGAAAGCCGCCCTTTATGAAAAGGAGATCGAGGAGCGCAATCGCGAAAAAGATGCAATGAATGCGCAAAAAAAGGCCAATGAATGGGGGAGCCAAATTCGCTCCTATGTTATGCACCCTTACCATATGGTGAAGGACCATCGTACCAGTGAAGAAACCAGTCAGGTTCAAGATGTTATGGACGGTGATTTGGAAAAATTTATTTTCGGGTATCTTAAATTTTTAAAGCAGGATTCTTAAGTGTCACTTTGGTTGTTTCGTCGTTTTATTTTTCAAAAAAAGATCCTAACTGAGCCAACCACTTTATTTTCACTTTTTGGAATTGCTTTGGGGGTCGCTTTTCTTGTTGTCAGTATGGCTGGCTTCTCTGGCTTTTCAAATACTTTAAAGAGGTCAATCATCGACGTGTCTGGTGATATTGTTATTTACAAGCGTGGTGGTCGAATTTCTAATCCAGAACCTCTCGTGCAAAAAATGAAATCTGTTTCCAATCAGATTGAGTACATTCTTCCCTATGTTCAATTGGAAACCCTTATTGCTAACAAGGGTCAGTTGAGTGCTGTATTTTTGCAAGGCGTGGATAGTAAAAACGCCGACAAAGTGTTGAATTTAAAAAAACGTATCGTTAAGGAGTTGCCTCCAGGGCAGGAAGGGATTGGTCAGCCTGCCCACCTTGGGACTGTTGTTGCCAAACAATTGAAGCTTAATGTGGGTGATAGTTTTAAGGGCATTCTGCCTCGAGTTTCAAAAACCAGTGCCACTCAAATTAATCCAAAGGTTGAAAATTTTTATGTGAAGTCCATTATGGATTTCGGTAAATATGAGTTTAATGAGAGGATTGTCATCACTGAAAAGTCCACAGTGCAAGCCTTGGCTGGGATTGATGATCAAATCAATGGCTTTCGTCTGAAACTCAAATCATCAGATAGGGCTGAGATTGAGGCGGATAAAATTCAAGACGCTATCGGTTGGGACTATGTGGTTAGGGATTGGTCGAAAACCAACCGCAGCTTATTTAAGGCGATCCAGTATGAGAAAAGAGTGTTATTTTTTGTGATGCTTATTATGGTGGTTGCCGCCTTTTTTAATGTGTCGACCACTTTATTTTTAGGGGTTCTTCGCAAGTATGCGCAGGTGAGTGTGCTAAGAGCCTTAGGCCTTAAAAAGTGGCAAGTGATTCTTTTGTTTTGCCTTAACGGGTTTGCTTTGGGAGTGATTGGTTTAACTGTCGGAATTGCCTTGGGTCTTCTTTTTTGCTGGGGTTTTGAAAATTTACAAAAAGTGTACCCGATTATGCCCGAAGAAGTTTACAAGTTATCCACTTTTATGACTGATCTTAAGTTTATGGATATCGTTTGGGTGATTGTCGCAACTCTTGTTATTTGTTTTGTGAGTTCATTGGCGCCGGCTTTCCGCGGAGCCAATCTTTCCCCAGTGGAGGGGCTAAAGTATGAGTAGTGTGATTTTATCCACCAAGTGTGTCACTAAAGCCTATGATATGAATGGCTCCAGGCTTGAGGTCTTAAAGGGAATCGATCTCGATATCCGCCAAGGTGAAGCCGTGTGCATTATGGGCGTTTCTGGAGCGGGGAAAAGCACTCTTTTGCATATTCTTGGGACGCTGGATCAGCCAACCTTAGGTAAAGTTTATTATCGCGGAGAGGATTTGACTCGGAAAACCGACGACCAATTGGCGTCTTTTCGCAACAGGAAGATGGGTTTTGTTTTTCAGTTTCACCACCTATTGCCCGAATTAACAGCGCTAGAGAATGTTGCACTCGCTGCCCGAATTGGGGGCACCTCCAAAGTGGAAGCAGAAAAAATGGCTCTCGAGCTTTTGGATCAGCTTGGCCTAAAAAAGCGTCAATCCCACTATCCCTCGGAGCTGAGTGGTGGCGAGCGGCAAAGGGTGGCTATTGCTCGGGCTCTTATTCAAAAGCCTGAGATTCTTTTTGCCGATGAACCCTCCGGGAACCTGGATAGTGAGAATGGAAAGGTGATTCAGGACCTATTTTTTGAACTCAAAGAGAAAATGGGGCTGACCCTGGTGGTTGTTACCCATGATCAGGAGTTTGCCAATCGCTTTCCCAAACTGTATCGATTGAAAAATGGAGTCTTCATCTAGCCTTAATGGGCTGCGGCAAAAGCTGTCCACTCAGACAGATAAAATGGCTTTTCATGGGGGGCAGATTTTGACTTTACCAAGATTTATGAATAGCCTGGCCTGCCTTAAACAACAGACTTAAGCCTGGGAAATTAAAGTTGAATCGGCCATTTAAGAAAGCTCATCATTGGATGTTCATTATTGTCTTTTTTCTCTTCACAGCCGCGGTGGCGCAAGCTGCGAACGTGGAAGAAATCCGCATCCTTGGCAATAAAAAAATTGAAAAGGCGGCTATCCTTGAAAAACTCAGTAGTCGTGTTGGTCGTCCTCGCAATATGGCCAATGTAAAAAAAGAAGTGAAAGAGCTTTTTGCTACAGGTTACTTTCAGGATATCGAAGTAGAAGAAAAGTCGGGCAAAAAGGGTGGCGTTGTTCTTGTTTATAGTGTCAAAGAGAAGCCCTCAATTATTTCTGTTTCTTATGATGGGAACTCGGAGTTGGATGACGATGAGTTGTCGGAGCTTACAAAAATCAAAGTTTACGAAATTATCGATTATGGAAAAATCACTCGTGGCGTATCCGACATTCAGAAGGCCTACGAGGAGAAGGGGTATTTCTTAGCTAAAGTCTCTTACGAGGTGAAACCAGATCCTAAAGGGCAAGGGGTCTCAGTTAAATTTATCGTCGAAGAAAATGATCAGGTTCTTGTGAAGAGGGTTTCCTTTATAGGTAATAATCATATGCCCTCCAGTGATTTGAAATCCAAGATGTTTACCCAAGAGGGAGGTTTTTTTAGCGCTCTTTCTGGTTCGGGAACTTACAAGCAAGATGCTTTCGATAAAGATGTTCAGTTGATTAGCTTTCTTTATTTCAATGAGGGGTATGTGCAGGCCAAAGTTTCCCGCCCCGAGGTGACAGTGACCCCTGATAAGAAGGGGATCTACATCAGCATCCGCGTGGAAGAAGGGGAGCAGTTTAATACAGGGGATGTTAGCTTTTCTGGTGACATATTGTTCCCAACGGAAGAGCTTAATGAAGCTGTCACCATTGATGATTCCCAGACTTTTGTTTACGAAACTGTGCAAGCTGATTTGAGGACCTTGCAGGCCAAGTATGGGGATTTGGGATATGCCTATGCCAACATCATTCCTCGCACCTTTGTTCGTGAAAAGGAACGTAAGGTCGATATCGTTTATGAATTTGACAAAGGAAACAAAGTCTATTTTGGAACGATTAACGTTGTAGGAAACAGTAAAACTCGCGATAAGGTGATCCGCAGAGAATTGCGAATTGGTGAGGGTGAGCTTTACAATGAGACTCGTAAGAGAGAGTCCATGGATAACGTGAGAAGGCTTGGGTACTTTGAACAGGTTCAGTTCAACACCAAGACGCCCAAAGGTCGTGACGATCTCATGGATATTGATATTGTTGTCAAAGAAC
This sequence comes from Bdellovibrionales bacterium, assembly GCA_020435205.1. Classification (GTDB taxonomy): domain Bacteria; phylum Bdellovibrionota; class Bdellovibrionia; order Bdellovibrionales; family JAGQZY01; genus JAGQZY01. The sequence goes on along the minus strand of JAGQZY010000031.1, from coordinate 9,094 downwards.
GAAATACTGGTAGCTTTCAGTTAGGAGCGGGGTACAGCTCTTTCAGTGGGATGATCTTAAACGCTCAGCTCAATCAATCTAACTTTCTTGGTCGTGGTCATCGGGTGGGTTTGCAAATCGATTATAGTAAATTGCAAAAGCGCTATCGGGTGAACTTCACCGAGCCCTACCTTTATGACACTCTATGGTCGGCGGGTTTTGATATTTATCGCAATGAGTTCAACCTACCCAATCTCTACCGCCAGAAAGATGAAGGGGGAGCCATTCGGGTGGGGCACCCCATTTTTAATCGCTACCTTTATGGCTTTTTGCGCTACAAGCTGGAAAGAACGGGCCTCAATATGGTGAGTGGTCCTAACCCAACGGACGTGCTTAAGCCTGAGGAAGCCACTGGTACTTCTAGCTCTGTCACGGGTTCTTTTGAATACGACAAGCGGAACGACCGCTTTGCCCCCAGCGCTGGTATCCATACCAGCATTTCCTATGAATATGGGGGGCTTGGGGGAAGTTTAGCTTACCGCAAAGCCGATGCCTTTTTCCGTTGGTATCACAATATCTTCTGGAATGTGGTGCTCCGGACTAACTTTTCCTATGGCTATATTGAGGGCCCCAAAGGGAGAGGAGTTCCATTCACCAAGCTTTATACCCTTGGTGGTCCCTATAATATGCGGGGCTGGAGGTTCCGTGACCTTGGTCGCCGAGAATTTTCACCCCTTAAAAGAGCCTGGTTGACCTGTGACACCTCAGATGATGCTGGGCATGGCTTTGAGCTCAACCCCAATTGTACCAACGATCCAGGCATTGCTGATCAGCAATCCCTTGTGGTGGTTGGGGGAACTCAGCAAGCCTTGGCTATGATCGAGCTGGAATTTCCGCTTGTTAAAGAGGCGGGTATCCGAGGGGTTGCCTTTTATGATATGGGTATGGCAGAGGATGACTTGGTATCAGACTTTTTGCGTAAGGATATGGGGTTTGGAGTCCGTTGGTTTTCACCGATTGGGCCACTGCGATTCGAGTGGGGCTTCCCAATGAATCGCCAACCAGAGCTCAATCAGGCAGGGTCTCAGTTTGTATTTGCTATTGGTTCACCTTTTTAAAGTTTGATAATTTTTTTTGGAGGAAATTATGAAAGCAATTCTAATGACAATTTTGATGGCAGTGGCTCTCCCTGCGAGTGCGAATTTTAAAGCAGCTTACATTGATATGCAGGCGGCTATTCAGGGCACGAAAGCTGGTAAAGATGCAAAGAAAAAATTAGAGGGGGATTTCAATAAGAAAAAGGAAGAGCTGAAAAAGAAAGAAGAGTCTCTTAAGAAAAAGGCTGAAGAGTTTGAAAAAAAGAGAATGGTTCTCTCTGAAAAGGTAAGAGGCGAAAAACAGGCCGAGCTACAAAAAGAGATGATGGCTTTTCAACAAGAATTGCAAAAAAGCCAAATGTCTATTCAGCAAAAAGAAAGAGATTTAACAAAACCCATTCTGGAGAAACTGCAAAAAGTGATTGGTCAGGTGGCCAAAGAAAAGGGCTACTCTATTGTGTTTGAAAAAGCAGAGCAAAGCGTGATGTGGGCCAACGCAGATTTGGATATTACGAAAGCTGTCGTTGAAAAATTTGAGAAAACAAAATAAATGACGGAAAAAGTTTTTTTAAACATTGAACAGATTCAAAAAAGAATTCCTCATCGCTTCCCCTTTTTGTTAGTGGATCGAGTATTGAGCTTCAGCTATGGTCCTGACCAGAACTCACCGGTTGGACGCAAGATCGTTGCCCTTAAGAATGTGACCATGAACGAACAGTATTTCCAAGGGCATTTCCCTGAACAAGCTGTCATGCCTGGAGTCTTGCAAATTGAAGCCATGGCTCAAGCGGGAGCTATTGCTTGTGCGCCTGGGGATGATGATTCTGTCGATGTTTTATTTGCAAAAATCAATCACGCCCGCTTTAGGAAGCCGGTGGTACCTGGTGATCGGCTCGAACTGCATGCTGAAATCACCAACGCGAGAAAATCTTTATACACAGTTGATTGCAAAGCCTATTGCGATGGCGCTGTGGTTTCTGAGGTCGAGTTAGTAGCGAGCGTGACTCCAAGGAAAGGGAATTGAGATGAGCATTCATCCAAGTGCCATTATTTCTGATAAAGCCAAATTAGGTAAAGATGTGGTTGTCGGTCCCTATGTGGTAATCCGAGGTGAAACTGTTATTGGTGATGGGGTGATTATTGATTCCTTCGCCACAGTGGGCTCAGATTATAGCTACACTGAAATTGGTGCCGGATCGCGCCTCTATCCTGGTGCTGTGATTGGCGAAACCCCTCAAGATTTGAAATATAAAGGTGAGCGCACATCATGCATTCTTGGCAAAGAAAATATGATTCGTGAATATGTCACTATCCATGCTGGAACGCCGACAGGTGGTGGTATTACTAAAATGGGTGATCGTTGTTTGATCATGGCTTATAGTCATGTTGCTCACGACTGCCAATTGGGCACGGACGTGATTATTGCCAATGCCACCCAGTTAGCTGGCCACGTAGAGATTGAGGACCATGTGAAGATCGGTGGGGGCTGTCTCCTTAACCAATTTATCCGTTTAGGTACGCATAGCTATATTGCTGGCGATAGCTCAATTAACAAGGACATTCTTCCCTTTGCCATTGCCCAAGGAAAGTATGCAGTCATGCGAGCCGCTAACCAGATCGGCATGGATCGCTCTGGTTACGATAAAGCAGAAATTGAGCACGTAAAACGAGCTCTGCGCATTATCACTAAAGGTGGCTTGCGAGTTGAGGAGGCCTTGGCTCGAGTGGAGCAAGAGTGTGAGAGCTTCCCTTCTGTGAAACACTTATTGGATTTCGCTCGCAAAAGCGAAAGAGGGATTGCCATATGAAAAAAGTCAAAGTGGCTGTCATTGGCGCGGGTCATTTGGGCCAGTATCACGCGGAAAAAATATTCAAAATTGAAAATGCCGATCTCAGTTTTGTTTGCGACGTAGACCGCGAGAAGGCGCAAAAAGTGGCGGAAAAATTTGGTAGCCCCTTTGTGACCGACTACAAGGAGCTCAAAGGGCAAGTGGAGGCTGTTTTAGTTGCGGCCTCGACTCCTTATCACCACCCCATTGCTAAATTTTTTTTAGAGGATGGAGTGCATGTCTTTGTGGAAAAGCCTGTCACGGAAACTGTTGAGCAAGCCGAAGAGCTTTGTCAGTTGGCACAAAAAAAATCATTAGTCTTTCAGGTGGGCCATGTTGAAAGATTCAATCCCGCCCTTGTTTCCGCCAAAGAAAAGCTAAAAACCCCTTTATTTATTGAATGTCATCGATTGGCTCCCTTCAAACCAAGAAGCACTGACGTAGACGTGGTGTTAGATCTTATGATCCACGATCTGGATGTGATCATGAGCTTGGTGAACAGTCCTGTAAAAAGCGTGTCGGCTGTGGGTACCCCTGTTTTAACAAAGCACGTGGATATCGCCAATGCTCGCATTGAATTTGAATCCAATGCGGTGGCCAACGTCACGGCCTCCCGAGTTTCAGCAACCAGCAAAAGAAAGTTTCGCGTTTTTCAAGAAACCCAGTACTTATCCATTGATTTTGAAACTGGCGAAGTGAATCTGACCACCAAAACTGGCGAAATCAAAAGTTTGGATGGTGACTTACCGCTCGAGTTCGATGCCTGGAGTTTAGATAAGGGTGATGCTTTGTTGGCAGAAGACCAGGAGTTTATTAACTGTATCATCAGAGGGGATCGTCCCTTGGTGAGTGGTGAACAAGGAACCTTAGCCTTAAAGGTCGCGGAGCAGATTCGTGCAGACATCGCCAAGCGACTGCAGTGATCCTAGAATTTTGATTGTTGCAGCGGAGGCCTCCAGCTGCATGTACGCTTGTCGTTTTATCGAGCAGTGGCATCAGCGACACCCTGAATGGACCTTTTTTGGTATTGGTGATCGCAAGATGCAATCCATGGGGATGAATTGCTTTGGCTTTGCAGAAGATCTCGCCGTGGTGGGCTTGTTAGAAGTCATTAAACACTGGGGCGATATTAAAGGCAGTGCTGATCGAATTCTTGCTGAATGTGAAAAGCGAAAGCCCCAATTTGCCCTGCTCCTTGATTACCCAGGATTTAATTTACGCCTGGCTAAAAAGCTCCACCAGATGAATATACCCGTCGTCTATTATATCTCTCCTCAGTTGTGGGCTTGGAAAAAGGGGCGAGTTCGTCAGGTTAAGGACTTTGTCGATGACATGATGGTGGTCTTTCCTTTTGAGGTGGATTTTTATCAATCCCATGGTGTTCAAGCCCATTTTGTAGGGCATCCGTTGGTAGAGGTGGTAGAAGATGAAAATATAGCCACGGAGCCTAGTCAAGGAAAGCGAGTCTTGGGGCTTATGCCGGGCAGTCGCAAAAGTGAGATTCAATATAACTTCCAAGAGCAGGTGAAGGCGGCTAAACTTCTGCAGGAGCAGCTGGATATTGATGTTAAGGTTCTTGTTGCGCCCACTCTAGATCTTAAAGATTTGCAGGCTCAGTGTGAGAATTGTAAATTTGAATTCATCCAAGGACCTCCTACTCAAATGATTCAACAGTGTGATGTGATATTAGCGGCCTCTGGGACGGCCACTTTACAAGTCGCTCTTTGTGAGAAGCCTATGGTGGTTATGTACAGAATGAATCCGATCACTGCTTTTTTTGCCAAACGGCTAGTGAACACGGTGGAGTATTTCTGTATTGTGAATCTCATCGCTAGGCGCAAGCTGGTGGAGGAGCTTTTTCAAGGCGAGGCCCGTGGAACAAATCTAGCCAGTGCTTTGCTCCCCTTACTTAAAGATGAGAAAATTTATCAAAGTGCGGTGGAAAATTTGAAGGTATTGAAGTCTAAACTGGGTGGTGGCGGGGCCACTTCAAATTTAGTGAGTTATTTAGAAGCGAAGTACTTATGATAAAGAAAGTCCTACTCTACCCATTTGCCCTATTGTTTTTATTTTTGGTCCGCTTGCGCTTACTATTTTATGCTCTTAAATGGCTTCCCTCACGAAAGGTATCTTGTCCTGTTGTTTGTATCGGCAATTTGTCAGTTGGGGGGACGGGAAAAACTCCATGGGTGCAGCTTCTTTGTTTGTTTTTTGAATCAATAAATAAAAAAGTGGTGATATTAACTCGTGGCTACAAAGGTGAATATGAGGGTATTGTTAAAGTCGAGAATGACAGTGATCCGCGACTCGTAGGTGATGAGCCTCTTTGGTTAAAGCGAAATACATCTTCTTTGGTTTATGTATCTCACCATCGATACGAGGGGGCTTTGAAAGTCATAGAAGACGAGAACCCAGATCTTATTTTGCTTGATGATGGTTACCAACATTTAGCCTTACAAAGGGATATAAATTTTTTGATCCTAGATGCGTCGGCAAAAAAGGATTCTTATCAAATGCTTCCTTTAGGTCGGCTGCGCGAACCCTTTTCTCATGTCAAAAGAGCCAGCTTTGTCATTATTAACAAGTGCAATTATGCTGAAGAAGGGGCTGTTGACTGGTTGACCACTCAAATCCAACCCTTTTTAAAAAATCCTAAAAATTTATTTTTTGCCGATTATCAGTTTGATTCCTGGCAGCCCCTTTTTGCTGAAGGGGTTCAAGAGTTTCCTCAGTCCTCCTTGGCCTTATGCTGTGGGGTTGGCAATCCTAGGGGTTTTGTTGCCACTGTGGAAGAGCAGAATATTGCTGTGGAAAAGTCTTTTATTTTCCCAGACCACTATTTTTGGAAAACCATCGACATTGAAAAAATGACCCATTTGATGGGGCAGTTGGGTTTAAAGCATTTGCTGATTACCGAAAAAGATGCGGTCAAATTGGTCCGCTATCGTAAGCACTTCAAAGATATGGGTATTCAACTTTGGATGTGTAAGATGAAAATCGACTTGAAGGACCAAGAAAATGTCTTTTTTAAACAAATGAAAGGTCAATTCGCAGAGATATTGAAAGGGGAGATTGAGTGAGCCTCTTTCTTCGTCTACTCAAACCTTTTCTGAAGGCCGTGGCTTTTTTCATTCACATTTTGCCTTATCCTGTACATTGGGTCCTTGCTTGGTTGATTGCATTGGTGTGGTTTGATGTTCTGCGCATTCGTCGAAAGGATGCCATCGAGAATGTTCGTAAGGCTTTTCCAGATTTGACATCAAAGAAGGCTAGGCAATTGGCGAGAGGGTCATTATTCCATATGGGATTAACTCTTTTAGAATTTTACTCTTTTCCATTTTTATGGAAGGAAGACTTTGATCGACTCTTTCAAACCCAAGGCATGGAATTGTTAGATGAAGCCTTTGCCCAGGGTAAAGGTGTCTTTTTGATGAGTCTCCATATCGGCAACGGGGATTTAGGGGCTGCGGCTTTGGCTTGCTGGGGTTACCCCATGCATATTATTTCAAAGGTTTTTAAAACGAAGTGGCTGAATGATTTGTGGTTTGGCTCCCGTAGGAAGCGAGGGCTGCGGTTTATTGCGCCTAGGAAAAGTACCTATGAAATTTTAAAAGCTCTGAAGGCTAATCATGGGATTATTTTTGTTCTAGACCAATATACAGGGCCACCCAATGGTGTTGTCACAGAATTTTTTGGCCATAAAACGGGAACAGCGATGGGATTGGCTTTATTTGCCAAAAAATCGGGAGCTCCGGTGCTTCCTGTATACACCTACAGAATTGGCCCCAAAAAACACCAAATTGTGGTCGAGCCACCCATTCCTTTTGAAGAACATGATAACCCAGAGGAAACCATTCGTTATATGACCCAAAAATACACCGACTGTATTGAGCGAATCGTACGTGACCACAAAGAGCAATGGATGTGGGTTCATCGAAGATGGAAAATTGGATTTGCTGAACAGCTTGAAACCAACAAAGAAACATAATAATTGGCCTTTGAAAAGGGTATCGCGAAGGCCTATGGATTGATACACTGAACTTGATGTCAGCGCGTGGGCTAGTTTTATATCTAAGTATTTTCGCACTTTTTGTGGCTTCTTGCGCGACCACAGACCACGAATTTGAAACTATTGATATCAGAAAAAATACGGAATTTGATAAGGTCATAAAAATTGAAACCATTGCTGAGCCGGTTAAACCAGCCAAGGTTGAAAAACCAAAAAGGCCAAAAACTAAAGTTAAAAAATCAGTTAAAAAGAAAGAGGAACCAAAAGCTAAGGCTCCTCAGAAGGTTTCTGAGAAGAAGGACGAAGCGAAGTCTGAACCGGCGCCAACTAAAGTGGTCAAGCCTAATCTCAAGAAAAAGTCGACTCGCATGCCAAAGCTTGAAGACGATGAGGGTTTTGATGGGCGACGCCCTCTTGTTGACCCAGTTCGAGTGGGAGAGGAACTTGTTCTTGGTATCTCCTATTTTGCGGTAGAGGCTGGAAAGCTCACCATGAAGGTAAAGCCTATGGTGCAAGTGAACGGGCGCAAAGCCTATCACTATCAATATCTCATACAGACAAGCTCTTTGTTTTCTATGTTCTATTCGGTAGATGATGTCGCCGAGGCCTTTGTCGATTATGAAACTTTGGTACCCTATAGTTATGAAATTCATGTTGATGAGTCTAAACAAAAAAGGGAGACGAAGACTTATTTCGATTGGGATAAAAATGTTGCTCTTATGTGGGACAAAAAAAAGCAGAAAGGTAAACCCGTTGAAGAGAAGAAGGTGCAGTGGGATATCTTGAAGTACTCACAAAATGTATTTAGTGTTGCTTATTACTTGCGCGCCTTCACTTTGGAAGTTGGAAAAGAGCTTAAAGTCAGAGTGGCTCATGAAGGCAAAAATATTATTATGACTGCTAAAGTGATCCGCAAAGAAAAGATTTTTACTGACATTGGCGCCTTTGATACTTTTGTGGTTAGCCCTCGTTTTGATATTGATGGAAAATTTAAACCAACGGGTGAAAATTACCTTTGGCTTACGGATGATGAGCGAAAGTTTATAGTCAAAATGGAATCAAAAATTAAAATTGGCTCAATAATGGGTAAAATTCAAAAAATTAAAAAGTAAATGAAAAATCTGTATATTCAAACAGCATTTCTTGGGGATCTTTTACTTTCGGTTCCCACTTTAAAAGCCATACGCCAATGGAGGCCACAACAACCTTTACTTTTAGTCTGCCGAAAAGGTTTTGGTTCCTTTATGGAAAGACTTGGGGTTTGTGATAGCGTTCTTGAGGTCGATAAAAAAAATGTAAATAGTTTAAGGTCTCTAAGGGAGCAGCTTAAAGCAGAAAGCTATTCCCATGTATTTTGTCCTCACCAATCTTTTCGATCACACTCACTTGTTTCTTTGGTAGATGCCCAATTTAAAGTTGGCTATAAAAATTTTTGGAATTTTTTTTATTTCAACAAGAGAATTCATCGCCCTTTAGAGTGGCCAGAAGCTCTTCGACAATTGACACTTATTGCTGCCGTAGAACCATCTTTTGCAGAAAGATTACGCACTTATGAGGAATTAGGGGAGAAGAGTATTCCCACTTGGGCCAGCATGAAAGTCAATCCTACCTGGGGGAAACAAGATATCATTGATCTCGCCCGGCGTGTCTCCCTGCCTCTAGATAAACCTTTTGTCTGTTTAGCGCCTGGAAGTGTTTGGCCTACAAAAAGGTGGAATGGATACTTGGCTCTGGCAAAGCAAATGGGGCGCCGGGGAATGCCGATCGCATTGATTGGAGCGCCTGATGAAAAAAATCTTGCTGACGCTATTGCCAGGGAGGTTCCGCAGGCTTTCTCATTAGCAGGGCAATTGAGTTTATGGGAGTCCCTTTTGGTGTTGAGTGCCAGTCAAGGGCTTGTGTGCAATGATTCCGGAGCCATGCATATGGCAAGTCTCATCGGGCTTCCGACTTTGTCTATCTTTGGGCCGACTGTTCTCGAGCTGGGCTATGAGCCTTGGAATCAAAAAGCCAAGGTCTTGCAAAAGGATTTATCCTGCAGGCCTTGTGGTCAGCATGGAAGTCGTTGGTGTCCTATTGGGACCCATGCGTGCATGAACTTGGTTGATCCGGATGAAGTTTTCTCGCACATGCAAGCTTGGATGGGGTGAAGCTTTGATCCTTTCAGACAAAGATCCAGT